>JANOJR010000292.1:0-25353 GCA_031418855.1 Rubrivivax sp.
GAGCGCGTCGACTTCATCGACAGTTCACGTTCGGTGGCGACGCAGGCCATCTACACCAGTTGCCCGCGCGACGGCTCGGGTGACCCCGCCTGGGTGCTGTACACCGACCGTGTGCGCATCGACTTCGACGCCAACGAAGGCATTGCCGAAGGCGCGGTGCTGCGCTTTCTGGGCGTGCCGATCCTGGCCTTGCCCGTGCTGAGCTTCCCGCTGACGGATGCGCGCAAGTCGGGCTGGCTGCCGCCCAGCTTCAACATCGACAGCCGCAGCGGGCTTGAGGTGTCGGTGCCGTACTACTGGAACATCGCGCCCAACCGCGACGCCACCATCACGCCGCGTTTGATCACGCGACGCGGCGCGGGCGTGGTGGGTGAATTCCGGTATCTCGAACCCGCCTACAACGGCAATCTCAATCTCGACCTGCTGCCCAACGACACGGTGCTGAAACGCGAGCGCCATGCGCTGAGCTGGCAGCACCAGGGTGACGTGTCGAGCAAGTTTCGCTACCAGGCCGACGTGCAGCGTGTCTCTGACGACGGCTGGTGGCGCGACTTCCCCAACGCCCAACGTGGCTTCACGCCACGCCTGCTGCCCACGCGCCTGGCTGCCGAATACGAGTTCAACGTGCCTGACGGCGAAGGCCTGGCCTATGCACGCACGCAGCATTGGCAGGTGCTGCAAGGCAGCACCGATCTCGTGCTCAGCCCCTACCAGCGCAGCCCGCAGATTGGCGCACGCGGCAGCGGCCGGCTCGGCAGCGGCCTGGTGTGGGCGGCTGAGAGCGAGTTCAACCATTTCACCTTGCCCGCGCGCGCCAGCTTGGCGGATGTGCGCAGCGAAGGCTCGCGTGTGCACCTGCTGGCCAACCTCAGCCGGCCCTGGCGCGAACCCGGTTGGTGGGTGGTGCCGCGCTTCGCGCTGAACATGGCCAGCTACCGTACTGATGCCGCCATGCCTGACGGCCGCAAGAGTGCTGCGCGTGTGATCCCGAGCCTGAGCCTGGACAGCGGCCTGGAGCTCGAGCGCGAGACCTCCGCCTTCGGCCGCGCGCTGCGCCAGACGCTGGAGCCGCGGCTGCACTACGTCAACACGCCCTACCGCGCGCAAAGCACGCTGCCCAACTTCGACGCCGCCGAGCGCGATTTCAACGCCAGCTCGATCTTTGCGGACAACGCGTTCACAAGCATCGACCGTGTCTCGGACTCACACCAAATCACCGCCGGGGTGACGAGCCGCCTGCTCGACAGCACCAGTGGCGTCGAGGCCTTGCGCCTGGGTGTCGTGCAGCGCTACTTGCTGCGCACCCAGCGCGTCACCGGCGACGGCGTGGCGTTGACGCAGCGCTTCTCTGACCTGCTCTTGCTCGGCGGCACCTCGGTGATTCCGAACTGGGCGCTGGACACGGCGCTTCAGTACGGCAGCGACATCGCACGCGTGAAGCGCGCGGTGGTGACGGCGCGTTATGCACCCGGTGAGTTCCGCACGGTCAGCGCCACCTACCGCTTGACACGCGGCCAGAGCGAGCAGATTGAGATGGGTTGGCAGTGGCCGCTGCAATTCTCGTCGCCCAGCACTGCGGCGCCGGCGATCGAGAACCGACTGCGCGGCAACGTTGCCGGCAACGGCTGCGGTGGCGCCTGGTACAGCGTGGGCCGCGTCAACTACAGCGTGCAGGAAAAGCGCATCACCGACGCCGTGCTCGGTGTGGAGTACGACGCCGGCTGCTGGATCGGCCGCATCGTGGCCGAGCGGCTGTCCACCGGGCGCAGTGAAGCGACCACGCGGTTGCTGATCCAGCTCGAACTCGTCGGCCTATCGCGCCTGGGGGCCAACCCGCTGAAGGTGTTGAAGGACAATGTTCCCGGTTACCGTTTGCTGCGAGAAGAAGGCCGGCCACCCCCGGACGTACCGACCTATGACTGATTCGACCTCATCCTGGCGCCTCGTCGCCACCGCCTGCGTACTCGCGGGCAGCTTGGCTTCAGCGTTCGCGCAAGGCCGCGCGGCCGTGCGCAACGGCGACTACATCGTCGTCGTCGTCAACCAGGAGCTGGTCACGGCCGGCGAGATCGACCAGCGCATCGAGCGCGCGCGTGAAGCCTCGCAACGCGCGCCCCAGGGCCTGCCGCCCGAGCTTGAATTGCGCCGCCAGGTCACCGACGCCCTGATCGAAGAGCGCGTCATCATCACCTACGCCCGCGAAGCCGGGCTGAAGATCGACGAGCCCGAGGTCGACCGCGCGGTGCAAAACGTCGCCGCGCAAAACCAGATCACGCTGGCTCAGTTGCGCAGCCGCTTGCGTGACGACGGCATCGACTACGGCCGCTTTCGCGCCAACCTGCGCGACCAAATGCTGGTCGAGCGCGTGCGCGAGCGCGAGGTCTATCCGCGCATCCGCATCACCGACGCCGAGGTCGATCGCCTCGTCGAAAAACAGCGCAGCGAGGCCCAGGCCGACGCCGAGATCAACCTCGCGCAGATTCTTGTCACGGTCGCCGACGGCGCCAGCGAAGCCACGGTGCAAGCGCGGCGCGCACGTGCTGAAAGCGCGTTAGCACGCGTGCGTGGCGGTGAGGCTTTCGAGCGCGTCGCCAGCGAGCTGTCGGAAGACGGCAACCGGCAAAAGGGTGGTGAGATCGGCGCGCGGCCGGCGTCACGCCTGCCGGACCTCTTCATCGAGGCCACGCGCGCACTCAAGCCTGGCGAGGTGGCCCCGGCGCTGGTGCGCAGCGGCGCTGGCTTTCATGTTCTCAAGCTGATCGAGCGGCGTGAGGGTGCGGCGCTGCGCATCACGCAGACGCGCGCACGGCACATCCTGCTGCGTACCTCTGAGCGCTTGAGCGCCGAGGTTACTTCACGGCGCCTGGCGGAATTCAAACGACAGATCGAGGCCAAGTCGGCGAGCTTTGAAGACCTGGCACGTCAGCACTCTGAAGACGGCTCAGCCACCAGCGGCGGCGAGCTTGGCTGGGCGGCGCCCGGGCAGTTTGTGCCCGAGTTTGAAGAGGCTATGAACAAGCTCACGCCAGGCGGCATCACACCACCCGTGGTGTCGCGTTTTGGCGTGCACCTGATCCAGGTCATGGAGCGGCGCGACGTGGCGTTGGAAACGAAGCAACTGCGCGAGCAAGCGCGCAATGTGCTGCGCGAGCAGAAGTTCGAAGAGGCCTACCTCGAATGGGCCAAGGACCTGCGTGCCAAGGCCTACATCGAAATGCGCGAGCCGCCGCTCTAAGCGCTGCGGCTCTCGCTATACCCTGTGGCGCACATCGCGCGCAAGCGCTTCGGCCAGCACTTTCTTGTTGACCTCGGCGTCATCGACGCCATCGTGCGTGCCATCGACCCGCGGCCCGGGCAGGCGCTGGTCGAGATCGGCCCGGGGCTGGGCGCACTCACGCACCCCGTGGTGGCGCGCGCCGGCGCCTTGACGGTGATCGAGCTTGACCGTGACTTGGCGGCACGCCTGCGCCGCCAGCCGCTCATGCAAGTGATTGAAGCCGACGTGCTGAAGGTCGATTTCGTGGCCCTGGCGCAAAGCCTGGGCGCCAAGCTGCGTGTCATCGGCAACCTGCCCTACAACATCTCCACGCCGATCCTCTTTCACCTGCTGACCGCGGCCGAGCATGTGGCCGACCAGCACTTCATGCTGCAAAAGGAAGTCGTGCAGCGCATGGCCGCCGCGCCAGGCAACAAAGACTACGGGCGCCTGAGCGTGATGCTGCAGTGGCGCTACGCCATCGAGTCGGTGGTGGACGTACCGCGCGAGGCCTTCGACCCACCTCCGCGCGTGCACTCGGCGGTGGTGCGCATGCTGCCCTTGGCCGGCACCGAGACGGTGCCGCAGGCGCTGCTGTCGGAGATCGTCACGGTGGCGTTTTCGCAGCGGAGGAAGCTCTTGCGCCATACGCTGGGGCGTTGGCTCGATGCACGCACCGCGCCGATCTCATTCGACGTGCAGCGGCGCGCCGAAGAGGTGCCGGCGACTGAATACCTGGCCTTGGCTCGCGCCTGCGCCGAGACCTGAAGCCGGGGCAAAAAAAGGGCCGACGCGCTGTTGCGCTGCCGGCCCGTTTTGGGTCTTGCGTTGACGCCGTCAGGCGGCGTTAAGCCACATCGCCGTATCGAAGGCGCTGCTCATCATTGGCATGTTCATGCCGAAATTTGGATTGCCGCCGGTCTTGCTGATGGCAACCTTGGCTGCCGGCTTGACTGGTGCGCTCGTGGGGGCCGTTTCCGTAGCCCGCTCCCATGACCCTGTATCTTGGGAGCGGGCTACTGAAAAGAATAGAAGCACCTGAAGGGTATTCGTCTCTCTAGCCAGAAGTCAGCCGCGTCTCGGAAGACGTCCAGCAGCTGTTCGCGCGCCTCGCGATCGAACCGCGGGTTGTCGGGCAACTGCTCGAGCACGACCACGAAACCAGGCTGCGCGCCCGACTTGTGCACGAGGTCGGTCATGCAGTCGTAAAGCGCGTCGAGGTTTTTGCCAAAGTGCGTGGGGAAGGTGAAGGCCCCCGCGATGCCTTCGAGCACGTCTTGTTTGGATTGCGCGTCGGTCAGGTTGGCGTATAAAAAGTGCTGGCCCGCCGAGTTCGCGGCCGACATCAGGTCTTCAACCCGATAGGCCCGAATCGACTGCACGATGTTGGGGCGGATGGTCTGCAACTGCATGGTCGCCTGCCTCCTTCATTAAATTAAAAAACGTGGAACACAAAAAACGGGATCAGCGCTGGATCCGTCGAAAACTGTTGTAGTGGTCAGCGGTGTAATAACAAGCCTCGGGGGCGGTTTTTTGTTCGCCCGCACAAACGATGCGCCTGGCGCCGCGGTCGCGCGAACCCGGTGTGACGACGGTGTACTCGCGGTAGTGCCCGCGTTTGCGCTGGGGCAGGACACGCTCGCGGTTGCCAAATACGCTGCCGTCCTTGGAAAAGCGAAACGGCCCGCCCGAGAGAATCAGCCGCTGGGTCTCTTGCGCTTCGCGCGGCAGACTGGCCAACGCCACCGCCTCTGTCGAGTCCTGGTTTGTCGACCGCGCGAACGCCGACGGCGTGACCCCCGCACCCACGACCATGGTCAGCGCTGTGACAAAAAATGTCAGTTTTGCGACCGTCAGCCGGCACAACTGCTGCCAAAGCTTGAGGCTGGAAGTGTCGCTACAAGTGACGCGGATGGCCGCGTGGCCGGAGAAAAACACGGGTTTACCCTGAAAAATCAATCCCGAATGTTAGCGGAAACCCCCCAAAAACTCAAGCCGCCGCACAAGTGTGCGGCACGGCATGAGGGATATCAGCGTGCGCTCACATCCGCATGAGCGCCACGAAATTAGGAATGACGCCCGTCAACGCCGATCTGCGGGGGTTACCTCGCGGCGTTGGCGTCGGCCACGGTCAGCGCTGTCATGTTGACGATGCGTCGAACGGTGGCACTCGAAGTAAGCACGTGCACGGGTTTTGCCGCGCCCAGCAGCACCGGGCCGATGGCAATGCCGCCGCCGGCTGCCGTCTTCAGCAGGTTGTAGGCAATGTTTGCGGCGTCGATGTTGGGCAGCACCAGCAGATTGGCGTCGCCGACGAGCGTGCTGTGGGGCATCGAGGCCTTACGCAAGGCGCCGTCCAGAGCGACGTCGCCGTGCATCTCGCCGTCGACCTCGAGCCAAGGCGCCTGCTCACGTAGAAGCGCCAGGGTGGCGCGCATCTTCAGCGACGCGGGCGTGTCGCTGCTGCCAAAGTTCGAGTGGCTGAGCAACGCAGCTTTGGGCGTGATGCCAAAGCGGCGCATCTCTTCGGCCGCCATGACCGTGATCTCACACAGCTCAGCAGCGGTCGGGTCGGCGTTGACGTGGGTGTCGACCAGGAAGACCTGCCGCCCCGGCAGCATCAAGCCGTTCATGCAGGCGTAGACGCGCACGTCTTGCTCGGTGCTGGGGCTGCCGCCGGCGCGCTTGCCAATGACTTGGTCGATGTAGAGAAGGTGGTTGGCCGTGGTGCCCCAGGTGCCACACAACATGCCGTCGACCTCACCCTTGTGCAGCAACATCGCGCCGATGAGCGTGAGGCGGCGGCGCATCTCGATCTTGGCCAGGTGCACCGTCACGCCCTTGCGTTCGGTCATGCGGTGGTAGGTCATCCAGAAGTCGCGGTAGCGATGGTCTTGTTCGACGTTGACGATGTCGTAGTCGAGCTCCTCCTTCAGACGCAGGCCGAAGGCCTCAATGCGTTTGGCGATGATCAAAGGGCGCCCGATCAATGTGGGCCGCGCCAGGCCTTCGTCAACCACCACCTGCACCGCGCGCAGCACGCGCTCGTCTTCACCTTCGGCGAAGGCCACGCGTTTTCGCGCGGCGCGTTTGGCCAGGTTGAAGATGGGGCGCATCGTCTGGCCGGAGGCGTAGACGAAGGTTTGCAGCTTGTCGCGGTAGGCGGCCATGTCCGTGACCGGCCGCGCCGCCACGCCGGAGTCGAGCGCGGCTTGCGCCACCGCCGGCGCGATCATCGTCATCAAGCGCGGGTCGAAGGGCTTGGGGATGAGGTACTCGGGCCCGAAGCTGAGGTTGGCGCCAGCGTAGGCTGCGGCCACGACTTCGCTTTGTTCGGCCTGCGCCAGCTCGGCGATGGCCTTCACGGCCGCAATCTCCATCTCGTCGGTAATCGTGGTCGCACCCGAATCGAGCGCGCCGCGAAAGATATAGGGGAAGCACAGGACGTTGTTGACCTGGTTCGGATAGTCGGTGCGCCCGGTGGCCATGATGGCGTCGCTGCGCACAGCCTTGACTTGCTCGGGCATGATTTCCGGCGTGGGGTTGGCGAGCGCAAAGATGATCGGCGCACGCGCCATGCTGGCCACCATGTCGGGCTTGAGCACACCGCCTGCGGACAAGCCCAAAAAGATGTCCGCCCCGGCGATTACCTCGGCCAGCGTGCGCAGCGCGGTCGGCTGCGCGAAGGCGGCCTTGTCGGGGTCCATCAGCTCTTTGCGGCCCGCGTAGACCACGCCGGCCAGATCTGTGACCCAAATGTTTTCGCGCCGCACGCCAAGCTTGAGCAAGAGGCCCAGGCAGGCCAGTGCCGCAGCGCCCGCGCCCGAGGTCACGAGCTTGACCTGATCGATCGGCTTGCCCACGACTTTGAGCGCGTTGAGCAAGCCCGCGCCGACGACGATGGCCGTGCCATGCTGGTCGTCGTGAAAGACGGGAATCTTCAGCCGTTCACGCAGCTTGCGCTCGACGTAAAAACAATCGGGCGCCTTGATGTCTTCGAGGTTGATGCCGCCGAAGGTGGGCTCCAGCGCGGCGATGATGTCAACCAGCTTGTCGAGATCGTTCTCGGCGAGTTCGATGTCGTAGACGTCGATGCCGGCGAACTTCTTGAAGAGCACGGCCTTGCCCTCCATCACTGGCTTGGCCGCCAGCGGGCCGATGTTGCCCAGGCCGAGCACGGCGGTGCCGTTGGTGACGACGGCCACGAGGTTGCCGCGTGCGGTGTAGCGCCAGGCGTTGGCCGGGTCGGCCACGATCTCTTCGCACGCCGCAGCCACGCCGGGTGAATAGGCCAGCGCCAGGTCATGCTGGTTGAGCATTTGCTTGGTGGCGGCGATGGCCACCTTGCCCGGCGTTGGGAACTCGTGGTATTCGAGTGCGGCGCGTTTTAGCTCGGCACTGCGGCTGTCTGATGTCGTCACACGGTCTCCTTGGGAATCACGCTCTTGGCGGGCAAGCAAGCAAGCCGCAGCGGGCGCGCATTGTGCGCTGAACTGTGCCGCCGGCGATGCGCGAAACTGCTTAGCAGAGCCACCTTGCCCGACCCAAATACTGCCTCTATGAATGCGGCCGAACCACGCCCCACCTTGCCGACCCCCGTGCCGCGGCGGCGACTGCGCCGCGCCATGCTGTGGGCGGCATTGGTGTTGTTGCTGCTGGTGGCGCAAACGCTGCTGCTGGCGCTGACCATCAGCCATGAATCGTCGCGCCTGCAAGACGCCGCTGAGACGGTGGCATTGGAAGCGGCGGCCCAGGTACGCCAAGACATGCTTCAGGCTTTGCAGGCGCTGCAAGGCCTGGCCGAGCCCCAGTCCGCTGCCGACGCGTGGCAACGCAGCGCGCTGGCGCTGCTACAGCGACAGCGCGCGCTGCTGCGCCTGGAGCGGCGCGACAGCCTGCGCCGCATCGTCGACGTCGCCGCGCTGCCCACCGCGCCGACGCTCTTTGCGCAGATGTCGCGCAGTGATCTCGACGTCGAAGCCGAACTCGCCTGCTCCGTGGCGCGCCGCGTCACGGCGCCGGTGTTTTCGCGCTCGTACTTCGTGCCTATGCGCGACGGCGCCGGGCTGGAAGTTGTCGACCTCTGCCTGTCTTTGGGCAGCGAGCGCAATGAAGGTGGCTACCTTGTGGGCACCTTTGGCTTGGCCGGCCTGCTTGAAGCCGCCTTGCCCGCCGCGCAGCGCGGGCGCTGGGAGCTTTCGTTCGTGGAAGGCGACGGCGCGCGACTGGCGCGTGCCGGCAGCGGCCGAGGTGCTGCCGTCTATGTAGCCGACCGAGTGGTGGATCTGCCCGGGCGCGCCTTGCAGCTGCGTGCCGACAGCACCGGCGGGCGCCCCAGCCTGATCCCCAACCTGACCACCGCGCTGGTGATGGGTTTGTCGCTTGCGCTCTTCGCCTTGGTCATCTTGCTGGCGCGCGACGTGCGCCGGCGCAGCCAGGCCGAGCGCGCGCTGGCCGAGGCGCTGGCCTTTCGCCAGGCCATGGAAGACTCACTCATCACGGGCCTGCGCGCGCGTGACCTGCAAGGCCAGATCACCTACGTCAATCCAGCGTTTTGCACGATGGTGGGCTTCAACGCCGACGAGCTGCGCCGGCCCGCGCCTGCCGGTACCTCGCTGTACTGGCCGCCCGAGCGCGCACCCGAGTACGCAAGTCGCCAAGCCACGCGGCTGAGCCTGCCTGAAGCGCTGCGCCGTGAGTCGCGCGAAGGCTTTGAGACCGAGTTCATGCGCCAGAGCGGCGAGCGCTTCCCGGTGATGATTTACGAAGCCCCGCTGGTCGACGGCGAAGGCCAGCACACCGGCTGGATGAGCGCCGTGGTGGACCTGAGCGCGCAGCGGCGCATCGAAGAGATCTCGCGCCAGCAGCAAGACCGCCTGCAAGCCAGCGCGCGCTTGGCCACGGTGGGTGAGATGGCCTCGCTGCTCAGCCATGAACTCAATCAACCGCTGGCGGCGATTGCCAGCTACGCCAGCGGCTCGCTCAATCTCCTGGCGCAGCCGCCGGCCGTGAGCGACGCCGACACCACCGCCATGCTCAAACAGGCGCTGTCGCGCATCGAAGCGCAAGCCCAGCGTGCCGGCCTGGTGATCAAGAGCGTGCACGACTTCGTGCGCCGGCGCGAGCAACACCACGAGCGCGTGTCGGCCGACGTGCTGCTAGAGGCCGTGCTGCCCCTGGTGCGCCTGCAAGCGCGCAAGAGCGGCACGCGCATCGAGCTCGACCTGCCCAAGCCCGCGCCGCTGGTGGTGTGTGACCGCACGATGCTGGAGCAGGTTCTGCTCAACCTCACCCGCAACGGCATCCAGGCGATGGAACACGACACGCCACTGGCCGAGCGCGTGCTCACGCTGCGTGTGGGTCAGAGCGAGCCTAAGCGCGTCGAGTTCAGCGTCAGCGATGCCGGGCCCGGCATATCGCCCGAGATTGCGCAAAAGCTCTTCACGCCCT
Source organism: Rubrivivax sp. (assembly GCA_031418855.1). Lineage (GTDB taxonomy): Bacteria > Pseudomonadota > Gammaproteobacteria > Burkholderiales > Burkholderiaceae_C > Rubrivivax. The sequence continues at coordinate 9,707 of JANOJR010000292.1, forward strand.
TCTTCACCACCCGCGCTGAAGGCATGGGGCTGGGCTTGAGCCTGTGCCGCACGGTGATCGAACAGCACGGCAGCACGCTCGAACTCGGCGCGCCACGCGGCGGCGGCCGTGGTGCGGCATTCCGGTTTACGCTCGCTGCCGCGCCTGTTCCCAACGCTGCGCCCCACGCCGCCTCCACCACACCAACATGACCACAACGCTTGACCCGAGTCTAGGCATCCCGGTGGTCTACCTGGTCGACGACGAAGATGTCGTGCGCGAAGCGCTCGCCTGGCTGCTGCGCTCGCGCCGCTTGCTCAGCGAGGGCTTCGCCAGCGCCGAAGCATTTGAAGACTGGCTGGCGATGCAAAGCGGCCCCGGCGCGCGCGACTGGCCCAGCGCGCCTTCGTGCTTGGTGCTCGATGTGCGCATGCCCGGCACCAGCGGGCTCGTGCTCTTCGAACGGCTGGCCGAGCGCGGCCTGCTGCCCTTCTTGCCGGTGATCTTTCTGACCGGTCATGGCGACGTGCCCACGGCGGTGGCCGCCGTCAAGCGCGGCGCCTTCGACTTCGTCGAGAAGCCCTTTTCGAATAACGCGCTGGTTGACCGCATCGAAGAAGCCTTGCAACTCAGCGCGACGGCATTGCAGCAGCGCAAGCAGCTGGCGCACAACGCGCGCGCGCTGGCCGATCTCACCGATCGCGAGCGCGAGGTCATGCAGCTCGTCATCGAAGGCCGGCCCAACAAGCTCATCGCCGACGCGCTGGCCATCAGCGTGCGCACGGTGGAAGTGCACCGCTCGCGCGTCTTTGACAAGATGAACGTCAAGTCGGCGGTGGAGCTGAGCAACTTGCTGCGCGGCGGTGGTGGTGGCGGGCAAAGCGGCCCCCACCAAGGTGATGACTGATCGTGGGTGAGTTCGACCTCATCGCGCGCTACTTCACGCGCCCCGTACGCCGCGCCGCACTTGGCGTGGGTGACGATTGCGCCTTGCTCAACGTCGCGCCAGGCATGCAGCTCGCGGTGTCAAGCGACATGCTCGTCGAAGGCCGCCACTTCCTGCCCACCGTACCGCCGCAGCACTTGGGCCACAAGGCGCTGGCGGTGAACTTGAGCGACCTCGCGGCCTGCGGCGCGCAGCCCTTGGCGTTCATGCTGGCGTGGTCGCTGCCACGCATCGACGAAGCGTTTGTCGCGGCCTTCACCAGTGGACTCTTGGCCCTGGCCGACGCGCACGAGATCGAACTCGTGGGCGGCGACACCACCGCCGGGCCGCTCAACATCTGCATCACGGTGTTCGGTCAAGTGCCCACGTCTCAAGCCTTATTGCGCAGTGGTGCGCGGGTGGGCGACGAGCTCTGGGTCAGCGGCCAGCTTGGCGACGCGCGCCTGGCGCTGGAAGTCTTTCGTGGCCGGCTAACGCTCGACGCGACGGGCTTCACCAGCGTGCGCCGCGCGATGGAGTTGCCCCAGCCGCGCGTGGCGCTGGGCGTGGCGCTGCGTGGCATCGCCAGCAGCGCCATCGACTTGAGCGACGGCCTGGCCGGCGACCTCAATCATGTCTTGCGGCGCTCCGGCGTGGGCGCGGTAGTCGAGGTCGACGCCTTGCCGCGCAGCGCTGTGCTCGCCTCGCAGCCGACCGCGCTGCAACGGCTTTGCGTGCTGGAAGGCGGCGACGACTACGAGCTGCTTTTCACTGCGCCGGCCGGCCAGCATGCCGCTGTGCGCGGTGCAGGCGCGCGCTGCGGCGTTGCCGTCACGCGCTGCGGGCACATCGTGGCGGGCAACGCGTTGAGCTTTGTCGATGCAGCGGGTCAGCCACTAGCGTTGACGCCGCGCGGCTTCGACCACTTCGCATGAGCGCGGCCGACATCCCTGTCAACAGCGCGCCGCGCCGCGCCAGCTCGGCCTTCATGCGCGGCCATCTGGCACGCTGGATCGCCCTGGGTTTTGGCAGCGGCTTGTCGCCCGTGGCGCCGGGCACCGTCGGCACGCTGTGGGCCTGGGCCGCTTACCTGGTGCTCGACCATTGGCTAAGCACGCAAGGCTGGGCGCTGGTCATTGCGGGCAGCGCGTTGGTCGGTGCCTGGGCCTGCACCCGCACGGCGCAACACCTGGGCGTGGCCGACCCCGGCGCCATCGTCTGGGACGAGGTGCTGGCCTTCTGGATCGTGCTGTGGCTGCTCATGCCCGCAGGGCTGTGGACGCAGTTCATGGCCTTCTTGCTCTTTCGCTTCTTCGACGCCGCCAAGCCCGGCCCGGTGGGCTGGGCCGACCGTCACTTCAAGCTGCGCGCGGGTGAAACGATCGGTTGGCGCCAGGGGCTGGGTATCCTGGCTGACGACCTGGTGGCGGCCGCACTAACGCTGTTTGTACTCGCACTGTGGAGAACCTGGTGGACCTGGTGACATTGCAAGCCCAAGTGCTGACGCTCGGCGACGCGCTGCGCGCACGCCGCTGGCGAATGGCGAGCGCCGAGAGCTGCACGGGAGGACTGATTGCAGCCGCCTGCACGTCAGTCGCCGGCTCCAGCGACTGGTTCGAGCGTGGCTTCGTGAGCTATAGCAACGAGGCCAAGACCGAGCTGCTGGGCGTGAGCGCAGCGCTCATCACCGCCCACGGCGCCGTCAGCGAAGCGGTGGTGCGTGCCATGGCGCAAGGCGCGCTGCACCGTTCATCTGCGCAGTTAGCCGTCGCCGTCACCGGCATTGCCGGGCCCGGTGGCGCGGTGCCGGGCAAGCCGGTGGGCACCGTGTGGCTGGCGGTGGCCACGCGTGACCGCGTGAGTGCGCGTTGCGACGTTTGGCCGGGGGACCGCACGCAGGTGCGCGAAGCCACGGTGCGTGCGGCGCTGACGGCGCTCGTGGCGGCGGTGTGCAGCGCGTGAAGGTCTTGCTGATGGGGCAGATGCCTGCGCATGAGCTCACCGCGTGGCGTGTCGCGTTGTCGGCCGCCATGCCCGAAGCCGATTGGCTGGATGCCCAGACCGCGCGGCAACAGAGCGCGATGCCCCGCGTGGCCGTCGTCGCCAACCCGCCGCCCGGCGCCTTGGCCGAGTGGCCGCAGCTCGAATTCGTGCAGTCGCTGTGGGCGGGCGTCGACCGCTTGTTGGCGGATGCCAGCGTGCCCACGCACGTGCCCATCGCGCGCATGGTCGACCCTGCGATGACGGCGGCCATGGTCGAGACTGCGTTGTGGGCCACGCTGTCCCTGCACCGCGGCTTCTTCGACTACCAACAGCGTCAGCGTGAAGGCGTATGGCGAGCGCATGCGCAGCGCCGCGCCGACGAGGTGCGTGTGCTGGTGCTGGGCCTGGGTGAGATGGGCCGCGCGGTGGCGCGCTGCCTTCAGCAGCAGGGCTACGCAGTACAAGGCTGGCGGCTGCGCGAGGGCGCGGCCATCGAGGGCGTGGCCGTGCACGCCGGTGACGCGGCGCTGTGGCCGCGGTTGCACCAGGCTGAGATCGTCATCAACCTGTTGCCGCTAACGCCCAACACACGCGGACTGCTGAGTCTGCGCTTCTTTGCAGTCATGCCGGCAGGTGCCGCCGTCGTCAACCTCGCACGCGGCGCGCATGTCGTTGACGACGACTTGCTGCACGCTCTGGACAGCGGCCATCTGCGCCATGCCATGCTCGATGTGTTTCACGCCGAGCCGCTGGCGCTGGGCCACCGCTTTTGGCAGCACCCCGCCGTCACCCTGCTGCCGCACGCGGCGGCCTTGACCGACGAGCGCAGCGCCGCTGCGGTGGTGGCACGCAACCTGCGCGCGTTTCGTGACGGCCAGCCTTTGGCGCACCTCGTCGACCGGCAGCGCGGGTATTGATCGCGGCACCTTAGGCGCGCAAGACCAGCTTCAGCGCCCGCCCAGCACGCGGCGCAGGTGTCAACGCTTCGATGGTCATCAAGGCCAGGCGGCGCAGGCCGGCCCAAGGCTCGGGCGGCCACTCGAGGTGGCGCAGGCCTTTGACGAGGCCGTCGCAGATGCTTGCGGCGTCGACCAGGTGGTCGAGCTGGTGGCTGCTCAAGAGCGGTACGGCGCGCTCGATGAGCCGCTCTTTGGCGCCCCAGGCGCGCGCTTCGCGCAGGGCCAGCGGCAGCGGGCGGCCGGCGTCGAGTGCTTCGCGCACACGGCGTAGCGCGCGGATGTCCTCGGCTAAGGTCCAATGCACCAGCACCGGCGCTTCGCCTTCGGCGCGCAGGCCGTCAAGCATGCGCAGCGCGCGTGCCGTTTGCCCGGCGAGCACGGCTTCACCGAGCTTGAAAACGTCGTAGCGCGCCACGTTGAGCACGGCGGCTTCGACCTCGTCGAAACCGAGCTCACCCTCGGGGTAGAGCAGGGCGAGTTTTTGCAGCTCTTGATGCGCCGCGAGCAAATTGCCTTCCACGCGGTCGGCAAAAAACGCCAGCGTGCGTTGGCCCATCTCGCCGGCCATCACCCGCTGCTGCTGGCGTGCAAGGCGCTGGGCAATCCACGCCGGCAGTGCGCCGCGCGCGATGGGCTCCACGCGCACCGAGATGCCGCCAGCGTCGAGCGCGTTGAACCAGGCGCCTTTGAGCTGCTGGCCGTCAAGCCGGGGCAGCTGCACCAGCGTCAAGACATCGTCGCTGAGCTGCTCGCAATAACGCTGCAAAGCCTCGGAGCCGTCTTTGCCAGGCTTGCCGCTGGGGATGCGAATTTCGATGAGTTGGCGATCTGCAAAGAGACTCATGGCCATGGCGGCACCTTGCACGCCGCTCCAGTCGAAGTGCGCGCCAGCGACGTTAAAGACCTTTCGCTCGGCGTAGCCCGCCGCGCGCGCCGCAGCGCGAATCGTGTCGGCCGCTTCTTGCGCCAAGAGCGGCTCGTCGCCATACACCGTGTACAGCGGTTTGAGCCCGCGCGCCAGGTGGGCGTCAAGCTGCTCGGGGCGAATCTGCATGCGTGTGCTTACGGCGTTAGCTTGATGGACGCCAGCCGGCGCACCACCTGCGCCACCACGTCGCTTTGCATCTCGCGGTAGAGCTCGCCTTCTTCTTGCGCTTTGGCCAGCGACGCTGTTTCGTTAAAGCTCATGTCGCGCGCCAAGAGCAGGATCGACGGCGCCAGCAGCTCGCGCCCGGCCGGCGTGTGCGCGCGAAAGTGCAGCTTCACGCGCAGCTGCACGTCACGCACCTGGGCGGAGGACGTCTGCGCCACGACGCTGCGCTCGCGCGTATCGGCCAGCGCGTGCAGCACCACGTCGGCGCTGGTGCGCTCGTCGGCGGGCACGTCCATCACGCGCAGCTGCGTCGCCAGCGCGCGTTTGAGCTCTTCGGCCAGCGGCGAGCGCGGCGCGAAGCCGGTCAGCGCGATGCTGCGAAAGGGCAGCCTGGGCGGCTGGCGCAGCTGAAAACCGCATCCCGCCAGCAGCGCGGCGCCGGCGCCGACCAGCAGAAGATGGCGGCGCTTAGACGACGACATTGACCAACCTGCCCGGCACGACCACGATTTTTTTGGCGCTGCGTCCTTCGGAGAAACGAATCACCTCGGCATGTGCCAGTGCTGCCGCTTCAATCTCCGCGCGCTCGGCCATGGCCGGCACAGTGAGCGCACCGCGCAGCTTGCCGTTGACTTGCAGCACGAGCTCGATGTGATCTTGCACGAGCGCGGCTTCGTCGACCTCGGGCCAGGGCGCGTCAACGAGCTCACCCAGGCTCTTGCCAAAGCCCAGCTCGCACCACAGGCCGTGGCTCAGGTGCGGCGCTGCCGGGTAGAGCGTGCGCAGCAGGATGTCCATGCCCTCACGCAGCACGGCGTCGTCGCTTGCTGAGTCAGCGAGCACTGCGCCTTCCATGGCGTTGAGCATCTTCATGGCACCCGAGACCACCGTGTTGTATTGCAGCCGTTCGTAGTCGTGGCTGACCTGACGCAGCAGCAAGTGCAGCTCGCGGCGCAGGGCCGCAGCCGCGCTGCTCAATGGCGCTTTGACGGCGCTGGCCGCCGTGATGTGCGCGCCATGTTTGGCGCCGAAATTCCAGACGCGACGCAGGAAACGAAACGAGCCCTCGGCGCCGGAATCGGACCATGCCGCGCTCTGGTCGGGTGGGCCGGCGAACATGGTGAAGACGCGCGCGGTGTCAGCCCCAAAGCGCGCGATGATGGCGCGCGGCTCGACCACGTTGTTCTTGCTCTTGGACATCTTCTCGATGCCGCCCAGCAGCACCGGCAAGCCGTCTTCTTTGGCCACGGCGCCCACCGGGTGGCCTTTGTCGTCAAAGCGGACGTCGACCTCGGCGGGATAAAACCAGCGCCGCTTCTGGCCTGCGTCTTCACGGTAGTACGACTCGTTGAGCAGCATGCCTTGCGTGAACAATCGCGTGAAGGGCTCGCCGAATTTGATGAGCCCGAGGTCGCGCATGGCCTTGGTCCAAAAGCGCGCGTAGAGCAAGTGCAGCACAGCGTGTTCGATGCCGCCGATGTACTGGTCCATCGGCATCCAGTAGTCCACGCGCGCGTCGATCATGGCGTCGCTGCTGTCGGGGCAGCAGTAGCGCATGAAGTACCAGGCCGAATCGACGAAGGTGTCCATCGTGTCAGTCTCGCGCCGCCCCGGCTTGCCACAGCTCGGGCAAGCCACATTGAGGAAGGCCGCACACTTATTCAACGGGTTGCCGCTGCCGTCGGGCATCAGGTCTGTGGGCAGCAGCACGGGCAGGTCACTTTCGGGCACCGGCACGGCGCCGCAATCCGCGCAATGAATGATCGGGATGGGCGTGCCCCAGTAGCGCTGGCGGCTGATGCCCCAGTCGCGCAGGCGCCAGGTCACCTTCTTCTCGCCCAGGCCCTGCGCGTGCAGCGCCGCCGCGATGGCGTCGACCGCGAGCTTGTGGCTCAGGCCGCTGTAGTTGCCCGAGTTGACGGTCACGCCGCGCGCCTTGTCGGCGTACCAGTCTTGCCAGCGGTGATAGTCGAAATGTTCGCCGTCGATATGCACGACCTGCGTGATGGGCAGCGCGTACTTCAGCGCGAAGCTGAAGTCGCGCTCGTCGTGGGCTGGCACGCCCATCACAGCGCCGTCGCCGTAGCCCATCAAGACGTAGTTGCCGACCCACACCGGCAGCGCTTCCTCGGTGAGTGGATGCGTCACGGTCAAGCCCGTGGGCCGGCCTTCCTTTTCGCGCAATGCCAGTTCGGCCTCGGTGGTGCCGCCCTTTTTGCACATCTCGATGAAGGCGGCAAGTTCGGGTTGGCTGGCGGCGGCATGCGTGGCCAGTGGGTGCTCGGGCGCGACGGCACAGAAGGTCACGCCCATGAGCGTGTCGGCGCGTGTCGTGAAGACATACATGCGGCCGTCTTGAATCAGCGCGCCGCTGGCGTCGCGCACGTCATGCTTGAAGGCGAAGCGCACGCCTTCGCTGCGGCCGATCCAATGCGCTTGCATCAAGCGCACGCGCTCGGGCCAGCCTTCAAGGTAGTCGCGGTGCGTGGTGTCGGTCACACCCGCGAGCAACTCGTCGGCGTACTGCGTGATGGCCAGGTAGTAGCCGGGGATCTCGCGCTTCTCCACCACGGCGCCGCTGCGCCAGCCCTTGCCATCCTCAACTTGCTCGTTAGCCAGCACGGTCTGGTCGACCGGATCCCAGTTGACGATTTGCGTCTTGCGGTAGGCGATGCCCTTTTCCAGCATCTTCAAAAAGAACCACTGGTTCCATTTGTAGTAGCGGGGGTCGCAGGTGGCGACTTCACGTTGCCAGTCGAAGGACAGCCCGAGCGGCTGCATCTGCGACTTCATGTCGGCGATGTTGGCGCGCGTCCAGGCGGCGGGCGGCACCTTGTTGTCCATGGCCGCGTTTTCCGCTGGCAGGCCAAAGGCATCCCAGCCCATCGGCATCAAGACGTTGAAGCCCTTCATGCGCAGGTAGCGCGCCATCATGTCGTTGATGGTGTAGTTGCGCACATGCCCCATGTGCAGCTTGCCGCTGGGGTAGGGCAGCATCGAGCAGGCGTAGAACTTGGGGCGGCTCGTGTCTTCAGTGATGCGCTGCGCACCCATGGCGGCCCAGTGGGCTTGGGCGGCGGCTTCGACTTCGGCGGGGGCGTATTTCTCGTTCATGCGCCGAATTGTAGGGAGCTACTTTGGCGGCGCTTCCGTCACGAAGCCAATGCGCGTCAAGCCTGCCTCTTGCAAGAGGCCGATCAACTCGGCCACGCGGCCGTAGGGCACTTGTTGGTCGGCACGCAGCTGCACTTCGGTCTGCGCGTCACGCGCGGCGGCGTCGCGCACGCGCTGCGCCAGCTGGGGCTTGTCCACCAGCTCGTCACCCACGAAAAAGCGGCCCTGGGCGTCGACCGCAAGTGCGATGAACGCCGGCGCGTCACTCGGCCGCGCGCCTTCGGTTTTGGGCAGGTCGAGCTTCAGGCTCGAGGTCATCAAAGGCGCGGTGATGATGAAGATCACCAGTAGCACGAGCATGACGTCGATGAGCGGCGTCATGTTGATCTCACTCATCGGCATCGCGCCGGGGTTGCGTTCGAGTCTGCCAAAAGCCATGGTGTGCGTGCAGAATGGGCGTTAGCCTTGACTTTAGCGCTGACTATCCAGCGCCATCTCGCGCAGGTCGTGCGCAAAGCCTTCGAGCTCGGCCTCGCAGGCCGCCACCTTCTTGCCGAAGATGTTGTAGGCCAGCACCGCAGGCACGGCCACGGCGATGCCGGCGGCGGTCATGATGAGCGCTTCACCGATCGGGCCCGAGACCTTTTCGATCGAGATCGAGCCCGACGCGGCGATGCCAACCAGCGCGTGGTAAATGCCCCAAACCGTGCCAAAGAGCCCGACGAAAGGGGCTGTGCTGCCCACCGAGGCCAGCAGCACCTGGCCGAACTGCAAGTGCGCCAGGCCGCGGTGCAGCGCGTCGCGCAGCCGGCGTGTCAGCTGCGAGGCCAGCTGGCCGCTGGTTTCCAGCGTGCCGGCGGTGGTGCGCACCGCCACGGCGTCAAGCAGCGGCAGCAGCACACGTTCGCGGTCAAGTGCGCCCAGGCGCTGGTGCGCGTCTGCCGTTGAGGCGGCGTCCCAAAACGCCGGCACGGCGCGCGCGATGTCTGCGGCGGCGCGGCGCAGCACCCAGCTCTTCCAAAGAATCACGACCCAGGCCGAAACCGACATCGCCAACAGCAACAAGGCCACCGCGCGGCCGACCGTGTCACTTTGGTTCCAGAAGTGTTGCAGACCACTCATGCTTTGAGCCCCAGCACGTCGTCCATGCCATACAAGCCCGGCGCGCGGTCGGCCACGAATGCGGCGGCGCGCAGGCTGCCTGCGGCGTAATTCGAGCGGCTGCTCGCACGGTGCGTGATTTCGATGCGCTCACCGCTGCCGGCGAAGAGCACGGTGTGGTCGCCGACGATGTCGCCGCCGCGCACGGCCGCAAAGCCTATTGCGCCTGCCGCTCGTTCACCCGTGTGGCCTTCACGTGCGTAGACCGCGCAGTCGGCAAGCGCGCGGCCCTGCGCCTGTGCGATGGCCTCGCCCATGGCCAGCGCGGTGCCGCTGGGTGCGTCGACCTTATAGCGGTGATGGGTCTCGATGATCTCGATGTCCCAGCCGTCGCTCAGCGAGCGCGCGGCCTGGGCCAAGAGGCCGAGCATCACGTTCACGCCCACGGCCATGTTCGCGGCCATCACGATCGGCAGCTTGCGCGCGTGCTCGGCAATGCGCGCCTTTTGGGTGTTATCAAAGCCGGTCGTGCCAATCACAGTGGCGACACCCAGGCGCGCGCAGGCGTCCAAATGGGCCAGCGTGCCTTCGGGGCGCGTGAAGTCGATCAATACCTGCGCGCCGTGCAGGCCTTGTGCCGTGTCGGCGGTGATGTTGACGCCGCAGGGGCGGCCGAGGAAAGCTGCAGCGTCATGGCCGAGTGCGGGGCTGCCGGCGATGTCGAGCGCGCCGCTGAGCGTGAACGCCGGGTTGCCGAGCACCGCCTCGATGAGCATGCGCCCCATGCGGCCCGAGGCGCCGGCCACCGCCACGCGAACTTGGCTCACTTGTGGGTTCTCGCGGCTCAGCTGTTGGGTTCCAGCGGCGGATAAGCGCGCACGGCGCCCACCGGCTCGGGCACCGGCTCGGCGCGCGCGGGCGGCACCGGCAAGGCGTTGCGCTCGGCCTCGCTGAGCTCCAGCGTCGGCACTTTGGCCGTGCTGGGCTTGGCAATCGAGGCCACGAATTCGCGTTCGCTCGGCAGTTCGGGCGCTTCCACGGTCTTCACCACGTCGCCTTCAAAACGCACGATGACGCTGCGCCGCTGCGGCTCGGTGCCGGGGCGGCGGATGCTGAAGACGTAGTCCCAGCGGTTGGCGTGGAAGATGTCCGTCAACATCGGCGAGCCCAGCACGTCACGCACCTGGCTGCGCGACAGCCCCGGCTTGACCTGCGCCAGCTGCTCCTTGGTGACGACGTTGCCTTGCACGATGTCGATGCGGTAGGGCGTGACGAGGCCGAAGAAGTCGTCGGCCGAGGGCATGCGTGTGCCGCAGCCGGTGAGTGTCAAGGCACTGACGGCCAGGCCGAGTGAAATAAACAGGGTGCGATGCATGGGTGTGGGTGCGTTGCGGTGCGGGCTTGGCCCCGAGGGGTGAGGCGCCGCTGGCTATGATCCGGCGCATTCTAGGTGGCCCAGCCACCCCTCATGGAGCGCGTCATGACGCATGTCGAAGAGCTCAAGAGCAGCGGGCTCAAAGCGACGCTGCCACGCATCAAGATCCTGGAAATCTTCCAGCGCAGCACGCGCCGCCACATGACGGCCGAAGACGTCTACAAGGCCTTGCTGCTGGAAGACGCCGACATCGGCCTGGCCACCGTCTACCGCGTGCTCATGCAGTTCGAGCAAGCCGGCTTGCTGACACGCAGCAACTTCGAGTCGGGCAAGTCGGTGTTCGAGCTCAACGAAGGCCAGCACCATGACCATCTGGTGTGCCTGAGCTGCGGCCGCGTTGAAGAGTTTTTCGACGCCGAAATCGAAGCGCGCCAGCGCTCGGTGGCCGAGACACGCGGCTTCGCGCTGCAAGAGCATTCGCTGGCGCTGTATGCCACCTGTACCAAGCTTGACTGCGTGCACCGCCACAAGTCGTAGCGGCAGCCGTCGTCAGCTGTTGGGCGACTGCTTTTCCATCGCGCGCTGGTGGCGCTCGATGAATTCCTGGTACGTGTCGATGCCACGCAGCTGCAGGATGCTGTTGCGCACCGCTGCTTCGACCAGCACCGCCAAGTTACGCCCGGCGTCCACGGCGATGACGACCTTGCGCACCGGTAGGTCCAGAATTTCTTCGTACAGCGGCTCGTAGGGCAGGCGCTCGTACTCGCGCTCCATCGTCTCTTTGCGCACCAGGTGCACGATGAGCTTCAAGCGCATCTTGCGCCGCACGGCCGTCTCGCCAAAGATGGCCTTGATGTCGAGCAGGCCGATGCCGCGAACTTCCAGCAGGTTCATCAAGAGATCGGGACAGCGGCCTTCGAGCGAGGTTTGCGAGACGCGGTAGAGGTCCACCGCGTCGTCGGCCACCAGGCCGTGGCCGCGTGAAATGAGCTCCAGCCCGAGCTCACTTTTGCCCAGGCTGGACTCGCCGGTGAGCAGCACACCCAGGCCCAGGATGTCCATGAAGACGCCGTGGCGCGTGGTGCGCTCGGCGAAGTGCTGCGCCAGCGCGCCGCGCATGACGTCGATGACGTGGCCGGCCGACTCGGCGGTGACGAAGAGGGGGATGTCCGCACGGTCACACATCGCCACCATGCGCTCTTGGGGCGCCTGGCCGTCGGCGACGATGACCACCGGCGGCTCCAGCGTGACGATGCGCGAGATGCGCCGCTCCTGGTCTTCGGGCGACGAGGCCAGCAGGTAGGCCGTCTCGCGCCGGCCCACGATCTGCACGCGGTAGGGGTGGATGTAGTTGAGATAGCCGACCAGGTCGGCGGCCGAGCGCGCATCGCGCACGGCGTCGTCGTCAAAGCGGCGCTCAGGGTGGGCGTGGCCGGCAATCCACTCCCAGCGCAGGCTCTCGCGATGCGCTTCGAACAAGGCCTCGGCGCTGATGGAGGTGGGTTTCATAGCACTCGAAGCTGCGCGGCCGGTGTCGGCAAGCCGCGCAGGTTCACGCTCAAGCCACCGACTTCATCGGCTCCCAGCCGACGATCAGCTGGTGCACGACCTTGACGTCGTTCTCGCTTTGCAGCCTCTCGCGCAGTTCGCGGTCAGACAGCATTTCGGCGATCTCTGAAAGGATCTCCAGATGGCGCTGCGTGGCCGCCTCGGGCACCAGCAGGAATATCAGCAGCGACACCGGCAGCTCGTCGGGCGCGTCAAACGGAATCGGTTGCTGCACACGCAGCACCGCCGCGAGCGGATTCTTCAGGCCTTTAATTCGGCCGTGAGGAATCGCCACCGCGTGGCCCAGGCCGGTGGAGCCTAGGCGCTCGCGCGCAAAGAGGTTGTCGGTGACGGTGCCGCGCGCGACCTGGTGCAGGTTTTCGAAGAGCATGCCGGCATGCTCAAACACGCGCTTCTTGCTGGTCGCTTCTACGTTCACCAGCACGTTGCTGGCAGGAAGGATGGCGGCGAGACGGTTCATGGGAGCGGATTCCGCGAGCCCGGCGAGAACATCGCCTGGGCCTTGTGACAGAGCCGCGCATCATAGCAACGGGTGCTGCCGAATCGCTCTGGAGATGGCTCACCAAAGGGCTGCAAAGGGCTGCAAAGGGCCGCTTTTGCGGCGCCGCACCAACAGCCGGGACCGGCGCGTGAAAAAGCGGCCACCAAGGGCCGCTCGATTTCGCAAGCGTGCGCCGTTCAGCTCAGGCCAACGGCGGCGCGCTTGGGTGATTCGTGATGGTGGTTTTGCAGCCGATCTTTGTGGCGCATGACCTGGCGATCGAGTTTGTCCATCAGTTGGTCGATAGCGGCATACAGGTCTTCATGTGCTTGCTCGACGAAGATGTCGCGGCCTTTGACATGCAGGGTCACCTCGGCGCGCTGCCGTCGGTCTTTTTCCTTCATGTTGTCCACCGTTAGTAGCACATTGACATCAACGACCTGGTCGAAATGGCGCGTCACGCGGTCTAGTTTTGTAAGTACATACTCTCGTAACGCGGGCGTCACTTCAAGATGGTGACCGCTGATTGTCAAGTTCATCAGAACCTCCTTGTCAAGGGGTGGGGGGATTGGCGCAGGGGGCATAGGGGCCCTTAGCTGCGACCCAGTGTGCACCTGATGGGGAAGGCTGGCAAGCTGCTTGGTCCAGGGTTTTCATGACCTTTTGGTGACCAGGCGCAAACCCGAAATGCGGCCGTTCAGCGCAGAGCGGGCGTGGCGTTCAGGCGTGCTTCGATGTCGGTCACCACCGCCTGGTAGGCCGCGCTGCCGACAACGCCGAAGCGCTGTTGAAAGGCCGTTGCCGACAAGCCCTCGGGCAGGTCCGACAAGTCGGGCAGCAGGTCGCGCTCCACAACCCCCGCCGCCAGCTTCGTTTGTAGTCGTGTGGCCTCGCGCACCGCGCGCTCACCAAAGCGCGTGCCGGCCCTGTCGGCGGCAAGGTCATTGAAGCTGAAGCCGCTGCCACCTTGCGCGTCGCTGAGCTCTTTGTACAAGCCCACGGCGTCGGCCAAGGGGCTGCCCGACTCGGCGGCCAGTGCGGCCGAGATGAGGTAATGCAGTGGCGTATCGCTGCGGCCGGCCAGGGTGACCGTGCGCGGCTGCGGGCGCGGCCAGTGGCGCGCCGCCGGCACGATGACACCCAGGCCTTGGCGGTTGGCGTAGAAGGCCAGCGTCAAGATCGCCGCGCGGTTTTCGAGTGCGGCATCAGAGCCCGCCGCAGTGCGCTGGCGCGCCATCGCGAAGAGCGGCGGCAGCAGCCGCGCCAGCGACACCACGTCGCTGCGGGGTTCACGCGCCACGATCTCGACCAGCTGCTGCGAATAGAACTTCAGGCGCTGCTGCTCGTCGGCAGGAACCAGCGCCGTCAACATGCGCTGCGAGGTGTCGTCCTGCCAGGCATAGAACACGAACAGCCGGCCCGGCCGCAGGTCGACATGGCGCATGACATCGCGCGCGATCTGCACCTCGGTGCCGCGCCGGCCCTGTTCAAGCGCCCAGCCGAACAGCGGGCCCGCGCACCAGGCCGGCAGCGGCAGGCGGCCAATGCGCAGCTGGCGGACCTCGGGCAGGCCCTGCGACTGCGACAAGCGCACCTCGACATTGAGCCAATGGCCGCTGCGGCGCAGCGGCAGGCTGGCGTGCACGGTGGCGCTGCCTTGCTGCACGGTGGCACGCGCGGCCAGGCCCGCCCAGCGCCCACCGAGATGGTTCAAGACCAGGTTGAGCTCGGCCTCGCACACCGCCAGCAGACGCACCACACCGGCACGTTGGCGCTGCGGGTCGTGGCGCTTGAAGAGGTTCAAAGCACGCTCGACATCGGCGACAGCCACCGCTGCAGGCGGCGTGACCCGCGGCGCGGGCTCCAGGGCCAGCCAAAGCGCCAGCACGGCCGCAGCCGTAAGCAGCAGCAGGGCGGCTAGAGCGATGCGCACGGCCGCAGGCCAGAGTCTCATGGCGGCGCAGTCTGCCTCAAGCGCGCCGGCGCAGCCGCCGCATCACCCGCCAGCCCAGCAGGCCGACGAGGATCAGGCCGTACACAGCGACTTCGGCAAAGTCGTTCTTGCCCGCGCGCATCCAAAAGAAGTGCAGCAAGGCCAAGAGCGCGGTGACGTACACCAGCCGATGCAGCGCCCGCCATCGCGCCGCGCCCAGCGCCTTGGCGGCGCGGTTGAACGAGGTCGCGGCCAGCGGCAGCAAGGTCAACAAGGCCGCGCTGCCAACCAGGATAAAGGGGCGCTTGGTGATGTCGCGCAGCATCGCGCCGACATCAAAGCCCATGTCCAGCCAGGCAAAACACAGGAAGTGCAGGCAGGCATAGAAGAAGGTGAACAGGCCCAGCATGCGCCGCCAGCGTGCCAGTGCATGCCAGCCGCTGAATTCGCGCAGCGGCGTGACCGCCAGCGTGAGCCATAGAAAGCGCAGCGTCCAGTCGCCGGTGCTGCGCATCAGGGCTTCGGCCGGGTTGGCGCCCAGGCGCTCGGCCAGGGCGCCGAAGACCAGACTGGCCAACGGCAAGCACGAGACCACGAAGAGCGCGGGCTTGACCGGCGGCGCCAGCAGCCACCGGTTCCAGCGTGACGCGGGCGCTCTCAAAACTGGCGGTGCAGGTCCATGCCAGCGTAGAGCTGCGCGACTTGCGCAGCGTAGCCGTTGAACATCAGCGTCGCGCGCTTCTTGGCGAGCAAGCCGTCTTCGCCGATGCGCCGCTCGCTGGCCTGGCTCCAGCGCGGGTGGTCGACGTCGGGGTTGACGTTGGAATAAAAGCCGTACTCGGCGCGCGCCGCTTCGTTCCAGCTCGTGCGCGGCTGTTTCTCAACGAAGCGCATGCGCACGATGGACTTGCCCGACTTGAAGCCGTACTTCCACGGCACCACCAGGCGCAGCGGCGCGCCGTTTTGCGGCGGCAAGGCTTCACCGTACAGGCCGAACGTTGATATGGCTTCTCTCTGTCAATAGGCAAAACGCATTCCTCTGCAATTACAGATTCAATGTGTACCCGTTGCCGGACGGGGAACGCGACGGAGCACTTGGTTGCCACCCGTAGAGGATGTGCGACGGTTGTTCATG
>JANOJR010000293.1:0-12622 GCA_031418855.1 Rubrivivax sp.
GCGCACCCGCGCAGCGCGGTTCAGCCCTATGGCTTGCTGCGTGACATGCTGGCGCGCCAGCTCCAGATCGGGCCCGACGATTCCGCCGCCGAAGCCCGCCAAAAGCTCGTCGCGGGCCTGGCGCCTTTGTTCATCGCGGAGGGCGAGGCCCCGGCGCAACTGGTGGGCCACCTCATCGGCCTGGACTTCTCGGCCAGCAGCGCCGTCAAAGACTTGCTGGGCGACGAGCAAGCTTTCACGCAGCGCGCCTTCGAGGCCACGGCGTTGTGCCTGCGCCGCCTGGGCCAGAGCATGCCCGTGGTGGTGCTGGTGCTGGACGACCTGCACTGGGCCGACGCCGGCACGCTGGCGTTCATGCGCTACGCGTTGCAGCACAACCACGACACGCCGCTGCTGTGCCTGATGCTCACGCGGCCGACGTTTTTCGAGCAACACGCCGACTGGATGCCGGCAAGCGACACGCAAGCCCGCTTGCATCTCGCGCCGCTGGACAAAGCCTTCAGCCAGGCTCTCGCCGAAAGCCTGCTGGCGCGATTGGCCGAGGTGCCTGCGGCTCTGCGCGCGCTCGTCACCAGCGGCGCCGAGGGCAACCCGTTTTACATGGAAGAGCTGGTCAAGATGTTCATCGACGACGGTGTCATCGTGGTCGAGCCCGAAGGCTGGCGCGTCGTCAGCGACAAACTGCTCGGCGTCCAGGTGCCGCCCACCCTGGCCGGCGTGCTGCAGGCGCGACTGGACGCGCTGCTGCCGCCTGAGCGCAGCGCCTTGCAGCAGGCGGCAGTGGTGGGCCAGGTGTTCTGGGAGCAGGCACTGGCGGCCATCGACCGCGCAGCGGTTGACGTCTTACCCGCACTCTTGCGCAAACAACTCATCGTGCGCCACGACGCACCGGGTGCTAACACGCAAGGCGAAGGCACACGCGAGTACACCTTCGGGCACAACCTGCTGCACCAGGTCACCTACGACGGCGTGCTCAAAGCGCCCAAGCGCAGCGGGCACGAGCGAGTGGGCCAGTTCTGGACCCAGCGTGCCGAAGTGGCCAACGCACTGGCGGTGGACCCCACCGCCTGCCGCGCCCTGGCCGAGGCCCAGTACCACCGTTGCCTGGCCGACGCGCCGGCCTATGTGGTCTGGTTCGAGGGCCAGTTTTCACACTACCTGGGTGCCTACGCGGTGCAGACCTTGCGCCCGCTGGCGCAGCAGCTGGTGGACGTCTGCGAACAGCAATTCGGCGCGGATGACGCGCAGACCGCCAAGGCGCTGACCAACCTGGCGCGGGTCATCCTGGTGCAAGGCAGCGTCGCGCAAGCCGAGCCTTTGCTGCGCCGCGCGCTCGCCATTCAGGAAGCCGCGCTGGGCGCCGAGCACGCCGACACCGCACGCACGCTTGCGGTGCTGGGTGGCTACCACCAGGGGCGTGGCGACCTGGCCGCCGCCGAGCCCTATTTCAAGCGTGCGCTCGACATCCGCCAGCGTGTACTCGGCCCCGAGCATGCGCTCAGCCTGGGCACGCTGGACAACCTGGCCAAGGTGACGCTCGAGCTCGGCCGGCTCGACGAGGCCGAGGTCTTGAGCCGGCGCGTGCTGGCCGTGCACGAGCGCCGTGACGGCCCCGAGCACCCAGACACCGCGTTCGCCATGACGGCTCTGGGTGAGGTGCTGGCCAAGCAGGGCGAGCTGGCGCAGGCCGAGCCGCTGATCCGCCGCGCGCTCGCCGTGCAGCGAGCAAGCCTGCCCGCCGAGCACCCCGACATCGGCTTGTCGATGTGGCACCTGGCCGAAGTGCTGCACGGCCTGAGCCGTGACGACGAGGCCGAGCCGCTGGCGCGCAGTACGCTGGCGGCGTGGGAGGCCAGCTTTGGGGCCGAGCACGAGTGGACGGCCTGGGGCTTGATCAGCCTGGCCGGCATCCGCCTCGCGCAAGGGGCGGCGCCTGAAGCGGCCGAGCTTGCGGCGCGGGCTGGGCAGTTGCTGCGCGCACTCTTTGGCGATGGGCATGCGGCCGTGGCCTCGGCGATGAGCCTGCACGAGCGCGCGCGCCGCGTTACCACACCAGGGTAATCCGCGCCCCGCGACTGCGGGGTGGCTCATCACATTGGTGGAGGCCGGAGCTTCCAAAGGCCGGAAGCATTGGCGATGATGGATTACGTCTGGAAACACAAACCAAGAAGCGGAGGCCAGCTATGACATACGTTCACCTTACCCTTCATCGCAGAGCCCTTGCGCCGGTGGTCGTTGCCGCGATGCTGCTGCTTGGCAGTCCGGCGGCGCTGGCGCAGTTCTACACATTCAGCGGCGCGGTCAGCACCTCACCAACCAACCAGTTCCCAATCAACGGGGCGGTGCAGACGCTCAACTTGACCGGCTTCAACCTGCTCGTGGGCAATTCGGCGGTCGGCAGTTTTTCGGCCTTGGCCAACGCTCAACTGACGGCCAACCAGCTGGCCATTGGCAATTTCGGCCCAGGGGCGGTCGGCAGCGTGGTGCTGACAGGCACCGGCACCACTGCGAACTTGGTCGCCGCCAGCGGCACGCGAATGGACGTGGGGGGTTGGGGCATAGGCACGCTGACCGTCAGCGGCGGCGCGGTGCTTGACGCGGCCAGTACGGCCTGCACCAGCGGCTGCGGCACATTCATTGGCAACGCGGCAGGCTCCACCGGGGTGCTCAACCTCAGCGGAGTTGGCTCCGAGGTGCGCACGCTGGGCATCACCATCGGCCAGTCGTCGGTGTTCACCAACCCACCGAGCGGGTTCAATTTCGGCACACCGGGTGCCACGACGAATGCCTCCGTCAACGTCACGGGCGGCGGCAAACTGACGACCGAGCGCGTCATCGTTGGGTCCAACAACGCCACCCCCAACGGCAACAGTAGCGAGAGTGCCAATGGCACGGTCGTCGTCGACGGCGTGGGCTCACGTTGGCTCGTCAAGGGCAACAGCCTTGGGGCCGTGGGCGATCGGGCGGCCGGCATGACGATTGGCAACCTTGCGCGAGGCGAAGGCACGGTCACCATCCGTAACCAAGGCAGGCTGTTGATCGACGGCACGGGCGGGCCCGGCCCGAACGATTTCCTCAACATCGCCAGCAACGGCGGTAGGGGCACGTTGACGGTCACGGGTGCGGGCTCCAGCGTCGATCTGGTCGGCATTGACACCGTAATCACCGTCGGCCGCACTGGTGCCGGGGCACAGGGCACGTTCAATGTGCTGGCGGGTGCGACAGCGTCGACCCTCTTCTTGAATGTCGGGCGCTTCGCAGGTACCAGTGGAACGATGCTGATCGATGGTGCAGGGTCGCAGCTGAACCAGGTCGGCGTCGGCATCAATCAATCGCCACTCATCAACGGCGGGGCCTTTGGCACCATTGGACGCGCGGGCGGCCAAGGGCAGGTGACGGTGAGCAATGGCGGGCGCTGGCTGCTGTCCGATGGCGGCGGTGATGATCGAGTGGCGACGCATGGACCTGGTATCAACATCGGCAGCGACGTCGGCTCCACCGGCAGCCTGACGATCACCGGTGCCAACTCGCGCGTCGAGCTGATCGCCAGTTCGCTCGGCCTGGCGCCAGGGGTGCCCGACAACTACAACCCCTTCGTGGCGGTGGGCTACGGCGCCGGAAGCACAGGTACTTTGAACGTTAGCAACGGCGGCAAGCTGCTTTTGACCGGCAATGCGATCTCCACTCTGGCCGACGGCCGCAGCACGCGCCTGAACATCGGCGGCTACGACAACGCCTTGGGTGGCAGGCAAGGCACCGCTACGGTCACCGGCGCGGGTTCCGAGGTCATCGTCATTGGCATGGACTCGCTCATCAACGTCGGCCGCGGCGCCGCCAGCAACGGCACGCTCAACGTGCTCGACCAGGGCCGCGTGGCGGCCACCAGCATCGTCGTCGGTGCCTACGGCACCGGCACGCTGAACGTCGATAACGCCACGCTGGCGTTCAGCGGCGTGCGTGCCAACCCGGCGGTGGGCGCGGGCGGCACCATCGGCCGTGGCACCGGCGGCAGCGGCACGCTGGCGTTGAGCAACGGCGCGCAGGTCACGATCCAAAGCAACACGCTGGCGGGTGGCTTAAACATCGGCGGCGACTCGTTTGCCGCAGGCGGCTCGGGCATCGTGTCACTTACGGGCGGCTCGTCACTGGTGATCTCAGGCGCGGCCGCCGACAACGGCTTAAACGTCGGGCGCAATGGCAGTGGTGTGCTCAGCATTGCCGGGGCCAGCACGGTCAGCGTCGCGGGGCGCAACATCGTGGTCGGCAGCGAAGCCGGCGGCGTGGGCCTGCTGGCGATGAGCGGCAGCTCCACGCTGACCGCCGGCTACATCGGCCTGGCCATCCGCCAAGGCGTCGAGACCGGCGGCATCGCCACCATGATCGTCAACAACAGCACCGTCAACGTCGGCACGCTGGAGATCGGGCTGCTGGGTTTTCTGGGTGGCAACAACAGCACCATCAACGGCCACGTGATTGCACATGGCACGGTCAGCCCCGGCGAATCACCCGGCCGGCTGATCATCAACGGCCGCATCAACACGGGCAGCGGGCTGCTGCTGCTGGATGTGGAGTCCAACGGCCAGGGTGGCTACAACATCGACGAATTGATCCTCACGGAAAACTCGACGTTCGACTTCCAAGGCATGGAGGTGCGCTTCAACTTCATCGGCGACACCGACCCCAATGCCTTCGCGGCGAGCGGTGGTATGGACCTCGACAACTTCCTGCGTTCGCGCGACAACGGCGACGGCACGTTGACGGGACTTTCGACCCGATTCGTGGACAACGTGACCTGGGGCACCTGGTTCGCCAGCAGCCAGTTCAGCGCCACATCAGACCGCTACAACGTCAGCGACTTCCACTTTGACCCGGTCAGCGGCGTCATCACCTTCGACGCCACTGTGCCCGAGCCTGCCAGCCTGGTGCTGGCCATGCTCGGCCTGCTGGGCGCGGCTGTCGCGTCAAGGCGCAGGGCTGCTTGAGGCGCCGAAAACCGTAGGGCGTCCGATTCCGCGTCTTGCTCCCTCCCCCTGGCAGGGGGAGGGCAGGGGTGGGGGTCGAACGCCGGCGCGGCGCCAATACCGAACCCCCATCCCAACCTTCCCCCTTGAAGGGGGAAGGAGCGAAACCAACACCCCGCCACACCCGCTAGCATGTGCAGCAACCCTGCGCATACACGTCGCCCTGCGCAGACTCAACAACCAGCGTGGCCCCACGGCCACGGGAGTGTGCATGCGGCATCTGTGGGCCTGGCTGTTGGCGACCTTGCTACTGAGCGCTTGCGACGGCGGCCCCAACGTGGCGCCGCCGCTGGCCCCCACGCCCGAGCGCGCTTTCCGCAGCGCCGTGCAGCAACTCGCCTCAGGCCAGCCCGTTGGCGTTGCCGCCTTGCCGCCACGCGCCGCCGCGCCTCTTGCGCCAGTGGACGTGGCCGACGCCGCCAAGCAACTGCTGGACTTTGCCGAGCGCAGCTTCCCCCAGTACTTCCCGAGCCCCCAGCCCACGCTCAGCTTTGACGGCTACCTCTTTCGCTTCTATGCCGAGACGGGCATCTACCTTGGCGTGAAGGGTGGCAACGTCTACCTGCTGGGCGGGGTGTTTGGAAGTGACGTGGTGCTGGTGGGGCCGCTCACGGCCTTCATCACGCCCACGCCTACGCAGCCGCCACCCGTACTTGCCGTGGTCTTGTGTCAGGGCAAGGCGAGCTACGCGGTGGCGGCCACCGCCACCACCCGCGTGGGCCAGAACGCAGCGGCCACGGTGGCCTCGTGCGGGGGCAGCATTAGCAACCCGGTGTGGACGCAACTCGGCGGCCCCAGCGTGGTGCTGCCGGCCGACAAGACGCAGACCATCAGTTTCGAGCCCACGCAAGCGGCCACGTACACATTCAACGTTAGTTTTCGCGACGCCACTGGCAGCACGCGCAGCGAGAATCTGGTCATCAAGGCCGAAGGGGCCACGCCCGCCACCAGCCTGACGCTGCGCGCCAGCCAGTCGGTGCGCGCTGGCGGAAAGGTCTCGCTGCGCGCATGGCCGGTGTTGGCGGATGGCGACACGGTGGCCGCCATCACCTGGAGCCAAATCGACGGCCCCAACGTGCCGCTGGACACCAAAGACCCGCAAGTCGCCTTCTTCAACGCGCCCGATGTGGGCCAGGACACGCTGATCCGCCTGCGCGCCACGCTGAGTACCGCGCGGGGTGCGACCGACACCGACGAAGTGTGGGTACTGGTTGAACGTTATCGCCAGTCCCCCGCCAGCGACGCCAACGCCTTGTGGGCGGGTGAACATGTCTCGCGCGTCTACCCCTTTCAACCCGCCGGCCGCTATGCGTCGGTGCTGCTTCGCTGCGTGTACGACGCCGGCCAAGTGGGCGGTGGCGCCGGCGTCAACCTGTGCGCCACCTCGCAGCTGCCCTTCCTGGGCCAGGAGACACGCGGCGCCACACCGACGGTCGAGCAAATCATGGACCGCGTGCTCGTCTCGCACGACTGGCTGGGCCGCAACTTTGAAGCTTTCTTGCGCACGCAAGACACGCAGGGCGACTTTCGCCGCATGCTCGCCAGCGTCACCGCCGTTGTGTTGGGCACGCAGGTGCGGCCGTCGTTCTACTGGGCTGCCACCGGGGCGATCTACCTCGATGGCGACAACTTCTGGCGCACACCCGAAGAGCGCGACACGGTGAACGAAGCGCCCGATTACCGCAGTGACTTCGACGCCACGCTGAACTACAGCGACTTGTGGCGCTACGTGCAGGGCAACAAGAGCATCTTCGCCTTCTACGACCCGGCCGCGCGTGTGTCGCGCAGTGACGAAGACGTGCGCAATGAATCGGCCTGGCTGATGTACCACGAGCTCGGCCACGCGCTGGACTTCCTGCCGCCTTCGGAGTACAGCGCGCTGAACACGCGCTTGAGCGCCTGGGCCAACATCTACCCGCGCTTTGCGGCGGCTGCGCTGGCCTCAGACGCACTGGAGCGCAACTTCCCGCTCACGTCGAGTGTGATGCGCAGCCTGGCCCAGGTGAAGTACCGCGGCGTCGCGGCCAGCGCCGAACAGAAGGCCTACACACCCGAGCAGGTGGCGGCCTTCTTCATCGTCGACGTCGCCAGCGACGACTACGCCTACACCGCCAGCACCGAAGACGCGGCCATGACGTTTGAAGAATTCATGATGAGCCGCCGCCTCGGTATGCAGCGCGACATTGCCATCACCGACAAGTCCACGCCGACCTCCACGTCGTCGTCACTCATCGTGCGCTGGGGTCAGCGCGGTCGCATCGGCGAGCCCGCACTCAAGCCGCGTGCGGCGTTGATGTTGCAGCAGCTGGCACCTTGGGTCGACCTGGCGGAGGTCGACCTGTTGCCGGCGCCGATACCCCTGCGGCCGGGCGAGTCGTGGCGCGCCAACCTTTCGCAGCCAGCCGCTGCGGGCATGGCGCAAGCACTTGATGCCAAGACCATGGCGCAAGCCGCGCGCCAGTTCCAGAAAGAGCGCCTGCGCATGCGCCACCACCTGCACATCGGCGCGAAGCAACGCATGCGCTCGCTGGACGTGCCGAGCGTCTTGCACGTGACAGCGCCGCCGCCGCCCGGGCAGTAGCATCGAAGCGCGCTGGGTGCAAGCCCGGCGCAAAAGCGTTCTCAGGGCGGGGTGAAAGTCCCCACCGGCGGTGATGGGTGGGGTGCTGCAAAGTGCCACGCCACAAGCCCGCGAGCGCTCGGCTTGTTTACCCAAGCCGGGGTCAGCAGACCTGGTGTGATTCCAGGGCCGACGGTCACAGTCCGGATGAAAGAGAGCGCGTGTTCGTGGGGTTGCGGCGTGCCGGGTGCAAACTCGCTAACGCCGCAGCTGCGCGCATGCGTGCGCTTTGCGCCCTGATTCTGGAAGCCATCTTCAAGGAAGACCATGAATCAGATCACCAGCAACACCAGTACGACCGCAGCCGCAGCGGCGACGCCCGAGCCGCCTAGGCGCATCGCCTTCGTGCAAGCCATGTGGCATGCCGAAATCGTGCAGCGCGGGCATGAAGGTTTCATGGCCGAGGCCGAGCGCCTGGGCGTGCTGCCCGAGCGCGTCGACACCTTCACGGTGCCCGGCGCCTTCGAAATCCCACTGCATGCACGCCAACTTGCACAGTCAGGTCGCTACGCTGCCGTGGTGGCCTGCGCCTTCGTCGTCGACGGCGGCATCTACCGCCACGAGTTCGTGTCCGACGCCGTGATCCAAGGCCTGATGCGCGTGATGCTCGACAGCGGCGTGCCCGTCATCAGCTGCGTGCTCACACCCAAGGAATTCCACGAGCACGAACAACACCGGCGTTTCTTCTTTGAGCACTTCGTCGCCAAAGGCGCTGAAGCCGCGCGCGCTTGTGTGCAGACGGTGGATGGGTTGAAGCGCTTGTCAGCGAATCTCTCGCGTTAGCGTGCGCCGAAGGCGATGCCGCTGTGGCCGCCGACCTTCGTCTGCGGCGGCGAACAACCACGCACACGCTGGCGGTTAGTGGTCCAGCCCTGGCGGCGTGGGCCGGCCGTGCTGCGGCGCTCATTGGATGCGTCGACGTAGGACCTGACGGCGCTGTCAGCGCACTATCGTCGTTAGTGTGTGCGCCGTTCTGTTCCGTACTTATCGAGCGAGCGGACATCCGCGGTGACATCGAACACCCGCCCCATGGGCTGTACCCACACGACCGAGGCCTACTGTCGACGCGCAGTTTGGCACTCCTGGGTGCCTGCTTTCGGGTAGCAAGCGGAACGGCTCTTGACGACCCTCCGTTGCCGTAGGGTATGCGAGTCTGGCTGCCGCAAAGCGGTCGGCCGTTCCATGCGCAGCTCCATGAACTGCAGCGGCGACATCACCAGGTGATGTGGTGCCGTCGCGCCAGTCTGTCTTGAGCTTGAGGACCACCTGCCCGGCGGACGTGATCGACGGTGCCGTACAACAGGCGCCGCAATGCGGGGGCGACACTCCATCGCCCGGACGCGAGGGCCACCCACGCGTGGTGAGTGGGCCCCTAAACGTCTATCGCAGCCGCCCTGTGCGGGCTTGGCGCTCAGCGGATCGCCAGCGGTGCGCCGATCGAACCGGTGGCGCCGACGATCGGTACTGGGCTGTAGACGTACATGAAGCGCCAGGCCTTGTCGGCCGCCAACTCGTCCAGGTGCATGTTCTCCTGGTTCACGATGCCATGGCGCGTGAGCAGGTGCGAGTGCACGCAGAAGGCGCAGCCCGGCTCCTTGTTGGGGATGACTTCGGTGGCCCAGGTGTCGGCCCCGACCACGCCGGCCTGCACCACGTCGGACAGCCATTTGGCCACCTCCATGCCGATGCCGGGCTCGCCGCCGTTGTACTTGGCGTTGTCCTTGATCCAGTGCTTGCCCCAGCCGGTGCGGAAGAACACGCCGTCACCGGGCATGAACTTGAAGTCCTTCATGCCCTGCTTTTCGAGCGCTGCGTTGACATCGGCCAGCGTGATCTCGTAGCCCGCCTCCATCGCGTCGACACCCTTCAACCCGGCGATGTCGAGCAGGATGCCGCGCGCGTTGATCGGGTGCAGCTTCTCGATGCCCAGCCGCTTCATCCCGGTGGAGCCTTCCATCTGGAGCTGGCTGATGCCGTTGTAATAGCGAATCTCGTTCTTGTCGGCCGGGCCGTTGACGGCGATGCCGATGTGCGCCAGGCCGTCGAACTGGGTACCGATCTGGCCGATCTCGGTGGCCAGGAACTCGTCGTTGTAGACCAGGATGTTGGCACCGAAGGGGCCACCGGTCGGACCGCCCGGAATGCGCAACACGAACTTGCGGTCGCCGAAGGTCGGCATGCTGGCCGTGTATTCGCGTCCGAGCCGATAGACCTTGCCGGTCTTGGCCTCGGCCAGCGCGCGCTGCACGACTTCGGGCTTCTTGTACCAGTTGGTCGAGCCGGCCTCGTCATTGGCACCCCACAGCTTGTTCGGCCACCACTTGTCGCCCAGGGGGGTGTCCATCGAGTTGCCGATGACCCAGGGCTTGCCCTTGCAGGCCTTCCAGTTCTTGTCGGAGCAGTCCTGCGCAAAGGCCACGCTGCCGAAGAGCGCGGCAATCACTAGCGTGGCACCCAGCTTGAATCTCGTCATTCTCATCTCCTGGTTGTTGTGGGGAAAAACGGCACAGCGCATGAATCACTTCGCCGCGGCGACTGGCCGTCGTGGCGTGCCGCCGTGGCAGATCTGCTGGCCCTCGCCAAGGGCGTGGCAATGCGGCGCGGCGCTGTGCGCGCCGGCCTCGGCGATCAGGAGCGTGCGCAACACACGGTGCGCCGGCATGAAGCCGGCGTCGGCCGAGCGCGTCAACCAGGCCTTGGCAGCCACCACGTCGGGGGTGTCGGCCTGCAGGTAGCACAGCGCCGCACGGTAGGCGGCGAGTGCCGCCGTGTCGGCTGCGGCGCGTGAGATGACCTCCGGGCAGGCCTCGTCGCCGGCCTTGGCCGCAGCGACGGCAGCAGCCTTCTGCTGATCGGCGTACCAGCCACCGACATCGGCGGCATGGCAGGGCAGCCAGAGTGCACTGGCCAAGACCACCTGCCAGGCGCGATGGCGCAAACTAAACAACATGCTGCGGCTCCTCGACTCGTCGGCGTGATTCTCTGCCGAGGATCGAAGCGCAGTCAATCGCGAATGCCGCAAGGCCTGCACCTGGTAGTGCCTGGGCATGACGCCATCTGGCTCAAGGCGGAAATCGCACGCAGGCTGGCGGTGATTGGTGAGGTGCGTCGAGAGGCCTGATGCCTCCACCCGCAGGGTCGGACTGTCGACCCGCGACTGCGGTTGTTCAGGTCCGAATACGGTCACACCGTGAGCTGTCCTTTCAGCCGAACGTCGGCTGAAACGCATTGAGTTCAGCGGCAGCCGACGGCGATCGTCGCCCGGCTTCCCACGCGAGGTAGGGTGTCGCAGCGGATCGATCGGCCGCAGGACAAGTTGCTGCCGAAAGGGTCAGCACCCGTTTCGCCGCCCCGCACCGGTCGGTCTCGAGCACCCGTTCATGGCCGACCATGTGAGTTCGTCCGATGGTGAAGCCGGCATTGCCACGCCTGGATAGGTGCTCGGACTTCGAGCGCACCGCATTGGCGCCTCAACGTTGCAAGGATTTCAAGTACAGATGCAGCGCCCCCACATCCACATCGCTCATCTCGCGCAGGGTCTCGAAAGGCATCACCGTGATGGCGCTGCCGTCGGGGCGTTTGCCGGTCTTGAACATCTTCTTGAAGGCCTCGGCGTCGGCGTAGCGCGGCATCACGCTGTCAGGCCCTTGGCTCAAGCGCGCGGCAGGTGGCCAGTCGGGCGGGCCGCCGAGCACCTTGCCGCCAGCGAACTGCTCGCCGTGGCAGCCTTTGCACATCTGCGCGACGTACAGGCCATGCTCGACGCTCAATGCTTCGGCCACCGCCGTCGCGGGTGGCAGGCTGTGGTCGATGCGCGACGCGGCGTCGGGGATCTGGCCCAGGCCGTAGAGCACGCGCACGGGCAGCGGCAACTCGAACGCGGCAGCCTTGCCTGCGGTGGGTGCCAGGCTCTTGGTGTAGGCGATCAAGGCGCCGGTGTCGGCGTCGGTCATGCGGTTGTAGTCCTGGCTGGGCATGATGAAGACGGGCTGAGCATTGGGCTTGACGCCGTGGCGGATCACGCGCACCCAGTCGTCGACCTTGTAGGCAGCGACCACGTTGCCGGCGCCCGGGCTGATGTTGGGCGAGCTGACCTTCATGCCCTTGCCGTCGTCGATGAAGGCGCTGCCGGCACCGTTGGCGCCGTGGCATCCGCCGCAGCCGCGTGAGGCGAAGAGGTAGCGGCCGCGCTCCAGGGCTGCGGCGTCGCTGGGCAGGGTGATGGCATTGACTTGCACGGGCACCATGCGTGTGCGCCGCTGCTCGCCCAGCCACAGGCCGACGGCGATGAGCACGGCCACGCCCACCACCAGGACCGCCGCGAGCCATAGACCGCGTTTGAGCCAGACGTTCATGGGTACCTCCGCGTGGTGAAGACCAGAGTTTACGAAGGGATTCCGGCGCCGGCTGCCCGGGATGACCCTCAGCGGGAGGCTGGGCTGGCCGCGGGCGTCACAGGCACCAAGATCACATCGGCCTTGCCACCCACGCAGTCACGCGCCTGGTTGAGCGTCTGACTCGCGCTGCACTCGGGCACCTGCGGGCGCGGCGTGTCGGCGGCACCCGGCCGGCCCACCAGCGTGAGCACCAGGGTCGCGGCGGTGGCGATGGCCACGGCAGCGAGCAGGATGCGCCGGCGTGCGTTCATCACGCGGTATTCGTGGTGCTCGGGTTCTCTCATCGTGGCTCACGGTTCATGGCCGATTGTCGCCACCAAGTCTGCGAAGGCCGCGCGCACAGCGCTGATGTCGAAGTTGTCGCGGTGGCCGATGAGTACGAGCTGGCCGTGCGCGGCTGCGGCGTCAAACGGGCTGATCTCGCAGCGCGGGCCGGCGGCTTGCACGAGCCAGCCCATGCCGGTGGCGTCGCGCCACAAGCCTTTGGCGCGAACGATGGCGTGTGCTGGGTTGACGAGCCATTGCTGCAGCGCTTGCGCTGTGATGTCGCTTGGCAGCTGCAAGGTGCAGCTGACGAACGCAGC
>JANOJR010000294.1:0-2237 GCA_031418855.1 Rubrivivax sp.
GCTCGACGACGGCTTCAGCGCTGGCAAGCTGCCACTGTGGTTGATCCCCTTGGCCATCATCGGGCTCTTCGCCGTGCGTGGCGCCGCGGGTTTTGTTGCGCAGTACAGCCTGGCCTGGACGGCCAACCGCGCCGTGCTGGAACTGCGCCGCGCCATGTTCGAGCGGCTGCTCACCGCGCAGCCAGCCATGTTCACGCAGCAGTCGTCCAGCAGCCTGACCAATACGCTAGTCTACGAAGTGCAAAGTGGCACCACGCTCTTGGTGGCGTCGCTGCTCACGCTGGTGAAAGACTCGCTGGTGCTGGTCGCACTTCTCGCCTACCTCATGTGGTTGAACTGGCAGCTGACCCTCTTCGTGGCGCTGCTCTTCCCGGTGGTGGCGCTGGTCATGCGCAGTCTGGGCCGGCGGCTGCACAAGCTCACGGTGCAAGGCCAGGCCGCCACCGACGAGCTGGCTTACGTCGTTGAAGAGAACGTGCTGGCCTGGCGCATCGTGCGCCTGCACGCCGCCGCCACGCGCCAAGCGCAGCGCTTTGGTGTGCACGCCAACAAGCTGCGCCGGCTGATGATCAAGTCGGTGGCGGCGGGTGCCACCATGACGCCCATCACCCAGGTGTTGGCGGCGTGCGCGCTGTCGGCCGTCATCGTCGTGGCGCTGTGGCAAAGCGGCGGGCGTGGCGGCACGGTCGGCAGCTTTGTGGCCTTCATCACCGCCATGCTGATGCTGGTGGCGCCGATCAAACACCTGTCTGACGTGATGGCACCCATCACGCGCGGCCTGGCCTCGGTGGAGCGTGGGCTGGACCTCATCGCGCAGAGCCCGGCCGAGACCGGTGGCACGTACCAGGTGGCGCGGGCACTCGGCGAGATCGAGCTGCACGACGTCTCGCTGCGCTACCGCGACGACGCTAACGCCGCACTTGACGGCATCCATCTGCACCTGCACGCTGGCGAAACCGTGGCGCTGGTGGGCCCTTCGGGCGCGGGCAAATCGACGCTGGTGAACCTGCTGCCGCGCTTCATCGAGCCCAGCAGCGGGCGCATCACGCTCGACAGCGTGGCGCTGGGCGACTGGCAGGTCGGTGCGCTGCGCCAACAGTTCGCGCTGGTTAGCCAGGATGTCGTGCTGTTCAACGACACGCTGGCGGCCAACGTTGCGCTGGGTGATGACTCACCTGACGGCGCTAACGACGAGCGCGTGCGCGAGGCGCTGCGCGCCGCGCACTTGCTGGACTTCGTGAGCACCCTGCCGCAGGGCATGCACAGCATGGTCGGCCACAACGGCAGCGAGCTCTCGGGTGGCCAGCGCCAGCGCCTGGCGATCGCACGCGCGATCTTTA
The DNA here is from genome assembly GCA_031418855.1 of Rubrivivax sp. Taxonomy (GTDB): domain Bacteria; phylum Pseudomonadota; class Gammaproteobacteria; order Burkholderiales; family Burkholderiaceae_C; genus Rubrivivax. The sequence continues at coordinate 1,341 of JANOJR010000294.1, forward strand.
AGGACGCCCCGATCCTGATCCTGGATGAAGCCACCTCGGCGTTGGACTCGGAATCCGAGCACGCCGTGCAGGCGGCACTGGAAACACTGATGCGAGGCCGCACGACGCTGGTCATCGCCCACCGCTTGTCGACTATCGAACACGCCGACCGTGTGCTCGTGCTCGACGCGGGCCGCCTCGTCGAGCAAGGCAGCCACGCCCAGCTGCTGGCCGCCGGCGGCTTGTACGCGCGGCTGCACGCCATGCAGTTCAAAGTTTCATGAAGGAGATGTGATGCAGATCTCGCGCTACCCCGTGCCTGAGCTCAAGGACCTGCCCGACGACATGCGCGCGCGCATCCTCGACGTGCAAGCCAAGTCGGGCTTCGTGCCTAACGTGTTCCTGGCACTCGCGCACCGCCCGGCCGAGTGGCGCGCCTTCATGGCTTACCACGACGCGCTGCTCGTGAAGGACAGCGGCAGCCTGAGCAAAGGCGACCGCGAGATGATCATCGTCACCACCTCGGCCGTGAATCAATGCCTCTACTGCGTGGTGGCGCACGGTGCCATCTTGCGCATCTACGAAAAAAAGCCGCTGATGGCCGACCAGGTGGCGGTGAACCACCGCAAGGCCGACATCACGCCGCGCCAGCGCGCCATGCTCGACTTTGCGATGAAGGTTTGTAACGCATCGCACAGCATCGAAGAGTCCGATTTCGAGGCCTTGCGCGCGCAGGGTTTCAGCGACGAAGACGCCTGGGACATAGCCGCCATCACGGCCTTCTTCGGCATGAGCAACCGCCTGGCGAGTTTCTCCAATATGCAGCCGAATCCGGAGTTCTATTTAATGGGGCGCCTGCCCAAGCAAAAGGCCTGAGCCCGGAGCTGGTTGCCGCCGACATCGACCTGTCGGCAGTCT
>JANOJR010000295.1:0-1684 GCA_031418855.1 Rubrivivax sp.
ACCCAGCAGCTCGGCTTTGGCCAGCGCCACGGTGGCGAAGTCTGCCCTGGCGCGGCGCATCGACTGGCGCGCGCGTGCCAGGCTGGTCTCGGCGCCGGAGATGTCGCCGCCCTTGATCTGCGCCTGCGCCTTGATGGCCAGCGCCACGTTGCCGAACTGCGGGTCGTGGCGGTTGCTGGGCACCGCGCCGTCGAGCAGCGTGATGGCCTCTTGCCACTCACCGGCGTCGCACTTCACCTGCGCCAGCGTCAAGACGTCTTGCGACTGTGCGGTGATCGAGCCCTTGGTCGCCTTCGTGAGCTTGCTCAAGCACTCGTTGGCGGTCTCCAAGTCGCCGTTGCGGTAGGCGCTCTCGCCCACCAGGCGTTGGCGCTTGGCCGAAGGCATGACCGCGGCGGAGTCGCGCAGCGCCCACATCGCGCCTTCGCTGTCGCCTTGCGCTTCCAGGCATTCGGCCACCAGGTCGTAGGCCTCCACCGACTTCTCGCCTTCTTTGGAACGCATGATGTCGTAGGCCAGCGCCTTGGCTTCTTCATAGTTGCCAGCGGCCCTTTGCGCGCGCGACATACCCAGCTGCGCCCACACCAGGCCCGGGCGGATACCCAGCACCTTGTTGTAGATCGCAGAGGCCTCTTCATGCCGACCCAACTGCAAGAGCGTCTGGCCTTTGAGTTGCAGGGCGTGCATGGTCCAGCGGCCTTGTTTGACCACCACCTCGTCACACGCCACCAGCGCGCCCACGCTGTCCTGGCGCGCCAGGCATTGGTGGATGGGCACCAGCGCATTGCGCCGGTCGATCTGGGTCTTCAGCCGCTCTTCAATGTCACCCACGGTGACAGGCTTGAGCAGGTAGGCGTCGGGCTTGCACTCGCTGGCCGAGGCCACCGCCGCGTAGGAATTTTCGGCCGTGACCATGAAGAAGATGGTCTCGGGCGGCAAGGCATTGGTCTCGCGCAGCACTTCCAGGATCTGCTGGCCGTCGGACTTCTGGTTCAGGTTGTAGTCGCAGATGATGAGGCCGTAACTGCGTGACTTGATCAGACGCAAGGCGTCATCCGCAGTGGTCGCGACGTCGATCTTCTGGATCTGCAGCATCGTGAGCTGGCCACGCAGCGTCGTCTGCTGGTTGGCCATGTCGTCAATGATGAGCACGTGCAGGTTGGCGAATGGCGATTGGAAGGACATGGGTGCTCCGTGGGTGTCCGCCTGAAAGGGCGAAAGCTCGTCAGCGCTGTTTCGGCATATTGCGTTTTGACTTGAACGGCGCGGCGGCGGCGCTCAAGTCGGCACAGCCCGCGCCGATATGTTGGCGATGAACGCCTTTGCATTGATTCTTGTCATCGTGCTCGCCGGCTTGGCCATCATGGCCGTGGTGGCATGGACGCTCAGCGGCGGCTGGCTGCGCAACATGCTGCAGCGCACACGGCAACGCAAGGTGCCGGCGGCGAAAGCAGGTGTGCCATTGGCTGCAAACGCACGCGTGGCAGCACCTGCGCAAGCCAGACGCGTGGTCGTGCCCGCTCGCGCAGGCCAGGCGGCGCGTATCACATCGACCGAACCCGACGCGCAGCGCAGTGAGGAGCCCACGCAGCCCCGTGCGCATTGGTCCACGGCCACGGCGGCGACCACGGCCATCGCAGCCCTTGTCGCAGCGGCCCCAGAAGCGCCAGTGGCTGATCACTTC
>JANOJR010000296.1:0-4447 GCA_031418855.1 Rubrivivax sp.
AAGCGCGACAGCGCCCAGCCGTAGAGCCCGAACTCCAGGTACTCGGCGACGTTCGCCGGGTGCAGGATGGGCATGCCGTAGTGCATCAGCGCGCCGTCGCTTTGGTGCGGCATCGACGACGACACGCAGCCGTGGTCATCACCACAAATCGCCAGCACGCCGCCTTGCGGGCTGCTGCCGTAGACATGGCCGTGTTTCAGCGCGTCACCCGCGCGGTCGACACCGGGGCCCTTGCCGTACCACATGGCGTAGACGCCGTTCACCTTGCGCTGATCGGACAACACGACCCGCTGCGTGCCCAGGCAGGCGGTGGCGGCCAGGTCTTCATTGATGGCGGGCAGGAACTCGACCTTCGCTTCTTTGAGCAAGGCCGCGGCCTTCCACATCTGCTGGTCGACCATGCCCAGCGGGCTGCCGCGGTAGCCGCTGACGAAGCCGGCCGTGTGCAAGCCCGCCGCGTCGTCGAGCGCGCGCTGCATCAGCATCAGGCGCACCAGCGCTTGGGTGCCAGTGAGCCACACGCTGCCGCGCGTGGCGCGCAGGTTGTCGGCCAGCGCGTAGGGGCGCAAAGCCGGTGGAGCGGTGTTGTCATTCATGGCTGCATTTCACCGGATCGGCGTCCTGATGTGAAGGCGTTTGAACCCGTGTCGCGCACGCTTTGTCGCCGCTCATGGCGGTTCATCCGCGCTCGCCTGCGGCTCGTCGCAAGGCGGTGGCAACACCGGTGCGTAGCGAGCACAGTCCAGCCATCGAAACACCGAACCACCCCGCAAAGGACACCACCATGAACACCGGCCTGATCTCCCGTCTTGCTTCTTTCGCCACCGCCTTGACCATGACGTTCGTGATGCTGCTCGGCGTCAACAATCTGGCCACCAGCGAGCCCACGCCTGAGCTGGTGGCGCACGTCACCAATACGGCACAGAGCTGACATCGTGGCTGCTACCGTCGGCGCATGACGCCAGCCGCCGACACGCTACACACCCACCCCTTGCGACGCCTGAGCGTCGAGCCCAGCCACCACCCGCGAGGTGCAGGCTTCTTGAGTGCGGCCAGCGGTCTGGTTTGTCGCCACGGCCGCGCCTACGTCATCGCTGATGACGAACTCCATCTCACCGTGTTTCGCGACACCACGTCGCCCGGCCAATTGCATCGTGTCGTGGCCGGCGAGCTGCCTGCGGGCAGACGAGCGCGGAAGAAGCAAAAGCCCGACTTGGAGACGCTGCTGTGGTGGCCGCGTGCAAGAAGCAAAACAAACGGCGGCGCATCGCTGCTGGCGCTGGGCTCGGGCTCACGCGCGAGCCGCGAGCGCGCGGTGTTGGTGGTGCTGGACGCGCATGGCGAGCCGACGTCCGCAGCGCCGCAAACGATCGACATGGCACCCCTCTTCACGCCGCTGCGCGAGCGCGTGGGCAGCCTCAACATCGAAGGCGCGTTTGTGCTGGGCGACGAGCTCGTGCTGCTCAACCGCGGCTTGACTGACGGCCGCGACAACGTCGCGCTGCACTACCTTTTGTCCGACGTGCAAGCCCTGATCGCCGGCAGCACGAAAGCGTTGCCCCCGCAACAGCAACGCCGCATCGCCTTGCCACGCATTCAGGGCGTGAGCCTGACCTTCACCGACGGCGCAGCCCTGCCAGGTGACCGCGAAGGCCGTTGGCTTTTCACGGCGGTGGCCGAAGACAGCGAAGACAGCGTGGCCGACGGCGACTTTCTCGGCGCCGCCGTGGGCTTGGTCGACGCGCAAGGCACGCTGCTGGCATTGAGGCCGCTCGCGCCTGCGGCCAAGGTCGAAGGCATCGACGTGCAGCTCAGCCACGGGCAGATGCACCTGTGCCTTGTGACCGACGCGGACGACCCCGAGGTGGCCTCGATGTTGCTGCGGGCGCGCTGGTAGTGCTTGCTGGAGCTTGATGGGGCTTGCTGGGAAGGCACGCCGCTCCGCGTGTCTATCGGCGCAGCAAGCGCGCCATACCGCGCAGGCGGCCGCTCGTCGCAAGGCGCTGGCGCAGCAGCAAGGCCATGCCGATAGTCACACCATCGCATCAGCCTTTCACCCCTCACCGGAGCCCACCATGCATACCTCCATCACCGCCCGCCTTGCCTCATTTTCCATCGCCAGCGTGATGACTCTCTTCATGCTCGTGGCCATCAACACCCTGGCCACAGGCGAGCACAGCGGCCAAACCATGGCCACAAGCAGCCAGGAGCGCAGCGCCTCTGCCGTACAGGTCTGAGCACGGTGCACCATCCAACGCAACTCGGCCGCCATCCGCATGGCGTCGGCGTAGCAACGACCTTAGATGGCGCGTCCATCGAATACCCGCACAAGCCAGCCCAGCCGCGAGCGTGCCCACCACGCCACCCAAGCCTTTTTCTGCTGACAAGCGCCACGGCCGCGCTCTTCGTCGTGCTCTGCGGCCTTGCACTGACCTAGCAATGCGACGGCTTGTTGGCGCAACCCAATTTCACTGCCGTTAAGCGCTATGCCTTGGCGCGGCTGGCGCACATTGCACCGACCTACAGGCTGGTCTTGCTGCTCACGTTGATGTTCCAGCTCGGCACCGACGTCGTGGTCTCACTTGGTGGTGACAAGCACGCGGCTGGCAAAACCGGCGGCTTCATCGCCAACCTTTTGACACCGCCCGCCCTAGCAGTGCCCACCAGCATTCGTGCTGGGCTTGGCGCTGGCGCAGCGATGGTTGCTGCGCAGATCATCACCTAGCGCCAACACACCGTAACCTCGCCTTCACACACAGGCGGCAAGATCGCGGCCTGCGAGCTTGCGGAATGCGCGGCCGCCGTGGCCCGTATCTGCCCTCAAACGGAAATCCTCATGCGCCTCCACCCCTGCCACCTGCTCTTCCTTGTCTGCGCCGCGCTCACCGGCTGCTCGGCCCTGCCCCCCGTCAAGGCTTGGGAAAAGGGCAATCTGGCCAAGCCCGCCATGAGCTTCGAGTTCGACCGCATGGACACCGTCTTCGTCGAGCACACCTACACCAGCAAAGAGGCTGCCTCCGGCGGCAGCAGCGCCGCCGGCGGGGGCTGCGGATGCAATTGACGGGTGCCACCCACACCGGCGCAAGGCTGCTTGCTGCCGCGCTGGCGCTGCCCGGTGTGGCGCTGGCGCAAACGCCGCCCGAGCGCGCGTCGGTGACCTTCAAATACCTCGACTACCTGGACAGCCAACCCGGCGCTGACCGTGTGCGTGTGCGGGCCCCCGCACTTTCGGTGTTAGCGCCTGTGGGCGACACCTGGTCGGTGAGTGGCTGGGTCATGTCCGACAGCATCTCGGGCGCGTCGCCCGCGTACCACACGCGCGCGCTGAGCAAGCTGCAAGACGAGCGCCACGCTGTCGACGTCAGCGCCACGCGGTTTGGTGCGCGCAGCAGCTTCACGCTGGGCGCGCAGTACTCAACGGAGGCCGACTACGTCTCGCGCAGCGTCTCGGCGCAAGCCACTTTTGCCACCAGCAACAAGAACACTACCGGCTCGGCGGGGCTGGGCTATAGCCGCGACAGCATCAACCCGGTGACACGCGCCGTCGTCGGCGAAAGCAAGCGCGTGCTGCAAGCGGTGCTCGGGGTGACGCAAGTGCTGTCGCCGCTGGACATCGTGATGCTCAACCTGGGCCACACCCGCGGGCGCGGCTACTTCTCCGATCCGTACAAGGTGTTTGATAACCGCCCACGTGAGCGCAACCACAGCACCTTGATGCTGCGCTGGAACCACCACTTCGCCGGCACCGAGAGCACGCTGCGCAGCAGCTACCGCTACTACCGCGACAGCTTCGCGGTGCGCGCACACACCCTGGGCCTGGAGCTCGTGCAGCCGCTCGCCTACGGCTTCAGCGTCGTGCCACTCTTGCGCCTGTACGACCAAAGCGCGGCGCGCTTTTACGTCGACGCCGACGCCAGCACCGCGCCCTTTCCGCCCAACCCACCCGAAGGCGCGGTGTACTTCTCCGAAGACCAGCGGCTGTCGGCCTTTGGCGCACGAACCCTCGGTTTGAAAGTTATCAAGCAGCTCGGCGCCGACTGGAGCGTCGACTTCAAGGTCGAGCGTTATGAGCAGCGCGGCGCCTGGCGCGTGGCTGGCAGCGGCAGCCCGGGCCTGGCGCCGTTTCGCGCACGCTCGTACCAGCTTGGCGTGACGCATTCGTTTTGAGCATGCAGATCTATCGCTACGCCTTCCAGGCCATGGCCGCGCGCAACGAAGTGGTGCTCGCCGCCGCCAGCGAGGCCAGTGCGCGCGCGCATGCCGACGCGGCGATCGCCGAAGTCACACGCATTGAGGCCGCCTTTTCGCGCTACCGCGAAGGCAGCATCGTCTCGCGCATCAACGCTGCGGCCGGCAGCGGGCAGGCCGTGGCTGTCGACGACGAGACCTGGTCACTGCTGGAACACGCCCAGACGCTGTACCAGCACAGCGGTGGGCTCTTCGACAT
>JANOJR010000297.1:0-3770 GCA_031418855.1 Rubrivivax sp.
CAGACACCGCCCACCAGCGCAAAGGGCACCGAGAGCATGACGATGAAGGTCTCAGACAGGCGTCGGAAATTCAAATACAGCAGCAGGAAGATCAAGAGCAGCGTCACCGGCACCACGACTTTCATCTTCTCGATCGCGCGCTCCATGTATTCGAACTGGCCGCTCCAGGTGATGTAGGTGCCAGGGGGGAACTTGACCTGCTCGGCCACCGCCTTGCGCGCGTCGGCGACATAGGAGCCGATGTCGCGCTCGCGGATGTCGACATAGATGTAGGCCGAGAGCAGCGCGTTTTCGGTGCGGATGCCGGGCGTGCCGCGCGCCACCACGACCTTGGCGACCTGGCCCAGCGGCACGGTCGTGGCAACCCCGGCGCCGCCCATCACGGGCACCAGCACTTCGCGTGCGATCTGCTCGGGATGGGTACGTAGTTCGCGTGGGTAGCGCACGCTGACGCCAAAGCGCTCGCGGCCTTCGACGGTGGTGGTCACCATCTCGCCGCCGAGCGCCGTGCCGACGACGTCGAGCAGCTCGCCCACGCTCAGGCCGTAGCGGGCGAGTGCCATGCGGTCGGGCTCGATGTGCAGGTAGCTGCCGCCCGTCAGCCGCTCGGCGAAGGCCGAGGTCGTGCCCGGCACGGTCTTGACCACGGCTTCGATTTCTTTGGCGACGCGTTCCATCTCGCCGAGGTCTTTGCCGAAGACCTTGATGCCGATGGGCGTGCGGATGCCCGTCGACAGCATGTCGATGCGCGCCTTGATGGGCATCGTCCAGGCGTTGGACATGCCGGGGAATTGCAAGGCCTTGTCCATCTCGGCAATGAGCTTGTCGGTGCTCATGCCAGCGCGCCACTGCTCGGGCGGCTTGAGGTTGATCACCGTCTCGAACATCTCGATCGGCGCCGGGTCGGTGGCGGTGTTGGCGCGGCCGGCCTTGCCGTAGACAGACTCCACTTCGGGGAAGCTCTTGATGATCTTGCCCTGCGTCTGCAAGACCTCAGCCGCCTTGGTGATCGACATGCCGGGCAGCGACGAAGGCATGTACAGCAGCGTGCCTTCGTTGAGCGTCGGCATGAACTCGCTGCCGAGCTTGGACGCGGGGTAGTACGACGCCACTATGGCGATGAGTGCCAGCGCGATGGTCAGCTTCTTCCAGCGCATCACGCCTTCGATGACTGGGCGATAAACCCAGATCAAGAAGCGGTTCACGGGGTTCTTCGCCTCGGGCATGACGCGGCCGCGGATGAACAGCAGCATCAGCACCGGCACCAGCGTCACCGACAGCAGCGCCGAGCCCGCCATCGCGAAGGTCTTGGTGTAGGCCAGCGGCGAGAAGAGGCGGCCCTCTTGCGATTCGAGCGTGAAGACAGGCAGGAAGGACACCGTGATGATGAGCAGCGAGAAAAAGAGGGCGGGGCCCACCTCCTGGCAGGCCTGCACCATCGCCTCGGCACGGTCCTTGAGCGTGTGCACTGGCTTGCGCTGATCAAGACGTTCCAGGTGCTTGTGCGCGTTCTCGATCATCACGATGGCGGCGTCGACCATCGCGCCAATGGCAATCGCGATGCCGCCCAGGCTCATCAAATTCGAGTTCATGCCCAGCAGCCGCATGGCGATGAAGGAGATCAGCACACCCACCGGCAGCATCACGATGGCCACCAGCGCCGAGCGCACATGCATCAGGAAGACGACGCAAACGACGGCCACGATCAGGCTCTCTTCGAGCAGCGTGATCGACAGGTTCTTGATAGCGCGGTGGATCAAGTCGGAGCGGTCGTACACCGCCTGGATGCTCACGCCCTCGGGCAGGCCGGCCGAGATCTCGACGACCTTGGCTTTGAGGTTATGGATGACCTCGAGCGCGTTCTCACCGAAGCGCGACATCGCGATGCCCGAGACGACCTCGCCCTCGCCGTTGAGTTCAGACAGGCCGCGCCGCTCGTCGCTGGCCATCTCCACGCGCGCGACATCGCGGATCAACACCGGCGTGCCACCTTCGCTTTTAAGCACCAGCATTTCGATGTCGGCCTTGCCGCGCAAGTAGCCTTTGCCGCGCACCATGTACTCGGTCTCGGCCATCTCCACCACGCGCCCGCCGACGTCGCGGTTGGAGTCGCGGATGACTTGCGACACCTTCATCAACGGGATGCCAAACGCGCGCAGCTTGAGCGGGTCGACGGTGACCTGGTAGGTCTGCACAAAGCCGCCGAGGGAAGCGACTTCGGCCACACCCGGTGCCTTGGTGAGCTGGTAGCGCACGTACCAATCCTGGATCGTGCGCAGCTCGGCCAGCGTCTTGTGTTTGGCCAGCACCACGTACTGGTAGACCCAGCCGACACCGGTGGCGTCGGGCCCGAGCGTGGGCACCACACCTTTGGGCAGCCGGTTTGAGGCGAAGTTCAGGTACTCGAGCACGCGGCTGCGCGCCCAGTAGATGTCGGTGCCGTCTTCGAAGATGACGTAGACAAAGGACGCGCCGAAAAACGAGAAGCCGCGCACGACCTTGGACTTAGGCACCGCCAGCATGGCCGTGGTGAGTGGGTAGGTCACCTGGTCTTCCACCACCTGCGGCGCCTGGCCCGGCACTTCGGTGTAGACGATGACCTGCACGTCCGACAGGTCGGGCAAGGCGTCGAGCGGCGTCTTCATCACCGCGACGGCACCCGCAATGATGATGAACAGCGTGGCCAGCAAGATCAGGAACGGGTTCCTGCTGGACCATTGAATGAGTTGGGCGAGCATGGTGGTCAGTGGCCGCTGTGGGAGGCCGCACGCGCGGGCGCGGCGGGTGCAGCGGGTGCTGTGCTGGGCGGTGCCGCCACGCCGCTCAGCGCCGTGACCACGTACTCGCCCGGCGCGCGCTCGACGAATTCGAAGCGCACCGACTGTCCACGCTTTATGGACGTTAGCAGCCCAGGGTTCGCGAGCTTGAAATCCATGGTCATGGCGGGCCATTTGAGCGAAGGCACGGGGCCATGCGTCAGCGTCACCGAGGCGGCTTGTGTGTCGATGTTGTCGACACGGCCTTCGCCGCGGTGGCCCACCGTGGTGGCCGCCGCCGCCGCCGCCGCCGCAGCAGCAGGCGCACTCGCGGCGGCCGGTGCCGAGCCCATTCCACCGAGGGCGGCTTTGAGGTTGCTCTCGGCGTCGATGAGGAAGTTGGCCGCCACCACCACCATCTCGCCGGCCTTGAGGCCTTTGACGATCTCGACGTGGTTCTCGCCGCGCGCGCCGACCTCCACCTCACGCGGCTCGAAGCGCCCGGCATCGAGTTGCACGAGCACGATGCGCCGCGTGCCGGTGTCGATCACTGCCGAGTCGCTGACGCTCAGAACGGGTGCTTTGCCGCCCACGGCCAGCTCGACCATGGCGAACATCGCGGGCTTGAGCTTGCCGCCCACGTTGGCCAGCTCCACGCGCACGGGGATGGTCCGCGTCTCGGCCTTCATGGTCGGGTAGACGTAGCTGATGCGGCCGTCAAAGGCTTCGTTCGGGTAGGCCGTCGTCGTGACGCGTGCTTTGGCGCCTTCGCGCACGCTGGCGATGTCTTGTTCCGACAGCTCGGCAACGACCCACAGCGCCGACAAATCGGTGACTTGGTAGAGCATCTCGCCGGGCATGAAACGCATGCCAGCCAGCGCCTTCTTCTCGGTCACGATGCCCGACGCTGGCGAAACAAACGTGACCGTGCGCTGCACCTGGCCGGTGTTCATCAAGGCACCGATGTGCGTCGAAGAAAGGTCCCAGTTGCGCAAGCGCGTGAGGCTCGACTCG
>JANOJR010000298.1:0-2152 GCA_031418855.1 Rubrivivax sp.
AGCCGGCGTGTCCTGGCCACGCGCCGTGCGGTGGTTGTCGCTGCGCCCGGTGCTGAAGCCTGCAGCACCGGCCTCGAGCGCGCTACGTAGCAAAGCGCGCATGGCCTCGATGTCAGCCGGCGTCGCGGCCTCGTGCGCCACGGCGCGCTCGCCCATCACCGCCATGCGCAACGGGTCGTGCGGCACCTGAACCAAAAAGTCCAGGCTGTGCGGCCGCGCGTCGAGCGCATCCATGAACTGCGGGAAGCTTTCCCAGTTGAAGGGCACACCCTCGGCCAGCGCCACGCCGGGGATGTCTTCCACGCCTTCCATCAGCTCGATCAGCGCTTGCTGCCCGCCCGCCACCAGCGGCGCAAAGCCGACGCCGCAGTTGCCCATCACCACGGTGGTAACGCCGTGGTGAATGCTCGGGCTGAAGGTTTGATCCCAGCTCGCCTGGCCGTCGTAGTGGGTGTGGATGTCCACGAAACCTGGCGTTAGCCAGTGCCCTGCACCCGCCACCACTTCGTGCGCGGCGGCGCTGATCTGGCCGATCTCTTTGATGCGCCCGGCGTGCACGCCGACATCAGCGACAAAGGGCGCCGCGCCCGAGCCGTCGACGACGGTGGCGCCTTTAATGAGCAGGTCGAGCATCGATGCTTCTCCAAATGGCCACCATGCTCAAGCCCGAGACGATGTGCCAGATGCCCCACAGGCTGGCGATGATGACCATGCCCAGGTCGGCGTTGAATTGAACGGCGATGATGCCCAGCGCCAGGCCAGCGTTCTGCATGCCACCCTCAATCGTGATGGCGCGGCGGTCGGCCACGCTAACCCTGAACGCGAGGGCACAAAGCCAGCCAAGCGCCAGGCCGCTGGCGTTGTGCAGGATGACGATGAGCAGTTGCGGCAGGATCGTCGCCGTCAGCAAATGGCGCTCACGAAAGAGCCCCAGCGCGATGAAGGCCAGCAGCATGGCCACCGAAAAACGCGACAGCGGCTTGCGGATGCGCGCCGCCACGTGCTGCCAGCGGTCCGCGATCCAGATGCCCAGCACCATGGGCAGTGCGAGCAGGAAGGCGAGGCTGATCCAGATGTCCGAAGCGTCGATGGCCAGCGTGCGCAGCCAGCCGGCGGTGGCCGGGTTGGTCGAAACCATCCAGGTGAAGTTCAGCGGCGTCAGTACCAGTGCGAGCAAGCTGGCCACCGCCGAGACGCTGACCGACAGCGCCGTGTTGCCGCGCCCCAAGTGCGTGATGACGTTGGACAGCGCGCCACCCGGGCACGAGGCGACGAGGATCATCGCCGCTTCCACATTCGGCGGCAGGTCCAGCACCAGCGTGGCGGCCCAGGTGGCACCGGGCAGCAGCACGAACTGCGGAATCAAGCCGGCCAGCACCGCGCGCGGCGTTTGCGCGACGCGGCGGAAGTCCATCACGCGCAGCTCGAGTGCCACCGAGAAAACCATGGTCGCCAGCACCAGGCTGAGTAGGGCTTGTTGTGTGCTCATGGCGCGCGAGGTTATCGGCCAATGCGGCCCGTAAACTCAAGGGTTTATGCCGTATCTGCTTTGAAACCCGGGCCCCAAGACATGCTGAACTTCCAGCAAATCATCCTCACCTTGCAGTCCTATTGGGCGAGCCAAGGCTGCGCCTTGCTGCAGCCCTACGACATGGAAGTCGGCGCCGGCACCAGCCACACGGCGACGTTCTTGCGCGCCATCGGCCCCGAGCCTTGGAAGGCCGCTTACGTGCAGCCCAGCCGCCGACCCAAAGACGGCCGCTACGGCGAGAACCCGAATCGCTTGCAGCATTACTACCAGTACCAGGTGGTGTTGAAGCCGGCGCCAGCGAACATCCTCGATCTCTACCTCGGCTCTTTGAAAGCACTGGGTTTCGACCTCAAGGTCAACGACGTGCGCTTTGTGGAAGACGATTGGGAGAACCCGACGCTGGGCTGCTGGGGCCTGGGCTGGGAGGTCTGGTTGAACGGCATGGAGGTCACGCAATTCACCTACTTCCAGCAGGTAGGCGGCATCGACTGCCGGCCCATCACGGGTGAGATCACCTACGGCCTGGAGCGCCTGGCGATGTACCTGCAAGGGGTGGACAACGTCTACGACCTGACGTGGACCGAAGGGCTGACCTACGGCGACGTGTAAAGCAAAACGAGG
>JANOJR010000299.1:0-3070 GCA_031418855.1 Rubrivivax sp.
CACCGCGTTGCACGTCGATGATCACAAACGGGATCTCGGCAAAGTAGGCCAGGCCGATGAACTCCGTCATCAACGAGATGCCCGGCCCCGAGGTCGCCGTGAACGCGCGTGCGCCGTTCCAGCCCGCGCCGGTGATGATGCCCACCGAGGCGATTTCGTCTTCGGCCTGCACGATGGCGTACTTGGCCTGGCCTGTCGATTCGTCGTGACGCAGCTTCTTGCAGTAGGCCTGGAAGGCTTCAGCCAGCGACGACGAGGGCGTGATCGGATACCAGGCGCACACCGTGGCACCACCCCACACACAGCCTAAAGCGGCAGCGGCGTTGCCTTCAATGAAAATGCGCTCACCTACAGCGTTAGCACGTTTGACCTTCAAGGCCACGCCGGGCTTGAGCAGGTGGTCTTTGGCGAAGCTGCGGCCGGCGTGCAAGGCCCGCACGTTCGATTCAAGCAGGCGCTCCTTGCCTTTGTACTGCTCGCTGAAGAGACCTTCAATGACCTCGTGGTCGACTTCCATCAACACCGTCAAGGCCCCCAGCACCATGATGTTCTTGAACAGCGTGCGCTGGCGCGGGTCTTCATAAGTTGCGTTGCAGATGGCCGTGACGGGCATGCCCACCACCGTGATGTCGTCGCGGAAGGCACTCTTGGGCAAAGGGCGCGTGCTGTCATAGAAGAGGTAGCCGCCGGGCTCGATCTCGGCCAGGTCCTGCGCCCAGGTTTGCGGGTTCATCGCCACCATCATGTCGATGCCGCCGCGCCGGCCTAACCAGCCACGCTCACTGACACGCACCTCGTACCAGGTCGGCAGGCCCTGGATGTTGCTGGGGAAGATGTTGCGCGGGCTTACCGGCACACCCATGCGCAGGATGGCTTTGGCGAAGAGTTCGTTGGCCGACGCCGAGCCTGAGCCGTTGACGTTGGCGAACTTGATGACGAAGTCGTTGGTGGATTCCAGCCTGTTCATGTCGAGCTCCGCGAGACCTGTTTGCTCCTTCCCCCTGCAAGGGGGAAGGCTGGGATGGGGGTGAAGTGGTGGCAGGCCAGCAATTGACCCCCACCCCAACCCTCCCCCTTGCAGGGGGAGGGAGTCATACCGGCACGCCCTGCTTGGCAGCCGGCGCCTTGTGATCCCGCGCCATCGGGCCCGCATTGGTGGTGATGAGCAAGAACTTCTGCATGTCCCACGCGCCCGTGGGGCAGCGCTCGGCGCACAGGCCGCAGTGCAGGCAGACGTCTTCGTCCTTGACCATCTCGCGCTGGGTCTTGAGCTCTTTGCTGACGTAGAGGTCCTGCGTGAGGTTGGTGGCCGGCGCGCTGAGCATGGTGCGCAACTCAGTCTCGTCGGCATTGCCGGTGAAGCTGATGCAGTCCATCGGGCAGATGTCGACGCAGGCGTCGCACTCGATGCACAGCTTGTCGGCAAACACCGTCTGCACGTCGCAGTTCAGGCAACGCTGCGCTTCCTTGAAGGCGGTGGCGGCGTCGAAGCCCAGCTCAACTTCGATCTTGATGCTGGCCAGGGCTTTTTGCGCGTCGGTCCATGGCACTTTGAATCGCGCATCGTCAGAGATAGCGTTGTCGTAACTCCACTCGTGGATGCCCATCTTTTGCGACATCAGGTTGACATGCGGCGCCGGACGCTCGGCGATGTTTTCGCCGTTGAGAAGGCGGTCGATCGACACCGCCGCCTCGTGGCCATGCGCCACGGCCGTGATGATGTTTTTCGGGCCGAAGGCGGCGTCACCACCGAAGAAAACATGCGCCAGGGATGAGCCAAAGGTCGCGGCGTCCACCACCGGCATGCCCCACTCGTCAAACGTGATGCCGCTGTCGCGCTCGATCCACGGAAAAGCGTTTTCCTGGCCGACAGCGATGAGCACGTCGTCGCAGTCGATCACCACCTCGGGCGCGCCGGTGGGCACCAGGCTGCGCCGGCCTTTCTCGTCGTAACGCGCTTCGACGACTTCGAAACTCATGCCGACTAACACTCCATCACGATGGATGAACGATGTCGGCACGTGGAAGTTGATGATCGGGATGCCCTCGTGCATGGCATCTTCTTTTTCCCAGGGCGATGCCTTCATTTCGTCGAAGCCGCTCCGCACGACAACCTTCACGTCGTCAGCGCCTAACCGTCTGGCGGAGCGGCAGCAGTCCATCGCCGTGTTGCCGCCACCGAGCACGATGACGCGCTTACCGATCTTCGTGACATGGCCAAACGACACCGACGCCAGCCAGTCGATGCCGATGAAGATGTTGGCCTTGGCCTCGTCGCGCCCAGGCGCTTTCAGGTCGCGCCCACGCGGCGCGCCGCAGCCCACGAAGACGGCGTCCCAGTCCTGCGCCAACAGCGCTTTCATCGACTCGATGCGCTGGTTGGCGCGGAAGTCGACACCGAGGGCCATGATGTAGCCGGTCTCTTCGTCGATCACGCTCTCAGGCAGGCGAAAACGCGGGATCTGCGTCCACATGAAGCCGCCGGCCTTCTTCTCGCCGTCAAACACCGTCACCGCATAGCCTTGTGCCGCGAGGTCGCGCGCCACCGTCAGGGAGGCCGGGCCGGCGCCCACGCACGCAATCTTCCTGCCGTTCTTCGGCAGCGGCCTGGGCATCATCGCCCTCACCTCACCGCCCTTGTTATCAGCCGCTACGCGCTTCAAGCGGCAGATGGCCACCGGCTCGGGTTTGGCGTTGTTCTCTTCTTCGACGCGGACACGGCGGCAGGCGGGTTCGCAGGGCCGATCACACGTGCGCCCCAGGATGCCGGGGAAGACGTTGCTGACCCAATTGACCATGTAGGCGTCGTCGTAACGCCCTTGCGCGATCAAGCGGATGTATTCGGGCACGGGCGTGTGCGCGGGGCAGGCCCATTGGCAGTCGACGACTTTGTGGAAGTACGCCGGGCGGCTGATGTCGGTTGGCAACAAACGTTTGTCTCCTTGTCCACGCCCGGCGCAGCGAGTTCGCTGCCAGGCTCTTGTTCGAACAAGTCTATGCCCGCTCCACAAGCCCGGCAAAGCCCGGGTTTGCACGCGGCGACGCCACTTTGCGTCAGATCATGGGCATA
>JANOJR010000300.1:0-36249 GCA_031418855.1 Rubrivivax sp.
CATGCGTTGCCGGTGGACGGCGGGTTCCTGATCTGACCACCTCGCCGCGGTTCGGGCAGTGCTCCATCGGCAGGGCGTTCACGGATTCACCGCACGGCCCCCCGAATCAGACGACCCCGAAGCGGCCGCTGCCGAGTACCCGCTTGTGGCCGATGGCGGGTACTCAGGTAGACGAAATCGACGCCACTTTGCTGACGTTGAAAGGCACATCTGACCGGCCGGTTTGGAGCGAGCAGTTCCGAGAGTCGGCCGTCGCCTGTCAGTCTTGAGCGGGTGTCCGGCTCCGCACTCCGAGTAACCGCTTGTGGCCGTCAGTGCCCGATCGACACACGCCCGGAAAGCAGCCAGTCGACTTGGTGATTGGCGCACACCGCCACGGCCTCGATCGGTGGTCGATGCATGGCGACGCCTACGCCGCAGCTTTGAGCATGAAGTCAACGTGCACTGCGGTGTACGGGAACTCGATTCGGCCGTCATCATCTTTGCGCAGCACGCCGGCCTGCAGAAGCATGTGCACATCCGAATGCACGGCGCGCACGTCGCGGCCGACGCGCCGCGCGGTCTCGCGCAACGTTACTGGCCCAGCGCCGATCAATGTCTGCACCAGCGCCATACGGTTGGGAGCGAGCACCTTCCAAAGTAGGTCGACCGACTCGAACGAGATCCGCTCTTGCTGGCGCTTGCCTGCGAAGGCAGCCTTCACACGCTGTTTGAAGGACTCGGTCGAGTCGACCGTAATCGTCACAGCACCCATCTCATGTCCCCTTCCATGTGGCAACGTCGGCTAAGAAGTCTTCGAGCAGTTGGTCGACAGAAACGAACGTGTAGGGCATCTCTTTGGTGCCCAGGTGCCTGTGATCGCCCTTGCCAGCCGCGTTGTCGTAGCGCAGCACGCACTCGCTCGCGACGACGTACGCGAGTCGGTACTTGAGCTTGTGCGTCGACCCGCTCAATGGCTCCGGCAACCTCCAGACGATCACTTCGATGAAGCCGGTCGCCAACACGCGGCGTTCGCGCATCAAGAGTTCGGCTCTCATGTTGCTCATGTTAGCAACACAGGAGATCTGTTGTCAACGCCAGCAACAGGCAATGTTCCTCCAAAACGCGTCCGGCAAGTTCCGATGCACGGGGGTCATCCGACTGGGCGGACGAAGAATGGCGGGTTCTTGCGGCAGCCATCGCTCACCCGCCAAATCTGGCCGGCTGCATCCAGTCATGAGCTGCCCCCCAGGTCGACTGGCCCTAGGGCCGTACATTGTTGAACTGCGTCGGCCGACACATCACGCCGCGTGCAACGGCAACACCGCCAAGCGCACCCCAAGCGCAGTACACACACGGTTGACCGTGTCGAAGCGCAGCGCGCTGCCGGGCCGCAAGGCCTTGTAGAGCGCTTCCCTCGTGATGCCTGCCGCCTTGGCGATATCGGTCATGTCACGAGCGCGGGCGATGTTACGCAGCGCGGCGCAAAGCAGGCTCGCCTCGTTGGCCTGCAGGATGTCGGTCAGGTAAGAAGCCATAGCCTTCGCGCTGCCGAGGTATGAAGCGACATCGCATGCCGGCAACTCTTCAACGTCGATTCGCTTGCTCAACTTCGTTTCCTTTCTCAGTCCAGCAGGACGACAGGCTGGCCACCACGCTTCGTGAAGTGCACCCGCCATCCGGCCCCGATATGAGTGCGAAGCTCAAAAGCGCCGTTGCCCATCGGTGCGGGTGTCGCCCTCTCCCGGCTGAGTCAAGTCCATTGCCGTGCGGCACCAACCCGTTTCAGCGCCTGCGCTTGCGCGCCTTCACCGGCGCGACACCCCAGGCTTCGGACATTGACTTGACTGTGGCCGTCGCGCCATGAAGCGACAACGCCGCCAACAGCTCGGCGGCCGTGTACGGTGGATTTTTGAGGTCTGCCAGCGTGCGGGTCAGGGCACGCTGTACGCGCTCCGGGTCGGCCGCATGCAGCGCGTCGACGAATGCACCGGGTGACAGCACCACGACGCCTTGCATTGCCAGGTCACCTGGCGGCAGGTCGTCCAGGTTGGCCGTCACCAGGAACACGCGGTCGACGCCGGCTTCGGCCGATCGCGCAAGCGTAAGGGCGGCCAACGCAACGTGGACGTCTTTCTTGTCAACCGCAGCGGGCACCCTTGCAATGGCGCTCGGGTCCATGTGGACGAAGATCTCATGGCGCATGCGTGCGGCGCCGCGGAAGGCGCCCAGCCTGCGCGCCCCGCCACCCGGCGGCGAAGCTGGGGTCACCGCCTGGAAGTTCCGTAAGTACTCTTCCTCGATCTCCGCCGTCCAATGGGGCAGGTACAGACCTTCAAGCGCCAGGTCGAACAGGACGTCCGACAGCCGCGGCGGCAAAAGCGCGCAGGTGTCCAACACCGCGAGAGAGGCCCCCTCGCGACAGCGGCGGGTCAGCCACGTGTGCGGGCTGGCTCGCGCCGCGCGGCCTTCACGGCGACGGCCTCCTCGACGCCGTAGATGCCCGCAGCCTTGCCCGCTGCTCGATAGTCTTTGTCACGGGAGGGCTCGCGCGACGCAAGCCAGGCCTGGACCGAGGCCAGGGACACTTTGCGGTGGCCCCCCACCGTCTTGGTGGCGCCGCTCAACTTGCCACTGTCGATCAGCATGGCGACATAGGGGCGCGAGCAGGCCATGATTTCGGCCGCCTCAACCGTCGAGAGCATGCGCTCAACAGGGGCTGGCACACGCGCACCCATCAGGCTGTCGGCCACACTGGCCAAGTGCAGTTGGGCGGAGAGACGCGCGTTGCGCGAAGCGTCGTCGGCGCCGTCAAGCGTGTCATGCAGTGCTCGAAGAATGGTGCGGGAATCGATGGCCGTCTTGCGCGCCAGCCGCGCGGCCAGGCCACGAGCCAGTTGGCCCAGCGGATCGGCTGCCAGGGTACTTTGGGGTTTGGGCATGAGGATGTTCCGAGCGCAGCAGGTTTTCGTTATTGGATCATGAAGACGAAAAATACGTAACGCCTGAAGTACGCCGAGCAGCTAACCCCCAAAAAGCGCAGGCTGCCAGCGCCACCCCGAGCGTGTGACGACCGCGCAGGCCAGCGTGACGCAGCCTTCGGCGTCGTCGCCGGCCCAGGCCGCTGCGTCACCTGGCCAAGGCGTTTGCGCCAGGCGCGCGGGGTCGAAGGCGGCTTCGCCCGGCGCGCGCATGTCGGCGTCACTGGCGTCTTGTGGTTTGGCACCGGCGGCGCGCAAGCTCTCTTGGACATGCACGCTGTGCCTGGCGGCGCTCAGGCGCAGCAGCAATTCGTCAGCAGCGACGGGCGCGAAGCCGGCTACCGCCGCCGCGCGCGTGAGCAGGCGGCCCGCGACCATGATCATGACGACGAAGGCGCCGGCATGCAGTAGTGCCGTCAGCGTGACCCAAGGCCATGTGGCCAGCGGCCACAGTGCAGGCGCTGCGGCGCGCTCTTCGGCGGCCGACGAGGCCCAGAACAGCAAGAGCACGGGCAGCATGGCGGCGGCGGCGAGCAAGCGCGCGGTGTACTGGCGAGAGTCGGCCGTGCTGCTTAGCGCCGCGGCTGCGCCCACTATCGCCGGCAGCAGGCAGATGAGCCACGTCAGCGCATCGGTGGCCGCGCCGGCGAGCTTGAGCGTCGCCGCCATGAGCAGGCCAAAGGCCGTGAGGTAGCTAGCCACCGCAACACCCAGGCCGGGCAGGCTGCGCTGCGTGGTCGTCGCCGCTGGGGTCGCGGTGGGCGCTTTGTTGTCGTCGCTCATGGTCGTGATCTGCCTCAAATAGCGGTCAGCGTTGCGGCGCCGGCGTGTGCGTGCGCGATGCTGCATCAATGCCGCCGGCGCGCGCAACGCGGCTTCAGCGCGACGCACAAGGGCCGATAGCGCAGGCGATGACCGGCTGCGGCTGGTGTGGCCTCGTGCCGCGCCAGCGTGCATTGCGTCATGCCGCGCGCTCCCACCGGGGTGCCGCTCCATCGCCACGCGCGATGCCGCTGAACAGCGCCGTCAAGGCCTGCCAGTTCAAGCGATCCCCAAATCAAGACCGCCCGCTTACCTGCCGATACCCCGACGGTATGGGAAAAGGTCTAGGCCGAACTTTGGCCACCGGATCCCGCCGCATCGGGGCGCCGTTTGATGGCTCCCAGAAGACACACAAGACACGCCCCACCGACCGACGCGAAGGATTGAAGAATGGCTACCAACATCCCTGCACTGAGCACCGACCTGATCGCTGCCCTGACCATTGCCACGCTGAACACCTTTACCACCGAAGATTGGGCGGCGTTCAGCACCGCGCAGATGGGTGCCTTGACGGCAGCGCAAGCGCCCTTCATTCCACGCCGCGGGTTTGAGGTCTTCAACTCAGCGCAGTTCAACGCGCTGGGCACCGCCCAGTTCGGCGCCTTCACCTCGTCGCAGCTGGGTGCCATTACGTCGGCGCAGACCGACACCATGACCACTGAGGACCTGGCGGCGCTGGCCGGCGGGCCATCAAGGGCTTGACGACCGACGCACTGGCCGCCCTTGACTCGGCGCAGATCGGCGTCATGGGCACGAACCAGATCGTGGCCTTGTCGACCCTGCAACTGGCCAGTTTTGACTCGGCCGACTTCAACGCCTTGACCACCGTGCAGTTCGGCGCACTGACCTCGGCGCAAGTCGCGGCCATCACCTCGGCGCAGGCCGACAGCATCGACACGGCCGACATTGCGGCCATCAGCGCCACGGCCATTCGCAGCTTGAGCACGGCTGCCTTGAACGTGCTGGACTCAGCGCAGTTCAACGCCCTGGGCACCGCGCAGTTTGCGGCACTAAGCTCGGCGCAGGCCGCTGCCATCAGCTCGGCACAGACGGACACCATCACCACCGAAGATCTGGCCGCGCTGAGCACCGCCGCGCTGCGCAGCCTGACCAGCGATGCGCTGGCCGCACTTGATGCGGCACAGATCGGCACGCTGACCAACGCGCAAGTCACCGCGCTGACCACAGCCCAGGTGTCGACGTTGAACTCGGCCGACTTCAATGCGCTGACCACCACACAGTTCGCGGTGTTGACGAGCGCGCAGGCGGCCGTCATCACCTCAGCACAAACCGACACCATCACCACCGAAGACCTGGCCGCGTTGACGGCCAGCGCCGTGCGTGGCCTCAGCACCGAGGCCATTGCGGCACTTGATTCGGCGCAGATCGGTACGTTGACGACGGCACAGGTTGTGGCCCTGAGCTCACGCCAGATCGCCAGCTTGACCTCAGAAGATTTGAACGCGCTGACGACCGAGCAGTTCGCCGCCGTCACCTCGGCGCAAGTCGCGGCGATCACGTCCGACCAAGCCGACACCCTGACCACGGCCGACCTCGCGGCCATCAGCGCCACGGCCATCCGCGGCCTCGGCGCCGGCGCGCTGGGCGTGCTTGACTCGGCGCAGTTCAATGCCCTGGGCACAGCGCAATTCGCGGTGCTCACGTCAGCGCAAGCTGCGGCCATCACCTCGGCGCAGCTGGATGCCATCACCACCGAAGACCTGGCCGCCATCAGCACGGCTTCGCTGCGGGCCTTGACGAGTGATGCGCTCGCCGCACTCGACTCGGCCCAGATCGGCAGCTTGACGAATGCGCAAGTCGTGGCCTTGACCACGGCGCAAATCGCCAGCCTGAATTCGGCCGACTTCAACGCACTCACCACCGCGCAGTTCGCGGTGTTGACGAGCACGCAGACCGCGGCCATCACCTCGGCACAGACCGGCACGATGACGACCGAAGACCTGGCCGCCATCAGCGCCAGCGGTGTGCGTGGCCTCAGTACCGACGCCTTGGCCGCACTCGACTCGGCACAGATCGGCACGCTCACCAGCGCGCAAGTCGTGGCCTTGAGCTCGCGTCAAATCGCCAGCCTGAGCTCGGAAGATTTGAACGCGCTGACGACCGACCAGTTCACCGTCATGACCGCGGCGCAGGTCGCGGCGATCACGTCCGACCAAGCCGACACGATGACCACCGCCGACCTCGCGGCCATCAGCGCTACGGCCATTCGTGGCCTGAACGTCGGCGCGCTTGGCGTGCTTGACTCGGCACAGTTCAACGCCCTGGGCACGTCGCAATTCGCGGTCTTGACGTCGGCGCAAGCTGCGGCCATCACCTCGGCGCAGCTGGATGCCATCACCACCGAAGATCTGGCCGCCATCAGCACCGCTTCGCTGCGTGCCTTGACGAGCGACGCGCTTTCGGCACTTGACTCGGCGCAGATCGGCACGCTGACGAATGCGCAGATCGTGGCCCTGACCACGGCGCAAATCGCCAGCCTGAATTCGGCCGACTTCAACGCGCTGACGACCGCGCAATTCGCGGTCTTGACCTCGGCACAAGCTGCGGCCATCACCTCGGCGCAAACCGACACCATGACCACCGAGGACCTGGCGGCGCTGAGCGCCAGCGCCGTGCGTGGCCTCAGCACCGAGGCCATCGCGGCACTCGACTCGGCACAGATCGGCACGCTGACCAGCACGCAAGTGGTGGCCTTGACCTCACGCCAGATCGCCACGCTGAGCTCGGAAGACTTGAACGCGCTGACGACCGACCAGTTCGCGGCCATTACCTCGGCGCAGGTTGCGGCGATCACGTCCGACCAGGCCGACACGATGACGACGGCCGACCTGGCGGCTATCAGCATCACGAGCATCCGCTCGCTGTCTAACGCTGCACTCGGTGTACTCGACTCGGCGCAGTTCAACGCGCTCTCGACCGCGCAGTTCGCGGTGCTGAGCTCGGGGCAAGTCGGGGCCATCACCTCGGCGCAGACCACCACGATGAGCACCGAAGACCTGGCAGCACTCAGCACCGGTTCGCTGCGTGCGCTGACCAGTGACGCGCTGGCGGCACTGGACTCAGCACAGATCGGCACGCTGACCAACGCGCAAGTTGCCGCGCTCACCACGGCACAAGTCAGCACGCTGAACTCGGCCGACTTCAACGCGCTCACGACGGCGCAATTCGCCGTGCTGACGAGTACGCAAGCCGCGGTCATCACCTCGGCACAGACCGACACCATGACCACCGAGGACCTGGCGGCGCTGAGCGCCAGCGCCGTACGTGGCCTGCGCACCGATGCGCTGGCGGCCATGGATTCAGCACAGATTGGCGCGCTGAGCAGCGCACAAGTGGCCGCGCTGAGCGCCGCTCAGATCCGCAGCCTGAGCAGTGAGGACCTGAATGCGCTGGGCACGGCTCAGTTCGCGGCGCTCAACAGCACCCAGGTGGCGGCGATCACCTCGGCCCAGGCCGACACGATGACGACCGAAGACCTGGCCGCGTTGAGCGCGGGCGCCTTCCGCGCACTCGCCAGCGACGCCATCGCCGTGCTCGACACCGCCCAGTTCAACGCCCTGACCACGGCGCAGTTCGCGGCGATGACGGCGGCGCATGGCGCGGCGATGACCACAGCGCAGGTCAAGGACATGAGCACCGAGGACTTGGCGGCGCTGTCGACGGCGGCGCTGCGGGCGATGCAGCCAGAGTCCGAGATCTACTTCTGGGCCGACGATTTGCTGGCGATGAGTACGGCGCAGTTCACCGTGCTGACCACGGCCCAACTGGCCCACCACGACGCCGCCAACTACGTCGAATACAGCACCGCGCATTTCGCGGCCATGACCTCGGTGCAAGCTGCGGCGATGACGTCGACGCAGGCCGCTGCGCTGTACACCGACCAGGTGGCTGCGCTGGGCACCGCCGCCTTGCGGGCGCTGAGCAGTGACACCTTGGCCGCCTTCAGCTCGGCGCAGATCGGTGTGCTCGGCACCGCCCAGGTACGTGCGCTTGGCACCCACCAGATCGCCGCGATGAACAGCGATGACTTGAATGCGCTGACGTCCGACCAAGTTGCGGCACTCAGCTCGGCGCAGATCGCGGCGATCACGTCCGACCAGGCCGACACCATGAGCACAGCCGACCTGGCGGCCATCGGCGTCACGGCGCTTCGGGGTCTGAGGCCGAACGCCTTGGGTGTGCTCGACTCGGCGCAGTTCAACGCCTTGTCGACCGCGCAGTTCGCGGCCCTCTCGTCGGCCCAGGCTGCAGCCATCACCTCGGCGCAGCTGGATGCGATCACGACGGAAGACCTGGCGGCGCTGAGCAGCAGCGCGATCCGTGCGCTGAGCAGCGACGCCATTGCCGCACTCGACTCCGCGCAGATCGCTGTGCTCACCGGTGCGCAGATCACCGTGTTGGGCACGGCGCAAATTGCCAGCCTGGGCTCGGCCGACTTCAACGCGCTCACCACCGCGCAGTTCGCCGCGCTGAGCTCCTCGCAGGTGGCTTCCATCACGTCGGCGCAGACCGACACGATGACCACCGAAGACCTGGCCGCCATCGCTACCGGCGCGCTGCGCAGTCTGAGCACCGAAGCCATCGCTGCACTTGACTCGGCGCAGATCGGTGCCATGACGAACGCGCAAGTGGTGGCCCTGACCTCACGCCAGATCAGCAGCCTGGGCTCGGACGACCTGAACGCGCTGACGACCGACCAGTTCGCGGTGTTGACCTCGGCGCAAGTCGCGGCCATCACCAGCGACCAGGCCGACACCCTGACGACGGCGGACCTTGCGGCCATTAGCGCCACAGCCATTCGCGGCTTGACGGCGGCGAATCTCGGCGTGCTCGACTCGGCGCAATTCAACGCGCTCTCGACCGCGCAGTTCGCGGTGCTGAGCTCGGCGCAAGTCGCGGCCATCAGCTCGGCGCAAACCGACACGATGACGGCCGAGGACCTGGCCGCACTCAGCACATCAGCCATTCGCGGCTTGACGAGTGATGCGTTCGCGGCACTCGACTCGGCGCAGATCGGTGTGCTCACCACCGCGCAAGTGGCGGCACTGACCACACGCCAGATCGCCACGCTGAACTCGGACGACTTGAACGCGCTTACGACCGACCAGTTCGCGGTGATCACCTCGGCGCAAGTCGCGGCCATCACGTCGGATCAAGCCGACACCATGACCACCGCCGACCTGGCGGCCATCAGCGCGACATCGATCCGCAGCCTGTCGGCAGCGGCCCTGGGCGTTCTCGACTCGGCGCAGTTCAATGCCTTGTCGACGGCACAGTTCGCGGCACTGAGCTCGGCGCAGGCTGCGGCCATCACCTCGGCGCAGCTGGACACCATCACCACCGAAGACTTGTCGGTGTTGAGCACCGCAGCCATCCGCGCCCTGAGCAGCGACGCCCTGGCCGCACTGGACTCGGCACAGATCGGCACGCTGACCAACACACAGGTGGCGGCACTCACCACGGCGCAAGTGGCGACACTGAATTCGGCCGACCTCAACGCCTTGACGACGACGCAGTTCGCCGCACTGACCAGCGCGCAATCGGCCGCCATCACCTCGGCGCAAACCGACACGATGACGACCGAAAACCTGGCCGCACTCAGCACCTCGGCAATGCGTGGGCTGACGAGCGAGGCGATGACGGCACTTGACTCGGCACAGATGGGCGCCTTCACCACAGCGCAACTGACGGCGCTGACGCAAGCGCAGTTCCGCGCCTTGGCCACGGATGACCTGAACGCCTTGACGACGGATCAGTTCGCGGCGCTGAGCTCGACGCAAATCGCCGTCATCACCAGCGACCAGGCCGACGCCATGACGACGGCCGACCTGGCGGCCATCAGCGCCACGGCCTTCCGCAGCATCTCCACCACGGCGATCGCCGTGCTCGACTCGGCGCAGTTCAACGCCTTCACCACCGCGCAGTTTGCGGTGATGACGGCGGCGCAGGCGGGTGCCATCACGACGGCGCAAGCCGACAACATGACGACCGAGGACCTGGGCGTGCTGGGCACCGCAGCCGTCCGCGCCATCAGCACCGACGCGCTGGCAGCACTGGACTCGGCACAACTCGGCGTGCTGAGCAGCACGCAGGTGATGGCGCTGCCGACGACGCAAATTGCCAGCCTGAACTCGGCCGACTTCAACGCCTTGACGAGCGCGCAGTTTGCGGCCATCACCTCGGCGCAGACAGCGGCCTTCACCTCGGCGCAGCTCGACACCATGACGACCGAGGACCTCTCGGCCCTGAGTGCCGGCGCAATGAAAGGCATCAGCACCAACGCGCTCGATGCACTGGACAGCACGCAGTGGGACGCTTTGGGCAGCGCGCAGATTGCGGCGCTGACGACGGCGCAGGTAGCGTCCATCGCCGTGGCTGACTTCGCGACCTTGTCCACCGACCAGATCGCGGCCTTCACCACGGCGCAGGTACGCGCCTTCACCACCGACCAGATCGTCGCCTTCACCACCGAGCAGATCGCCGGCCTGGAAACGGCCGACATCGCGGCCATGACCACGGCCCACTACGCGGCGTTCCAGACGGCCGACATCGCCGTGATGAGCAGCGCGCAGGTCAACGCCTTGATGAGCGTTACGCCCATCGTGCTGGACCTTGACGGTGACGGCGTCAAAACGAGATCGGCCGCCGATGGCGTCAACTTCGACGTTAGCGCCACGGGAAGCACCGGCAAGGTCGGCTGGGTCGGTGCAGGCGACGGCCTCTTGGTGCGCGACATCAACCACGACGGCGTAATCAACGACGGCAAGGAGCTGTTCGGCATCGCCACCGTGCTGGAGAACGGTGCAGGTGCGGGCCAACGTGCAGGCAACGGCTACAACGCCATGGCCGACCTTGACAGCAACCACGACGGCAAACTGAGCGCGGGTGACACCAAATTCAGCGAGCTCAAGTTGTGGGTCGACGCCAACCACGACGGCAAGACCGACATTGGCGAGCTCAAAGGCCTGGCCGACTTCGGGGTGGTGGAGATCGACCTCAGCTACGCGCTCTCTAGCAAGAGCGACAACGGCAACCTGCACGGCATGGTGTCCAGCTGGACGGCGAGTGACGGCAGCAAGCACGATGTCGCCGACGTCTGGTTCGCCAAGGACGTGCCACCAGGCTCGACGCCCGTGACCCTGGGCGACGTGTTGGCACCACCCGCCGCTGAGTTGTTAGCAGGGGGTGCGCCGACAAGCGTGGTGGCAAGCGTGATGGCCGGCGCCAGTGCCACGGTACACGCCACCGTGCCCATCCCGCAACGCAGCCTGCTCGACGATGAGTTGAACAAGCACAACCTGCTGATCTGACGGCGCACCACGCCCAAGGCAGGCCAAGCGCCCGCCATGCCCTGCGGTCAAACGTGGGGCGTGGTGGGCGCTTGTACGTTGGGGCTTACGTGGCACGTTCAAAGCGTGCTTTCACAGCGCCGCTTCATTTTAAAGAATGCTTTAATATTCACAACGCCTATTAAAGCTTTCGTTCAAACCATGCGCAACACCGGCAGCTACACCGCGACCACGACGCTGGGCGAGCCCGTGCGCGCCTTCGTGCCACGACCTTTGCCGCCCGCGCGCCCGGCATTGGCGCCTGAGTCTTACGACGAAGGCGTGCGCCGCGCCGAGATGGCGCTGGCTCGGCTGTCGGGTGTATCGGGGCTGGTGCCCTCCGTGGATTGGCTGCTGTACAGCGCGGTGCGCAGGGAAGCGCTGCTGACCTCACAGATCGAAGGCACGCAAGCCACGCTGACCGATCTCTTCGACGACGAGGCGGGCCTGACCGTCAGCAACGTCGACGACGTGGAGGAGGTCACCAACTACCTGCGCGCCTATCGCTTGGTCAGCGAGAACTTGCGCAACGCCCGTGGCCTGCCCATCAGCGTGCGCCTGTTGTGCGACGCGCACCGCGTGCTGATGCATGGCGTGCGCGGCGCGGGCAAGCAGCCCGGCGAGTTGCGCAGCTCGCAAAACTGGATCGGCGGCACCCGCCCAGGCCGGGCCCACTTCGTGCCACCGCCACCCGAGCGCGTGGCCGAGCTGATGGGCGAGCTGGAGCACTACATCCACCGTGCCGCGCCGAAGTTGCCAGCGTTGGTGCGCATTGCGCTGGTGCATGCGCAGTTCGAAACCATCCACCCCTTCCTGGACGGCAACGGCCGCATCGGCCGCTTGCTGATCGCCGCGCTGCTCGAGTTCTGGGGGCTGCTGCCCGAGCCGTTGATGTACCTCAGCGGCTACCTCAAACAGCACCAGGCCGTGTACTACCAGCGGCTGTCGGCCGTGCGCACCGAGGGTGATTGGGAAGCCTGGATCAACTTCTTCCTCGACGGCGTGGAAGACGCGGCGGCGCAAGCCGAGCGCGGCATCGTGACAGTGGCCGGCCTGATCGCGGCCGACCGCCGCCGGCTCCTGGCCGCGCCCAAGGCCGGCGCCATCAGCCTGCGCCTCTTTGAGCTGCTGCCGCTGATGCCGCGCTTCACCATCGAGCAGGTACGCCAGAAGCTCAGCACCAGCTTCCCCACAGCCACCGTAGCTGTGCGGCTGCTGCAAGACCTGGGCATCGTCAGCGAACTCACTGGGCAGAAGAAGAACCGCAGCTTCAGCTACCAGGCCTATGTCGAATTGCTGACGCGCTGAGAGGGGCGTGCGCGACCACGCGAACGACCGATCGAACGCGGTGCGCGCGTCAACATTGCAAGGACAATCGCCCGCGCTGCCACCCTCGCCGCCGCTCTCGCCGCCACCTGCGCCCCATGCTCGACGACCTGAAGAAAACCCTGTGGGCCACCGCCGACAAGCTGCGCGCCAACATGGACGCCGCCGAGTACAAGCATCTTGTGCTCGGCCTCATCTTCGTCAAGTACATCTCCGACACCTTCCAGGCCAAGCGCGCCGAGCTGACCCGCCGCTTTGCCGACGCGACCGACGAATACCACCTGCCTAACGGCACTGCCGAGCTGATCGAACGTGAGCTCGAGGACCGCGACTACAACCGCGAGGCCAACGTCTTCTGGGTGCCCGAAGCGGCGCGCTGGGAAACCTTGCGCGGCGCCGCCAAGCAGCCCGACATCGGCCGCCGCATCGACGATGCGCTGTCCTTGATCGAGGCCGAGAACCCCAAGCTCAAGGGCATTCTCGACAAGCGCTTCGCGCGCGCCCAACTGCCCGACGGCAAGCTCGGTGAGCTGGTGGATCTGGTGTCGACCATCGGCTTCGGCGCGTCAGCGGCCGAGGCGCGCAACATGCTGGGCCAGGTCTAGGAATACTTCCTGGGCATGTTCGCCAGCGCCGAGGGCAAGCGCGGCGGCCAGTTCTACACGCCGCGCAGCATCGTGCGTACGCTGGTGGCCGTGCTCGCACCCTATCACGGCAAGGTCTACGACCCTTGCTGCGGCAGCGGCGGCATGTTCGTGCAGAGTGAAGAGTTCATCCTCTCGCACGGCGGCAAGCTGGGTGACGTGGCCATCTTCGGCCAGGTGGCCAACCCCACCACTTGGCGGCTAGCCGCGATGAACCTGGCCATCCGCGGCATCGACTTCAACCTGGGCCGCGAGAGCGCCGACACCTTCACGCGCGACCAGTTCCCCGATCTGCGCGCTGACTTGCGTCCTGGCCAACCCGCCCTTCAACATCAGCGACTGGTGGCACGCCAGCCTGACGGGCGACGCGCGCTGGCACTACGGCGACCCGCCGCAAGGTAACGCCAACTACGCGTGGCTGCAGCACATGCTGCACCACCTCAAACCCGGCGGCCGCGCCGGCATCGTGCTGGCCAACGGCAGCATGAGCAGCAGCCAGAACAACGAAGGCCAGATCCGAAGCGCGATGGTCGACGCCGACGTGGTGGAAGTGATGATCGCGCTGCCGGGGCAGCTGTTCTTCAACACGCAGATTCCTGCTTGCCTGTGGTTCCTGGCGAAAGGCAAGAAGACGCGGCGCGGCGAGGTGCTGTTCATCGACGCGCGCAAGCTGGCGGTGATGATCAGCCGCGTGCAGTGTCAGCTCACCGATGACGTTATTGACCGTATCGCCGGCATCGTGGCCGCGTGGCGCGGCGATGCCGGCGCGGGCGAGTACACCGATGCGGCAGGCTACTGCCGCAGCGTGGGTCTGGCCGAGATCGCCGAGCACGGGCACGTGCTGACGCCGGGGCGCTATGTGGGCGCCGAGGCGGTGGACGACGACGACGAAGGCTTCGAGGCGAAGATGCAGGCGCTGACCGAGAAGCTGGGTGAGCACATGGCCAAGGGCGCGGAACTGGACATCTTGATTCGGCGCAAACTAGCGGGTCTGGGCTACGAATTCTGAGGTTCGACCGATGTCTCTGAACTTGGAACACCTGCTGCGCACCGCCGCCACGCTGGAGCAGGCTTTGCTCGCCATCGAGCGGACGCCGCCTGAGGACGCCGTGATGTTCGATCTGTTTCGCAATGCCGCCATCAAGAGCTTCGAGTTGTCGCTGGAAACCGCCGGCAAGCTGCTGCGCAAGGCGCTCAAGGCCTACGGTGGCAGCCCGCGCAGCGCGGATGCCTTGGTCTTCAACGACGTGTTGCGCCAGGCCGGCAAACATGGCCTGCTGGACGAACCGGGCGTCGAGCGTTGGCTGGCCTACCGTGCCAATCGCAACACCACCGCACACGACTACGGCGAGGGCTTTGCCAACATCACGCTGAAGTTGCTGCCGGCATACCTGAGCGATGTGCGTGCTTTGGCCGCACCCTTGCAGCGAGTCTTCGATGCCGCCGCCTGAGTTGACAGCCCTGGCACTGGCGCCGCGCCACCTGGCGGAGTTGCTCGCCTTGTTGCGCCGCCACGTGCCAGACGCCGAGGTTTGGGCCTTTGGCAGCCGCGTCAGCGGTGGGGCGCATGAAGGCAGCGATCTCGACCTGGTGCTGCGCAGCGTGCCGGACCCGGATCGGCCGGTGGCAGGCATGGTCACGCTACAGGAAGCGCTGCAGGACAGCGCCTTGCCGATGCTGGTGGACGTGCACGACTGGGCCTTGGTGCCGGCCGCCTTCCATGCCGCGATTCAGCGGGCGCACGTCACGCTGCAAGTGCCGCAGCCCGTGGCGTTGGCTGTGGCCGAACAAGGCGAGCGAGCCAACACCCTTCTCAGCGAGCCGGCACTGGCCAAGGAGTGGTTGGCGCAGCACGAAGAGGCTGCATGGGCCCACTTGCAACGCACCAAGTGATCATGCCGACCTGTCAGCGATCAAGGATGAAGCTTGCGCTAGCCGGCATGACGAACAAGCTGTTCGTGTCGCGATATCAGCTGGCTTTGCCGGCGGCCAGCGACATGGAGGCGTTCTTACGGCGGGCGTTGGGGGAGTTGGGGGTTGATGATGGCGGGGCTGGGGTATGACATCTGACTGGAGCACCGCCGAGATTGGTAGCTTTGCCAAGCTCCGGTCGGGTTACTCGTTCAAGAGCGCTGACTGGAAGGGCGAAGGTACACCCGTCATCAAGATTTCCAACGTAAAAGCTGGTCGGATCGTTGTCGACGGCTGTGGCTTCGTCGACGAGGCCGTGGCGGCATGCGCAAAGGACTGGTACACGAAGCCCGGCGATGTGCTCATCGCCATGACTGGCTACGTTGGCGAAGTAGCGCTGGTGCAACTTGGCGAAAGGTACTTGATTAACCAGCGAGTCGGCCGTTTTGAGTTTGTTAGTGACTCTCCCGTTGATGGAGCGTTCTTCTTCTACGTGTTGCAGGAGCCTGAATTCCGACAGCGCATAGAGGGACTGGCGCGAGGCTCGGCGCAGCCGAATCTGAGTTCGGCCGATGCTCACAAACTGAAGGTGCCCGTACCGCCGCTCGTGGTTCAGCAAGGAATTGCATCCACTCTCGCTTCGTTGGACGACCGCATAGCCCTCCTGCGCGAAACCAACGCCACCCTCGAAGCCATCGCGCAGGCGCTGTTCAAGTCGTGGTTCGTCGACTTCGATCCCGTTCGTGCCAAGCAGCAAGGCCTGGCGCCGGCCGGCGTGGACGACTCCACGGCGGCCTTGTTTCCGGACCGCTTCGAGGAGTCGGCGTTGGGGTTGGTGCCGAAGGGGTGGCGAGGAGGAACGTTGGACGACCTTGCCGACTTGAACTCGCAATCCTGGTCGGGACGCCATCATCCTGAGCGCGTTCGGTATCTCGATCTTGCCAATGTGAAGGACAACGAAGTCGCCACCGTCACCGAGTTCGCGTTTGATGAGGCGCCATCTCGGGCGCGACGCGTGCTTCGCAGTGGTGACACCATCGTCGGAACTGTTCGGCCGGGCAACCGTTCGTTCGCGTTTATCCACGAGCCGGTGCCTGATCTGACAGCCAGCACCGGCTTCGCGGTGCTCAGCCCGACGGTGGTCGACAACACGGCATTCGTCTACCTTGCAGCCACGCAGGACGCGAGCATCGACCACCTTTCGCACATTGCCGATGGAGGGGCCTATCCGGCGGTGCGGCCAGATGTCGTTTCGGCGTTGGCTTGTGTCGTACCGTCAGCCGAGATCCTTCGCGCCTTCAATGCTGTGGCTTGCCCGTTGTTGGTGAAGGTCTCGGCCAATCAGCGACAAGCCCAAACCCTCGCCACCCTGCGCGACACCCTGCTCCCCCGCCTCATCTCCGGCCAACTGCGCCTGCCCGACGCCGAGGCACTGCCAGTTTGACGTACGGTACGCTTTAACGTACGCTGTCGGCATCCAGGAGCCCCCATGACCACCCTCACCGCCAGCGAGGCGCGCGCCAGTCTCTACCGGCTGATCGACCAGACGGCCGAGTCGCACCAGCCCATCCTCATTGCCGGCAAGCGCAGCAGCGCCGTGCTGCTGTCGGCGGAAGACTGGCAGGCCATTCAGGAAACGCTGTACCTGCTGTCGGTGCCCGGCATGCGAGAGTCGATCAAGAAGGGCATGGCCGAGCCGCTGGCCAAGAGCGCCAAGGAGCTGCGCTGGTGAAACCGTGGGCGGTGGTGTTCGCGAAGCAGGCCGCCAAAGACGCCCGCAGACTCGCCACCGCCGGCCTCAAATTCAAGGCGCAAGGCCTGCTCGACGTGCTGCACCAAGACTCGTTCCAGAACCCGCCGCCGTTCGAGAAGCTTGTCGGCGACCTTGAAGGTGCCTACTCCCGGCGCATCAACATCCAGCATCGGCTGGTGTACGAAGTGCTCAAGGCCGAGCGCACCGTGCGCGTGCTGCGCATGTGGACGCACTACGAGTAGCGGGCCTGCGGCATGACCGAAGACCAACTCGAGCAAGAAGCCCTGGCCTGGCTGGCCGACGTGGGCTACCAGCACGTCTACGGCCCCGACCTGGCGCCCGATGGCCCGGCCGCCGAACGCACCGACTACCGCCAGGTGCTGCTGTTGGATCGGCTGCGCCGGGCCGTGGCCGATGTCTACTTCGCCAAGGAAGTGCTGCCGGGCTCGACGCCGGTGACCCTGGGCGACGTGCTGGCACCACCCGCAGCTGAGTTGTTAGCAGGGGGTGCGCCGACAAGCGTGGTGGTCACGGCGGCGGCCAGCGCGCACACGGCGGTGGTGACGATCGCGCGGCGCAGCTGGCTTGACGATGAGTTGAACAAGCAGCATCTGCTCTTGTAGCGCCCGTGGCGCGGCGCCGCCATCGGGCCAAGCTCATCAGGCCTGTGGAGCGCTGCGGCGCGGGCCGCTGCTAGCATGGCCCGGCCGTCACGCAGGCGGTGCCTACGAGTCCATGCGCGCCCTTCTCTTCACCGACCTGGTCGACAGCACGCAGCTGGTGCAGCGTGTGGGCGACGACGCCGCTGCGGCCTGGTGGACCGAGCATGACCGCCGCGCGCGGCAACTGCTGGAGCGGCATCACGGCCTGGAGATCGACCGCAGCGACGGGTTCTTCCTGCTCTTCGACGCCGTGGCCGATGCGGCGCGCTTCGCGCTCGACTACCACCTCGCGCTGGCGGCGCTGCAAATCAAAGCGCGTGTGGGCCTGCATGTCGGCAGCGTGACGCTGCGCGAGAACGCCGCCGAGGACGTGGCGCGCGGTGCCAAACGGATCGAGGTTGAAGGCCTGGCCAAACCCTTTGCGGCGCGCGTGATGGCGCTGGCCGCAGGTGGCCAGACGCTGCTCAGCGCGACCGCAAGCGACGCACTCGGCACCCTGCCGGCTGAGGGTTCAGCGATTGAGAGCCACGGCCACTACCGGCTCAAGGGCATCGACGACCCGGTGCACATCTTCGAGCTGGGCCCGCGCGACGGCGCCTTCACGCCGCCACCGGACACCGACAAGGCTTACCGCGTGGTGCGTGATGGCGAGCTCTGGCGCCCGCGGCGCGAGGTGCGGCATAACCTCGCGCCGGAGCGGGATGCTTTTGTTGGCCGCGGCACCGAGTTGCGCGCGGTGGCCCAGCAACTGGCCGGCCGTGCGCGCCTGCTCACCTTGCTCGGCCCGGGCGGCACCGGCAAGACGCGCCTGGCCCGCCGCTATGGTTTGGCCTGGCTCGGCGACTGGGGCGGAGGCGTGTATTTCTGCGACTTGAGCGAGGCACGCAGCCTCGACGGCATCTACTTCGCCACGGCGCTGGCCCTGGGCGTGCCGCTGGGCAAAGGCGACCCCGGCGTGCAACTCGGCCACGCCATCGCGGGGCGCGGGCACTGCCTGGTCATCCTGGATAACTTCGAACAGGTGGTGACACACGCCAGCACCACGCTCGGCCGCTGGCTTGACCGCGCCACCGACGCCAGCTTCATCGTCACCAGCCGCGAACGGCTGCACCTGCCGGGCGAAGTGGTGTTGCCCATCGAGCCGCTGGACCTGCGCAGCGAGGCCATCGAACTCTTCGTGGCGCGGGCCCGAACCCAGCGCCCCGAGTTCGCGCTGAGTGCCTCCAACCGCGACGCCGTGGCCGAGGTCGTGCGCTTGCTCGACGGGCTGCCGCTGGCGATCGAGCTGGCTGCGGCGCGGGTGCGCATGCTGTCGCCGGCGCAGATCGTGCAACGTTTGGGGCAGCGCTTCCAGCTGCTCGCTGGCGCACGCGGCGCCGCCGCGCGCCAGGCCACGCTCAAGGCAGCCATTGACTGGTCATGGGAGCTGCTTGCGCCCTGGGAGCAGGCGGCTTTGGCGCAGTGTTCGGTGTTCGAGGGTGGCTTCACGCTCGAAGCCGCCGAAGCCGTGCTCGACCTCGCGGCCTGGCCCGTGGCGCCGCCCACGATCGATACGATTCAAGCGCTGGTCGACAAAAGCCTGCTGCGCGCCTGGCTGCCCAGCGAGCAACGGCGGCTGGACATCGATGAGCCTTACTTCGGCATGTACCTGAGCATCCATGAATACGCCGACGGCAAGCTGCACGACGGCGGCGACCGTGCGGCACATGAAGCCCAGGCCAGGCATGCGGCCTACTTCGCCCGTTTCGGCAGCGACGAGGCGATTGAAGCGCTGTCGCACCACGGTGGCTTGAAGTTGCGGCGCGCTTTGGCGATCGAGGTCGACAACATCGCCGCCGCCTGTACGCGCGCCGTGGCTCAGGGTTCGCCCAATGTGGCGGCCGCCAACTTCCGCGCGGCGTGGGAGGTCATCTCGAGCCAGGGCCCGGTCAGCCTGTGCGTAGACCTGAGCGAACGCGTGCTGGCGCTGGAAGGCATCGAACCGGCAATGCGCATGCGTGCCGCCATGATTCGGGCCGACGCTTTGATGAAGTCTGGGGCGCTGGAGGCGGCACATCCGCTGCTGGACGAGTTGCTGCTGAGCTCCAACGACATGGCCGATCGCACACTGCGAGGCCTGGTGCTCGGTTTCCTCGGGCAATTGCATCGCGAGCAGGGCCGCATGCAGCAGGCCCAGTCATGCCTGGAGCAGGCGCTGGCGATCTTCATCGAGCAGGGCTACGAAACCGGGCAAGGCGCGGTGTTGCACAACCTGGGCAACGTGTTTGACCAGCGCGGCTTGCCCATCGAGTCGCGCCAATGCCATGAGCGCGCGCTGGCGCTGTACGAGCAGATGGGCCATCGCGCCGGCATCGGGCATGCGCTGGCCGGCCTGGCGATCCTGAATCGGCATGTCGGTTGCATGGAAGATGCGCAGACCTGCTACCAGGCCGCGTTGGTGATTCACCGCGAGGTGGGGGACCGTCGCTCTGAAGGCATCGTGCTCGGCAACTTGGGCAACGTGCTGCTGGACCAGGGACATGTCGACCAGGCGCAAGCCCACTACGAAGCCGCGCTGCGCATCCACCGCGAAGTCGGCAGCCGCGTCGTCGAGGCCGTGACCTTGGCCAACTTGGGCGGCGTGTCGAGTCAACTCGGACGGCTGGCTGAGGCGCGCGACTACAAGATGCAGTCACTGCACATCAGCCGTGAGATTGGCAGTCCGATTCAGGAAGGCGTGGCGCTCAGCGGCATCGCATCGATCGAGCTGCGACAAGCGCAGTGGGCCATGGCGCAGCAGCACTGCGAGCAGGCACTGGTCATCCACCGCGCCACGTCCAACCGGCGTTACCAAGGCATCACGCTGGCCTGTTTGGCCGAAGCCTATGCCGGCCAGGCCATGCTGCCTGAGGCGATGGCGACGTTTACCCAGGGCGAAGCGACGCTGCGCGAGATCGACGACCCGGTCGAACTGGCCAACCTGTTGTGCGCGCGCGGACGCGCCAACGTGGCCATGGGTGACGTCGAGCATGCGCGTGGGGCCTTGGCTGAGGTCCAGCAGATCGCCGCTCGCATCGGCGCCACGCCAGATTCCGGCCTCGCGCATGAACTCGCGCTCCTACGTGGGCTGCTGCCATGACTCCGGCACGACGCTTCACTGCTCTGGCTGACCGCGCGCGCCTGCTCCTACGGTCTGGCCTCTGTCAGAGGCACGTTTAGCCCGCCAAACCCGCCCTTTTCGCCTCATGTCCGAGGGGTGCGCCGACAGAATCCTTGCATCCCCTCTTCCGTTTGGGCAGACCGAGGCATGTGCGGCATTGCAGGCATTCACTTCAAACACGACGTTGACGCGGGCGTGCTTGACCGCGCGAGCGCGCATTTCGGCGCCAGCCTGCAACACCGCGGGCCTGACCACTTCGGCGTGCATCGCACGGCGCGCGCGGTGTACGTCAACCTGCGCCTGGCCATCGTTGACCGCAGCGGCGGGCAGCAGCCGATCTACGCGCATGGCACCCATGCAGCGCAAGGCCGCCAAGGCATCGTCTACAACGGCAAGGTCTACAACCACGCCGAGCTGCGCGCGCCGCTTGAGGCGCACTACCCCTTCAGCACCAAGAGCGACACCGAGATGCTGCTGGCCACCTGGCTGGCGCGGCGCGAGCATGCGTTTGAGCACTGGAACGGCATGTTCGCCGCGTGCTTGTTCGACGACGCCGACGGCAGCTTCACGCTCGTGCGCGACCGCTTTGGCGCCAAGCCGCTGTACATCTACGAAGACGAACACTGCATCGCGTTTGCCTCCGAGCTGAGCACCTTGCTCGGGCTCGAAGGCCTGGACCACAGCCTGAACCCTGTGGCCTTTCAGGACTACCTGGCCTACCGCTACAACCTGGCGCCCTACACGCAGTTCAAACACATCGAGCGCTTGCCAGCAGGCTGCTTCACCAGCTGGCACGGCGGGCAACGCAGCACCACGCGCTTCGCTGAAATTCAGGTGCAAGAACCGGCGCAGGCACGCAGCCAGGCCGACTACGAAGCCGAGCTCGACCACTTGCTCGGCCGCGCTGTGAAGTCGCAGCTGATGGGCGAAGTACCCATCGGCGTGCTGCTCAGCGGCGGCCTCGATTCGAGTGCGATTGCCTCCTACGTGCACGCCGCTGGCGCGCGGCTCAAGGCCTACAGCATCGGCCTGCGTGAGGTCAATGAGTTCACGTACTCACGCGCCGTGGCCAAGCAGTTTGACCTCGACTATGTCGAGCTGTGCCTGTCGCAAGACGAGCTGCGCAGCGGCATGGACGGCGTCATCAGTCAACTTGATGAACCGATGGCCGACCCCGCGTGTTTTGCGCTCTCGAAACTTTGCCAGCGCATCCGCGAGGACGTGACCGTGGTGCTCTCAGGCGAAGGTGGTGACGAGATGTTCGCCGGCTATGCCCAACATGCGCTCGCTCTCGACGCCACGTTGACAAAGGACAGCACCTTCGGCCGCTTCTTCTGGCGCAGTTCGAACGACGTGCGCGCGAACGAGCTGATGTGCGACAAGGCCATGCCGCTGTACCACCTGCGCCACCGCAGCATCTACGACCAGGCCGACACGGCCTTGAACGGCATGCTGGCTTTCGAGCTATCCACCTGGATGCCCGAGAACCTGATGATGAAGGCCGACAAGGTGCTGATGGCGCACTCGCTGGAAGGGCGTTTCCCCTTCCTCGACCTCGACGTCTATCGCTTCGCGTCAACCCTGCCGCAGGCCATGAAGTTGCCGCACGCCGGGTCGAGCAAACATGTGCTGCGCCAGCTGATGCGCAACCGGCTGCCCACCAGCGTGATCGACCGGCCCAAGATGGGCTTCACGGTGCCGCCGGTGTTCTTCCTGGAACCCATGCGCGCACGGCTTGAAGAGGCCATCCACCGCCTGCGCCACACACCCGTGGCCGAGGTGCTGGACCTGGACGGCGTGCACGCACTTCTTGAGCGTTATTACGGTGGCGACACCACGCTCGTGATGAAGTTGTGGAACGTGGCGGTACTGATGCTCTGGTGGGTGGATGTCTACCCCACGGTCTGCCTCAAGCCCGCCGCTGCGCCGCCCTTGGCGTTGCCGCTGGCACGCCCTGCCGAGCAACCCAAGCTCACCATTTACACCGTGCTCATCGGCGCCAAGGAAACGCTGAACGACCCGTTGGCCGAGCTGCCGCCCAATGCACGCAGCGACCTCGCGCTCGACTGGGTCTGCATCACCGACAACAAGGCGCTAAGGTCCAACGTCTGGCGCATGCAGCTGCTGCAAGATCCGCACCTGCCACCCGAGAAGCTCTCGCGCCGGCCCAAGGCGATGCCGCACCTGTACTTCCCCGAGGCCGAGTTCAGCCTCTACGTCGACAACACCGTGTCGTTTCGCCGCTTGCCGCAATCCAGCGACTTGCAGCACGGTGGCGAGTACCTCTTTCGCGCCTTCCGCCACGCCACGCGGCTGACGCCTGAAGACGAAGCCGGTGCCGTGGCCTGCCTGGGCTACGACAGCCTGGAGACCATCAGCGCGCAGATGGACTTCTACGCCGCACGCCGGAAGCTCTCAAGCATCACGCCGCTGACCACCGCCACGGTGCTGCTGCGCTCGCACCACCATGAGCGTGTGCAACGCTTTGGTACCTTGTGGTGGGAAAGCATCCTGGCCTTCTCGAAACGCGACCAGCTCAGCATCGACTTCGCGCGCATCGAGACCGGCTGCGAGATCGACCATTGGCCGGGTACGTCGGAAAACAACCCCTTCGTGCACTGGCACGGCGGCCTGGGCCAGAAGCGCGTGCAGGCCAGTTTCGACGCCAAACGTTATGCCTGGATGCACCGCTCCGACGCCGCGGCCAAGGCCGACCCGAAGGCGCATTACCTGGCGCACTTTCCAGCCCATGTGCCCACACTGGCGCAGCCCTTCGATCCGCGCTTCCAGCAAGACATGCAGCTGCTGGAGTACGCCTGTTGGCGCCAGCAAAGCAGCCTGGGCTCGCAGGTCAGCCCGCGCCGCCACATGGCGCAGCCGCTGGAAGCGCTGCTCGCGCCGCTGCAGCGCGAGGGCCTGCGCTTCCTGCTCGTGCGCGTGCAAGACAGCCAGGCCGAGCGCGCCTTCAGCGCGGCCGAGTTCGACGCCGCCACGGCGGCGCTGTCGATGTTCTTCGGCAAGGGTCAAGGCACCACGCTGGACCTCGCGGCGGCGGATTTCGCCGACGACGGCAAGGTCTTCACCACCGCGCAAACGCCGTACGAAGTGGTGCTGCTCTTGGGCCTGCCCGGTGAGCGACTTGAAGTGGCGACACAAAAACTCGTGCGCATGATTGATCGCGAACGCGGCAGCTGGGTCGTGGCGCTGACCAGCCCCGCGCCACTGGCCAGCGCGGCGCGTGCTGAAGCCTTGATCGGCGCCACCCTCGGCGTGCCCGTTAGCAGCTCCGTGCACGCATCGCGGCACGACGACCAGCGTGAGTCGCTGCCCAACACGGTGCTCGGCTTCACCTGGGCCAAGGTACACGTTGCCACGCCGGTGCAGGCCGCACCATGAGCGCGCCGGGCCGCTCCCAAGCGCTCATACCGAAGCCCTTCAAGGGCGAAGGTACTCCAGTGAGCGCGACCCACACGGTGCTGTGCGACGGCGGCCTGGCGAACCGGCTCAACGCGCTGCTGTTCGCCCTGATCCTGCGCAAAAAGCTCAGTCACACCTGGCGCATTGCCTGGCCGCTGAACAACTGGTGTGGCGCCGACTTGCATGAATTGCTGGTGCCACCGCTGCCGGTGGAGGCCACACCGCTGTCGCACTTTCGCGCGCTCAGTGGAGGCGATGCGCCGCTGATGCTGATGCAGGAAAACCAGCTCGACTTCCCCGCCGAGCGCTTTCGTCTGCACCATGACTTGTAGAGTTATGCAGCCTTTGGCGAGTTCCTCGACGCGCCGCACGGCGTCGTCTACTTCCACAACCAAATTCCGAGCTGGGTGCCGGCAGCCGACGTGCATGAGGCCTTACGCGAGCTCAGGTTCAATACCAGCGTGGCGCAGCGCGCCTGTGCCTTTTGTCAGCGCCAGCGCATTGCGCACGACGTGCTCGGCATGCACATCCGCAAGACCGACTTCGGCGATGCCGTCGACGACCAGCGCCTCTTCGCCCAAGTCCAGCTCAGCACGCAACGCCATTTCGTGTGCAGTGACGCCGCCGAGGTCAACCAACGCTTCGCCACACTGGCGCATTGCGCCGTCGTCCCCAAGACCGCCTTCCCACAAAAGCGCGAGGCCAGCGCCGCCTGGCAGCAGTGGACGCGTGACAGCGATGGCCGCGCCTTCCCTTTCAACATCGAGCGCGGCGCGGTGGCGGTGGTGGAAGGTTTCATCGACCTCTTGATCCTCTCGCGCACGCAACTGCTGCCGACCTCGAGCTCGAGCTTTCTTGCGTTCGCCCGGCTGCTGCAAAGCGCGGGCGTCTTCCAGCAACCCCTGTCCGCCGAGGCCAAGCCGATGAACGCCCAACCGCACGCCCAACCGCACCCCAAACCCGTGACGCATGCCGAGCTCTTCGCGCTGCTCAACCTCATCCGCCCCTGGCAGATTGCCAGCGACGTGAAAGTGCGCCTGGGCTCCGAGGGCGACGGCGGCTACGTCATGCCCTCGATGTCGAAGAAGAGCAACACGGTGCTGTCGATCGGCATTGGTGACGAGGTCAGCTTCGACAACCAGCTCGCCGAGCTGGGTGCGCGTGTCTTGCAGTTCGACCACACGATTGCCGGCAGCCCGAGCACGCACCCGCGCATCGAATTCCACCGCGTCGGCTGGGGCCGCGACGAAGGGCCGTTCATCAGCCTGAACAGCATGGTCAAGATGCTCGACTGGGAGGACGCGCGCCACCCGATCCTGAAGTTCGACACCGAAGGCGCCGAGTGGGACTGCCTCTTCGACGCCACCACCGAAGACCTGGCGCGCTTTGAAGTGCTGGCCGGTGAGTTCCACGCGTTCGACGAGCTCGTGAACCGCGCGTACTTCGACAAGGCCTACGCCGTTTTCAGCAAGCTCGCCCTCACGCATCACGTGGTGCACATGCACGCCAACAACGCCGGCGGCATGGTCATGCTCGGTGGCATCCCCTTCCCGCGGCTGCTGGAGTTGACCTACCTGCGCAAAAACGCCGCGCTCTTCTCCGGCCATTCCGCCGAGCCGATCCCGGGGCCGCTGGACCGGCCCAACGTGCGCCAGCTGCCCGAGATTTACCTGCGCGCGTTTTGACCGCCTCTCCAACATGACTACTTAACACCCATCATGAACGCACCCCTTGAAGCCGCGAAATTCAACTTCGCACTGGTTGACGAAAACGAACACCTGATTCCGCGCCCCTACGGCACGCTGCAGTCGCTCAACCTCGACCACCTCTACCGCTACGCCTTCGCCAAGGGCCTGTGCTTTGGCGCCGACGTGCTGGATGCCGCCATGGGCTGCGGCTACGCTTCGCTACTCTTGAACTGCAAGAGCTACAGCGGCGTGGACATCGACCCCAATATGGTGGCCTTCGCCAACGAGGTCTACCTGCCGATGATGAAAGGCGGGCACGGCAACGGCAAACACCGCTACCTGCAAGGCAGCGTCTTGGAGCTGCCGGTGGACAGCCACAGCATCGACACCTTCATCAGCTTCGAGACCATCGAGCACATCCAGCCCGGCGAGCTGCCGCAGTACTTTGCCGAGGCCAAACGCGTGCTGCGCCCGGGCGGCCGCTTCGTGTGCTCCACGCCCATCTACCGTGGCGACAAGTTCGGCCTGCTCACGCGCTACCACCCCTACGAATTTCGTTATCAGCAGTTCGAGGCCACGCTGCAAGCCAACGGCTTTGCGCTGACCGAGACGCTGTACCAGTGGCCGCCGCACTTCACGCTGGAACATGTGGTGCCGAGCCTGGCACAAACGCAGCAGCAGGCGCCGTTCCTGACGATTTGCGTCTGCCACGTCTGACGACAAGAGACACCCAATAGCCACAGAGCCACCGAGCCACCGAGCCACTGAGCCACGCGATCTTCATCCGCAAGGATGTGCCTGGCTTGTGGGCGAGCACGCAGTGCGCATGCGAGCTGATGCGCAGATTGAAACGCACCTGCCGCCGCCGGCTCAGGCGACCCCGCACGCTTCGATAGCACGCGGCAAGCCTGATTGGCGCTGAGCGTACGGCCCGGCGCCGACATAGCGCGGGCTATGCTCGCGCCCCATGTACGCCCGCCACTTCGGCCTGCAGCGCGAGCCCTTCTCGATCGCGCCCGACCCGCACAGCCTGTTCATGAGCGAGCGCCATCGCGAGGCGCTGGCGCACCTGCTGTATGGCTTGCAAAGTGGCGGCGGTTTTGTGCTGCTCACGGGGGAGATCGGCACCGGCAAGACCACCGTCAGCCGCGCCTTCCTGGAGCAGGTGCCCGCGCATTGCAAGGTGGCCTACGTCTTCAACCCGCGCTTGAGCGTGATGGAGCTTTTGCAGACGGTGTGCGAAGAGTTCGGCATCGAGGTGGCAGCAAGCGGCGCCAAAGCCCAGGTCGACGCACTGAACCGCTTCTTGCTGGCCACGCACGCGGCAGGTGGCATCAGCGTGCTGATGATCGACGAAGCGCAAAAGCTCTCGAGCTCGGTGCTTGAGCAGCTGCGCCTGCTCACCAACCTGGAAACCAACGAGCGCAAGCTCTTGCAGATCATCCTCATCGGCCAGCCTGAGTTGCGCCGCAAACTCGCCAAGCCCGAGCTTGAGCAACTGGCGCAGCGTGTGGTGGCGCGCTTTCATCTGGGGCCCTTGGCGGCGAGCGATGTTGCGCCCTACATGCAGCACCGTTTGGCGGTGGCCGGGCTGCAAGGCGCGATGCCGTTTGAGGCGCGTGCGCTGCGGCGCATACATGGGCTGACGGGCGGTGTGCCGCGGCGCATCAACGTGCTGGCCGACCGCGCCTTGCTCGGCGCTTATGCGTCGGGGCATTCGCGTGTGAGCGCGGCGGTGCTGGCCAAGGCGGCGGCGGAGGCGTTTGATCGGCCTGGGGTGAGTCTGCGGCCCTGGGTCTTGGCGGGAGCTGCGGGGGTGGTCGTGTTGTCAGTGGCGCTGGTGGCGCTGTGGTGGGCTTGGCGGGCGCCGGGGCGAGTGGCGCCTTTGAGCGCGGCAGCGTCCGCAGCCGCGCCAATAGCG
Organism: Rubrivivax sp.; assembly: GCA_031418855.1. GTDB lineage: Bacteria > Pseudomonadota > Gammaproteobacteria > Burkholderiales > Burkholderiaceae_C > Rubrivivax. The sequence continues at coordinate 27,593 of JANOJR010000300.1, forward strand.
GCATTGCCCGCAGCCCAAGGCGCAAGCGCTGCGGCGTCGGCGCCAAGCCCCACACCGGCAGCTGTGGTGGCCGCTGCCGCAAGTGGCCCCATGAGCGAAGCCCAAGCGCAGCGGGCGCTGGCGGCGATGTGGGGCGTGACGATGGCCGACGGCGACGTCTGCGCGCCAGCCCGCAGGCCTATCGCCACGCCCAACGCCGCCGACGCCTTGCAGTGCTTTCGCACCACGGCCATGACGTTGGCGCTGCTGCGCCAACTCGCACGCCCCGGCGTGGTCACGCTCGACGTTGAAGGCGGCGCGCCCACGGCCGCACTCTTGCTCGGCTTGTCGGCGCAAACAGCGCTGTTGCGCGTGGGTGACCAAGATCAAGTCATCACACTGGCGGCATTCGGTCGCACCTGGCGTGGTGACTTCATGAGCTTGTGGCGCGGCGCCAGCGCCAGCGCGACTGCCGCCTGGCTGGAGCAGCAACTGCAAAGCCTGGACCGTAGCGCCGCCGCCGCAAGCTTGAGCGCGCGTGTACAGAGTTTTCAGCGCGCACAAGGCTTGCCCGCCGACGGCGTGGCCGGGCCGATGACGCTGATGCAGCTCAACCGCGCACTCGGTGTCGACGAGCCTCGATTGCGTGAGCTGAGCGCGCCGTGATGGCGCAACATCTGTGCACGTACTTAATTTGTTATTGAGTTGAACGCTCCATGTCCTACATCCTGCAAGCGCTGAAGAAGGCCGAGGCCGAGCGTGGCCTCGGGCGCGTGCCCGGGCTGGAAACGCCCGCGCCGCTGGCGTCGTCGCCCGGCTTGTCGCCCGCGCGCTGGTGGCCATGGCTGGTGCTGGCGTGCCTGGCAAGTGCCGTGCTGGCGGCTGTGCTGTGGTGGTGGTGGCCTGCGGCCCGCGCCGTGCCGGCGGCATCAGCGATGCATGTAGCGCCCGCAGCGCCGGTGCTGCCTGTGGCGCCCGTGCAGGTGACGCCGCCCGTCGCCGCCGCGCCGCTTCCCGTGTTGCGGCCGAAGCCCGTGCTTGCCGTCTCCCAACTCGCCGCCCAACCCGCCACCAAGCCCGCGCCAGCCCCGCCACTTCAACCCTGGCCCACCGGCCCAGGCTGGCCGAGCTTGAGCGTGAGCGGCTCGGTCTACGCCGACGAGCCGGCGCAGCGCCTGCTCATCGTCAATGGCCAGGTGCTGCGCGAAGGCGACGCTGCCAGCGCCGATCTCACGCTCGTGAGCATCGGACCCAAATCGGCCGTGTTGCGCTACAAGGGCGCGACGTACTTGTGGCGTTATTAGCGCGGCGCTCTCAGCGCAACCACTCCGAGACACCACGCCCCAGCGAGAGCAGGTTGGCGTTCATCTGCTGGCCGTCGTAGAGCGCGTTGATCCAGGCCACACGCAGGTTGTAGTGGTCGGCCTCGGCCGACATCACGTCAAAGAGCGAGCGTTTGCCCAGCTGCTGCCACTGCTGCAGCGTGAAGCTGCGCACCTGTTCGCTGTCGCGCAGCACCGCCGCCACGCGTGCGGCGCGATCGAAGGTCGAGAGCGTTTGTTCGTGCACTTCGCGCACACGAAAGCGCCGCGATTCGAGCGCTTCTTCGCGCTGCAAGAGTGCTGCCTGCGCGCGCTTCCTCGCGGCTTCTGACGCGGGCGCCACGCCGGGGTTGAGCAGCGGAATGTTCACCGTCAAACCGAGCGAGAGCGAGCCGCTGCGCTGGTCAACACCGCCATTGCCACCGGCCGCCGTGGTCTTGCTGCCACCAAACGCCCAGCTCACCTGCGGCTTGCCGCCGGCTTCCACCGCCGCCGCGTACTGGCCCATGGCGGCGGCCTGTGCGGCGAGCTGCGCGACCTCGCTTGAGCGTGCCACCTCGGCTTCGATCGAAGTCAGCTCGGGCACCGTCAAGAGCACGCTGGCCAGCCCTTCGACCCCCGGCAGGCCGTCACCCACCAGCCGGCGCAAGCGCACTTCAATCTGCCGCGCTTGCGACTGCGCCAGCGCTTGCGCGATCTCGGCCTGCTGCATCGACTTCTTCACCTGCACCAGCTCACTGGCGCGGCCACGGTCAGCGCGCACGATGCTCGACAGCGCCTCCACCAGGCACGACATCTTGCGCACGTAGTGGCCGTAGATCTGCACCTGCTGGCGATAGCGGCTGCGCTCGAGCGCGAGCGCCACGGTGCTCAAAGCGAGCTGCTCTTGCTGCGAGAGGTGGCCGTGGCGGGCGGATTCAGAAAGCTGGGTGCGCCAGTCGGTGAGGCGGTCGCTGCGGCCGCCGTCGTAGAGCAGCTTGGTGACGGACAGGGTGCCGCGCAGATGCAGCGCCGAGCTCGATGTGCTGCCGCTTGACTGGCTGGCCGAAGGGCCCAGGTCGGCGCTCATGCCGGCATGCAAGGCTTTCGCGGCGCGCGCTTCGTCGACGTCGAGCAGGGCAGCCTCAAGCATCAACTTCGATGCGCCCAAAGCCTGGCTGCGCGACAACGCGTCACGCACCAGGCCTTGCAAAACCAAGCGCGGCTCGGGCGGCGGCGCTAATGCGGCGGTCGCGCTGCCCGAGGCAAGTACCTGGTCTTCATCGACGCAGCTCGCTGCAGCGGGCAAGGCCACGCCCACGCAGAGCGCGAGGCCCATGCACCAGGGCATTCGAAACCAGGGAATCTTCACGCCGACCACTCCAGAGCGCATGCGCTGGCCAGGCTGGCCACGCACGCAAGAGTCTGGTCGGCGCCAGGCTTGATTGATCGCTGGAAGTCGCGGCGGAAGACGGCGCTAATGCGCCGCCACAGCCCCGTCTGGCGTCATGGCTGGCGTGATCGCAAGTGCCACGGGCAGTGTCAACTCAACGCCGCCGGCCCCAATGCCCTTGGTGCTGCTGCCAGCCGCCCTGACCACGCTCCCAACGGTGCGGCACCCAATGGTGGCCGGCAGGCGGCAGGGCCCAGCGCCCGCCGATCCACGCGTGGCGGCCAAGATGCCAGTTCCAGTAGCCGCCAATCCACACGTAGCCGAGCGCGGGTGCGATAGGGATGACTTCGTACTGGGGTGATGGCGGCGCCACGTTCACGTAGGGCCCTGGCGGGCCGGCTTCGTAGGGCGTCTGCGTCCCTCGGTACGGGCCACCGAGAGGGGCGACGACGCAACCGCTGAGGGTGGCCAGTGTGGCTATCGCGAGCAACCAGCGGGGCCATTTGAATACGGTGGTTGACATAGAACCTCGACGACTGAGTGGACAGATGCCGAGATAACGATGTCGGGCGGGCGGCGATGACGGGGCGGACCGCGCACTTGAGGTAAAGATTTGCGCCCAAACTGAACGCGCCATCCCTCCGCGGACTGTCGGAGTTTTTGACAGATGACGGCTCCGACGGGTCTTGCCCACATCGACGAGACCGTACCCCGCGAACGAGGGGTTGGTGTGAACTACCCGGCCGTTTCACTGACCGTAGCGCTCGAATGCCCCCAGAATGCACCTATTCTCGGTAGCCGACGTCAAGAAGCCATGACGACTGGCGGTGGCAGCGCCAGTCGGGCACACTTCGTGCGTCGTAGCGTCAGTAAGCGCCGACGCTTTGGCGCGAAAATTGCGTGCAGCCACAGCAACGCTGCCCAAGGAGCATTTGGTGAATCACGACCAGCAAGGGAACAAAGAGACCGTCAGCGCGCGGCGGCGGCTCGTTCGCGGCGCTTTTGCAACGCCGACGGTGCTTGCTTTGCACAGTGGCGGCGCCTTGGCGGCTGCTTCGTCGGCATTGAGGTGTGTCGTCAACCAGAACCTCGCGCCGATCACATCGGGACCTTCGATCGTCGTGGATACCGTCAACCTCACCTACGTTCGCGTGCAATTGCGAAAGGAACCCACCGTCGCCTCTTACTGGGTGTTTGGCGGTGACCTTCCGGCGAACCGGAGTGCACCACCGACGCTGCCATCGGCGACTGCATACCAGGCTTTCAACATCGTGACGAATACGCTGGCTGCGGCACCCGCCGTGCCACTGGCAGTGCCCAACCTGGTTGCCAATTACGCGGTATTGCGTGTCGACGCCACCGGCAAAGTTGTCGGCGTGGGCGCCGGCGTCGGCGGCTCTGCGATCGGCAAGTCCTGCTGGACATCGTTCACGCTGTAGCGCCACGTGCCAGCGACGCGTCGGTTCGCTCCCGCCGCGGGACTTTTGGTCGAAGCCCTGGGTGACGGTTGGGTCGCATTCAGCCCGCTGTCTGGCGACACGATCTTTCTCAACGACCAGAGTGCGGCCATCATCGAAGTGCTGTCGGAGCGCGCTGCCGACGCCATCGCGGTGTGCCATGCGCTGTCGGCAGATACCGGCCTGACGGTGGAAGAACTCAGTGACCTCGTCAGCCAATCCTGCACGCAACTCGTCGACGGTGGCCTGATCGTTGAGCTGACATGACGGTGCGCCGGGTCGCCGAGCTCGATGTCGACGCGTTGGGACGTCTGCTTGCTGACGGCGGCCTGTGGTTTGATCTCGGCGCAGCGCAGGTTCATGTGCGGAGCGACTCGCCACACCTCGCTTGGCAATTGCACCAGGTCTACGGCCGCTTTGCGCTGACCGCGCAAGCCGATTGGGCCGACCTGCACTTGGTGATTCAGCGCCAGGGCGGCTTGCGCCGCTGGATCAAGCCGCAAGTGGTGTTCCGCTGCGATGGCCAGACGCCCTTCGAGCCGTTTGCCGCCGACAGCCCCTTGCCGATGATGGAGTGGGGCAGCAACTGGCTGATCGGCAATCGGCTGAACCATCTGTTGCTCTTGCACGCTGGCGTGGTCGAACGCGATGGGCTGGCACTGGTGATGCCCGCAGTGCCAGGCTCTGGCAAGAGCACGCTCACCGCCGCGCTGTCGCTTGCGGGTTGGCGCTTGTTGTCCGACGAGTTCGGTGCCTTCGACCCTCAAGCGCAGGCCTTTCACGCGATGCTCAAACCGGTGGCATTGAAGAACCAATCGATCGCAGTCATTCGCAACTTTGCCCCACACGCCAGACTGGGTCCGGAGTTCCCGAAAACGCGCAAAGGCAATGTCGCGCACCTGGCCGCAGAACTCGACGCGGTAGACCGTCGCCATGTGCTGGCGCGACCGGCCGCCGTGGTGCTGCCGAACTGGCAGGCCGGCAGTAGCACACAACTGAAACCGGTGTCGGAATCGACCATCTTTTCCTCGCTGGCGTTCAACGCGTTCAACTACCAGTTGCTCGGCGAGGTGGGTTTCCGCGCTGTCGTGCGCATGACCCGCCGCTGCATGGGTTGGCAGCTCACCTACAGCGACCTGCCTGAGGCCATCGCCGCGCTTGATGGGCTGTGGCCGCAGGTGCTGGCGCATCAGGCAAGCCTTGCCGGCGACGCCCTGGAACGCGGCGACACATGAACGCGACTGCGCAGCGTTTTGCATGGCTGGTTGCGCTGCGTGAACCGCAACGTGCGCTGACATGGCCGCTCGCGGAGTGGCAACGCGTGGTGCGCCTGGCGCGAAGGCTGCGCCTTCTGGCACGCCTGGCCGAGGCCATGGACGGCCAAGGGCTGCTGGCTCGCGTACCTGCGCCGGCACGCCGACACCTTGTTGCCGAGCAAAGGCTGTCGCGTACGCGCACGGCCGCCGCCCTATGGGCGGCACAACGCGTTGGCCAATCGCTGCAGACCGCCAGCTATCCACGCGTCCTACTCAAAGGCGGCGCCTATCTTGGCCAGGGGTTGCCTATCGCGGCGGGTAGGCTGCCGTCGGACTTGGACATCCTGGTGGCCAAGTCAGACCTCGGCCGCGCACGGTCATGTTTGCGCGAAGCCGGCTGGGTCGAAGCCGACCTTGACGCTCACGATCAACGGTATTACCACGACTGGAGCCACGAGGTGCCGCCGATGCAGCACCCGATTCACGGTCTCGAGCTCGACCTGCACCACAACATCCTGCCGCCCCTAGCGCGCACGCATGTCGACGCCGACTTGCTGCTGGCACGACTACAACCCTCGAAATGGCCGGCCTGGCAGGTACTGCACCCGGTGGACCAGGTGCTGCACAGCGCGGCGCACCTGTTCCTGGATTCCGAACCCATCGACCGCGTGCGCGACCTCGTCGACCTTGACGGCCTGATGCGCCACTTCGGCGACGCCGACCCTGCCTTCTGGGCCGAATTGCCGCGCCGCGCGGACGAACTCGGCCTGAGTGAACCACTGGCGCAAGCAGCCCACTTCACCACACGCTGGCTGGGCACCCCTATACCAAACGCCACGCTCGCGATCATCGTTAGCCAAGGCCCGGGGCCGCTGCGCCGCGCCTGGCTTATGCCGCTGATGAGCGCTGTGCTGACGCCGACCGAGCCCGACGCCATGCCCTCAAAGCGCCAGCGCTTCGCGGCCTTCGTGGTGCTCGTGCGCTACCACCGCAACCGGCTGCCACTGCGCTTGTTGATCCCGCACCTGTGGCACAAGTGGCGCCACAAGCCTGCTGCGGCCGATCCGGCAGCACCTGCCGACGCGGCCTGAGCCGCAGGCCTGCCTCGCCAGACTCGCCAGACTCGCCACCCCTCACCGCTCCCGAAACGCCTCCTGCGACTTCAACATCGGCCGCAGCAAAAACCCCAACACCGAGCGCTGCCCAGTGCGGATTTCGGCGCTGCCGGTCATGCCCGGCAACACGTCAAGCTTTTTGCCCGCCGCTTGCAACGTCGACACATTGGCGGTGACCATCGCGCGGTAGTGGCTGCCTTCACCGCCGCGCTCGACGTCGACGATGGCGTCGGGGCTGATCGACATCACGGTGCCGCTCAAGCCGCCGTAGACCGTGTACTCGTAGGCCGTGAGCTTGATCTTGACCTCTTGCCCGACCTTCACGAAGCCGATGTCCGAGGGACGCACGCGCGCTTCCACACGCACTTGCTTGCCCACGGGCAAGATTTCCATCAGCGGCGCGCCGGGCGCGATGACGCCGTCCACGGTGTGGTTCTTGATGCTCTTGACGATGCCGTCCACGGGTGACTTGAGCACCGTGCGGCGCAGCACGTCGTCGCGCACCACCATCTGCTCTTCGATCATGGCTAACTCGGTACGTACGCGCACAAGCTCCAGGTTGGCTTCCTGGCGAAAGCGGTTGATGCGCTCTTGCGTTTGCAGGCTCAGCTCGTTGACCTGGCGGCGCACGCGCATCACCTCCACCTCGCTCATCAAACCCTTCGCCGACATGCCTTCGGCCATGGCCAGCTCGCGTTGCAACAAATCGGCGCTGCGCCGGTTGATCGCCACGGCTTCATTCAGTGCGGTCTGGCGCGCCTGGTAAGACTCCGTCTCGCCGTTCACGACGTTGGGCGCCACGCTCAGCTCGGGCGGAAAGCGCAGCGGCTTGCCCGTGGCTTCGGCCGTCAAACGCACCACCGCGCCGCGCAGCGACAAACGCTTGGTCTGGCCTTCAGCCTGCTGCGCTTCCACTCTTGTGGGGTCGAGTGTGGCCAGGTCGGCGCCTTTGGCGATGGTCTGGCCTTCGCGCACCATCAGCGCGCGCAGGATGCCGCCTTCCAGGCTGGCGATGACCTGCTCTTTGCCGTCGGGCACGACGCGCGAGTCGGCCTTGGCGATGATGTCGACCTGCGCCAGCGCGGCCCAGGCGATGGCGCACGCCACCAGCAGCAACATCAGGTGGATGGCCCAGGTGGCGCCGGGCGCGGCCTCGAGCACTTGCGCGGCGCGCAGGGGGTCGAGGTAGGCCACGTCACCGGCCCGCAGCGAGGTGTTGGCTTGGGCTTTGCGACCCCACATCAGACGGCAGCCTCGCGCTCCATCGGCTGCGCCGAGGGGTGCATGTGTACCTTGCTGGCCGGGCCCGGCGCGGTGGACTTGCCTGACAGAGCCGCCAGCACCTGGTCTTTGGGCCCGTCGAGCACGACACGCCCGCCGTCGACGACGACAACGCGGGTCACCAGCTCCAGCACCGCCGGCCTGTGGGTCACCATCAAGAGCGTGCACTGGCCCGTGGTTTCCTTGAGCTGGCGCAAGAAGGCGACTTCAGACTGCGCGTCCATCGAGCTGGTGGGCTCGTCCATCAGCAGGATCTGCGGCTTGGTGACCATGCAACGTGTCAGCGCCACGAGCTGGCGCTGGCCGCCTGAGAGCAAAGCGCCCGACTCACCCACGGGCAACTCCCAGCCCAGCGGATGGCCGGCGGCCACACGGTCCAGGCCGGTAAGCCGCGCAGCATCCATCAAGCGCGCGGGGTCGGCCGCAGCCCGGTCAAGTAAAACGTTATCGCGCAGCGTGCCGGTGAAGAGGCGCGGGTCTTGGCCAACGTAGCCCACGCGCGCGCGGAAGTCTGCCGGGTCGACTTGGCGCAGGTCGATGCCGTCGACCTCGACCTGGCCTTCGGTCGGCTGGTAAAGATTCGCTAACAAACGAAGTACGGTGCTTTTGCCGGAACCGATGCGCCCGAGGATGGCCACACGCTCGCCCGGCTCGAAGCGCAGCGTCAGCCCTTTAAGCACCTTGGGCGGCTCTTCGTCGGCGTGGCTGGGGTAGGCAAAACCGACGTCGACCAGGGCGATGCGGCCCGTGAGCTCCGAGCGCGGCACGTACACGCGGCCAGCTTCACGCTCGATGGGCTGCTCCATCACGCGGTCGAGCGCGCGCATGGCCGCGCGTGCGCCCTGGTAGCGCGTGGCCAGCTGCACCACGCTGGA
>JANOJR010000301.1:0-5800 GCA_031418855.1 Rubrivivax sp.
CGGTAGTCGTTCTGCTCGGTCAGCGGCGTATCGACGTAGCCCGGGCACACGACAGAGACGCCGATGTGGCGGTCGGCCAAGTCGAAGTACAGGCACTCGGCCAGGTTGATCAGCGCGGCCTTGGTCGGCCCATAGGCCAGCGCCTTGGGCAGGCCGCGCCAGCCCGAGACGCTGCTCACCAAGCTGATGTGGCCACTGCCCTGGGCCAGCAGCGTGGGCAGCACGGCGTCAAGCATGTGCAGGGCGCCGACGTAGTTCACTTGCTCGTGGCGCAGCGCGTCGTCGAGATCAAACGCGGTGGCGCGCATGGGCTTGTAGTAGCCCGCGCAGTACACGGCCACGTCGATGCGGCCGTGGCTGGCCTTGATGCTGGCGGCGGCCTCGCGCATGGCGTTGCGGTCGCTCGCGTCCAGCGTGATGGCCATGCTGCCTGGGTGCTGGCTAACAAATGAAGCGAGCGTGGCCTCGCTGCGTGCCGAAACCACCACACGCGCGCCGTTGGCGTGCAGCAGCGCGGCGGTGGCGCGGCCGATGCCGCTGGACGCACCCACCAGCCACACCACCTGGCCGGCCCAATCTTTGATGCGCGGATTCAAAGCCATGTCGCGCTCACGGTTTGTTGAAGGACAAGGTGACCTCGCCCAGGTAGACGCCGAACTTGCTCATCGCCGCTTTGTTGAGCATCACGCGCTCGTCCACCAGATACATCCAGTCGTCGAATTCCACCTCGATGACCTTGCCGTCGACCGGCAGCTTGAGCGTGTAGCGCCAGTTCAGCGCGTTGCCGGCGGCCACGCCCACGGCCTCGCCCACCACGTCGTCGGCGCGGCCGCGCCATTGGCCGTTGCCCAGGTCCGTCAAGCGCCAGACGCGGCGTTCGGTGCTGCCGTCGCTGTAGGTGAAGCGCTCGTCGAGCACGCCGTTGGCGCCACTCCAGGTGCCGGTCATGACGACAGTGAAGCGGCGCACCACCTTGCCCGAGCGGTCCGTGAAGATGCCGTGCGCGGTGAGTTCGCCTTTGAAATACTGCTTGAGGTCGAGCACGGGTTTCTCGGCCGCGTAATCGGCCGGCTTGGGAGCTGCGCAGCCGGCCAGGGTGGTGATCGCTGCGGTGGCAAGCCAGCCCGTCAGAGTTCGGCGTCGGTTCATCGTGGGGTTCCTTGTTTACCGTCTGCGTCGGGACGTATCCAGCGTGTCGTCAAGAGCGCTGCGGCCGCGAGCTTCAGCACGCAGGGCAACAAGCAGTACGCCAGCGTCAGCGCTTGCAGCGCCTGGGGCTCGCGGCTGCCGGGCGCGTAGCCAAAGAGTTGCAATAGCGGCAGCGCGATGCCGGCGGCCAGGGCCAGGTTGAGCTTGGTGGCGAAGTTCCACCAACCGAAGTAGCCGCCTTCAAGCTGGCCGCTGTGGCCTTCGCGCTGAATCACACCGGCCAGCAGCGCGCCGGGCAAGCTCAAGTCCGCACCCAGCGCCACGCCACTGGCGATGCACACCAGCGTGAAGGCCAGCACGTCGCCACTGCCCAGCAAGGCGGCCCAGGCGAAGCTGACCACGGCCAGCAGCATGCCCAGGCGCCAGGTACGCGCAAGGCCTAACTTTGAGACGACGCGCAGCCACAGCGGCATCGACAAGGCCCCGGCGGCGAAGTAGCTGGCCAGGAACAGCGGCTCCATGGCGGGGGCTTGCAGGCGGTCGCGGATGAAGAAGAGCACAAGGGTCGCGGGCACCGCGCTGGCCACGCCGTTCACAAGGTAGATGAGCAGCAGGCGGCGGAAAGCGTGGCTGCGCAGGGGTGCGGCCATGCCCGAGGCCCGCACTTGCGTTGCGTTGGATGCGCGTGCTGGCCGTGGCGCGCGCCATAAGGTGGCCACGCCAACCACTAGCGCCAGCGCGAAGACGACGCTGGTGACACCCAGCCCGGCCACTGCCGGCAAGATGCTGGCGACCATCACGCCCACCAAGGCCAGGCCTTCGCGCCACGAGACGATGCGCGCACGTTGGCCTTCGGCGCCACCCAGCCGCGCGCCCCAGGCCTGGTGCAGCACACTGAGCACGCTGTAGCTGAGGTAGGTCACGGCGAGCATCACCGCCGCCCACGTGAGCAGCTCGCCTTGCTCGGTGGAAGGCGGAAAGAAGAGGGCGCGAAAACCCAGCGCCAGCACCACGGCGGCGGCCACGGCGACGATGAGCACCCGCTGCGCGGAATGCGCAAACCAGCCGTCGGCCAGGCGCCCGATCCAGGGGTCGGCCACGGCGTCGAGCAAGCGCGCGCCCAGCAGCAGCGCCCCCAGCAAGGCCAGCGGCACACCAAACGCGCTGGCGTAATGGTTGGGCAGCACCACGTACAGCGGCAAGGCCACAAAGGCCAGGGGCAGACCGAGCGCACCGTAGCTCAGGCCTTGCTTCCAGCCGCCACGCCAGCCCGGCAGCGCAAGGGTGCTAACGTTTGTCATGAGCCGCCCGCTTTGCTGCCGAGCAAGGCCTCGCGCAAGCCGGGCTCGGAGCTTTGAGGCGACAGCCAGATGCCGATGAAGAAGCGCGCAAACGCGGCGTCAGTGACGTCGCCTCTGAGCTCGCCGTTGACGAAGAAGCGCAGGCCCACACCGGGACGCACGACGCCGGTGAGGCGGTCACCCATGCGCACGTTGGGGAACAGCGCCTTCATCTGCGCCAACCAGCCCTCGGCGATGGCCGCAGCCACATCGCCCTGGCGGCGCATCTCCTTGAGCGAGCGCTCGGCGATCATGGCGCCGTCAAGCGCGCGCGCGTATTCGATTTCCAGCGCCAGCGGCGCCAACGCCCACTCGGTCGCCGGCACATGCGCCAAGGTCCAAAGACGCGCTTCGTAGATGGCCATGCCGATGAAACGCAGCCGGCCGCGGCCCTGCAATCTTGCGCCGGCGAGTTCACCCTGCACCTCGGGTGGCACGCTCTGCGCGTGCGCTGGGCTCAGGGCGAGACCGGTCAGACCAGCCAAAGCGGCCAGCGCCTGGCGCCGCGTGGCGCAGCGTGCCGTTTGCATCAGCCGTGGCGCAACGTGAATTGCACGACGCTGGTATTGCCGGCGCTGAACGCCGCTTCACACACCGCCAGGTAGTACTCCCAGGTGCGCATGAAGCGCGTGTCGAAGCCTTGGCGGCGCACCTCGGCTTCATGCGCCAGGAACTGCACGCGCCAGCGTCGCAGCGTCTCGGCGTAGTCGAGTCCGAAGGCGCATTCGTTGACGACCTCGAGCCCGGCGCGTGCCGCCTCCGCGCGAAAGACCTCGGCGCTTGGCAGCATGCCGCCGGGGAAGATGTACTGCTGGATGAAGTCGGTCGAGCGCGCATAGCGCTCGAAGAGATCGTCGCGGATGGTGATGGTCTGCACGCACGCGCGCCCGCTGGGCTTGAGCTGGCGGCGCAGGGTGGCGAAGTAGTCGGCCCAGTACGAGCGGCCCACGGCCTCGAACATCTCAACGGAGACGATGGCGTCGAAGCGCTCTTCTTTGAGGTCGCGGTAGTCCTGCAAACGCAGCTCGGCGCCTGCCGCGAGGCCACGTGCGCGCAGCCGCGCCTGGCCGTATTCAAGCTGCTCGCTGGACAGCGTGACGCCCACCATCGTGGCGCCGAACTTCTCGACCGCAAGCTCGGCCACGGCGCCCCAGCCGCAGCCCAGTTCCAGCAACCGTTGTCCGGGTTGGAGCTGGCATTCGTGTAGCGCGCGGTTCATCTTGGCCACTTGCGCGGACGCCGTGGGCTGTGTCAAGTCGCCACCGAACAGGGCACTTGAGTAGTTCATCGTCGGGTCCAGCCAGAGCTTGTAGAAGGCGTTGCCGATGTCGTAGTGCGCGTGGATGTTCTTGCGGCTGCCCTGGCGCGAGTTGCGATTGAGCAGGTGCTTGACGCGGTACCACAAGGAGCCGAGCACGCTGCCGTAGATCACCTTGTCGATGGCCTCGCGGTTGGCCAGGAAGAGCTTGAGCAAGGCCGGCAGATCGGGCGTGCTCCAGTGGCCGGCGATGTAGCTTTCGGCCAGGCCGATGTCGCCGTTTTTGAGCACGGCGGCGCACGGGCTCCAGTCGAGCAGGCGCATGGCCGCACGCGGCTCGCCGTCGCGCGCCTGGCCGAACTGCAACTGCGTGCCGTCGAAGAGTTGCACGTCGAGCACGCCGACTTGCAGCCGGCGCAGCAGCGCGAAGACCGTGCGTGCGGCCGCCGGCGCGGTGGGCGGCAAGGTGTGATGGGTGAAGGTGGTGCTGGTGGACATGGGCTGTGGCGCTGGCGTCAGCGCGTGGTCAAGAGGCTTGGGGCCTCGGGCTTGCGAAAGAAGGGCACGTGCTTGAGCCACAGGCGCAGCGCGTGCCAGTGAATGCGCGCCACGACGGCCAGCGTCATCAGGGGCGTGCCGAAAAACGCGCGCATGAGGCTCGCGCGGGTGAGCGGCTCCAGCGCGCCGGAGACGCTGGTTTGCAGCAAAGGGCCGTCGTCGTTGTCGTGCTCGATGCGCGCGACGATGCGCTGGGCTGTGCGCATGAAGCGGAAGCGGTAGCTGCCGCGCACGTCGCAAAACGGCGAGACGTGAAACACCTTGGCGGCGCTGAGCTCGTGGCCCCAGGCCAGTTGGGGCCCAGCCAGCAAGTAGCAGTGCCGCTCACCGAAGGTGTTATTCACTTCGACGACGACGGCGGCCAGGCTGCCGTCGACACGGTGGCAGTACCAAAAACTCACCGGCTTGAAGACGTAGCCCAGCACACGCGGATAGGTTTGCAGCCAGATCTCGCCGAGTGCGTCGGTGATGCCTTCGCCGGCGAGCAGGCCATCGATCCAGGCCAGTGCGTCGGGGCCGCCCGCGCCGTGGTCGCGGTCAAAAAAGCTCATCAGTCCAAAGCGGTTGCGCGCCAACGGCGAGCCTTGTTCACCTTGCCACGCGCGCAGTGGCAGCAGCACAAAGTAGCTGTCATGCGCAAAGGCGTGCACGGCAGGGCGCAGGCGGCGATGGCGCACCTGGCCGCGGGCGAGCAGGGGCTGCGTCATGCCGCCTCGGCAAGGCTTGGCTGCGCAAGGGGGTCGGCGTTCGACCAGGTGGCCAACATCGCGTCGACAACAGCATGTGCGGACATCAAGCCGTCTTCGTGAAAGCCATAGCGTGTCCAAGCACCTGCAAACCAAACGTGGCGGCGGCCCTGGATCGCCGGCAACTGGCCTTGCGCGGCGATGGCCGCGCGATCAAACACCGGGTGGCTGTAGCTCCATTCGCCAAGCACGGTGCTCGGCTCGGGCTCACGCAGCGGGTTGAGCGAGACGATGACGGGCGTGGCCCAGGGCAGGGGCTGCAAACGGTTGATGAGGTAGTGCAGGCACACGCCTTGCTGCTCGTCGCCAGCACGCGTAGCACGCTCGTTATTCCAGGCGGCCCAGGCCAGGCGACGCTTGGGTAGCAGCGCGGTGTCGCTGTGCAGCACGGCGCGGTTGGGGTGGTAGCGCACGGCGCCCAAAACTTGGCGCTCGCGGCTGCTGGCGTCGTGCATCAAGGCCAGGGTCTGGTCGGCGTGGCAGGCGAAGACGACCTCGTCGAAACGTTCGTGGCCGGCGCCCGTGGTGACGGTGACGCCGGGCGGGTCACCGCTGGAGAACGGCCTGCGCACGGCACGCACAGGCGTGTTCAGCCGCGCGTCGGGGATGCGCTTGAGCATGGCCTGCACGTAGTGCCGGGCGCCGCCGCGCACCGTGGTCCACTGCGGGCGCTGGCTGACCTGAAGCAGGCCGTGGTTGTGGCAAAAGCGCACCAGCGTGGCCATCGGAAATTGCAGCATCTGCTGGGT
>JANOJR010000302.1:0-3331 GCA_031418855.1 Rubrivivax sp.
CGATCGGAGAATCCGAGGAAGTTGATTTCTATTCGTCTACCCGAGGATGTAATTCTGAAATGGCGAGCAACAGGTCCTGGTTGGCAAACACGTATGGCCGAGAAACTCGCGCGGGTCGCACCCACTAGGTGACGCCTAACCCATTCGGTCGAGCTGAGAGCCAACGGCATGCCACCAGGCCCGCGCTACAGTGCAGGCGTGCATTATCTGTAGCGCGGGCCTGGCGTCATCCCGTCGTCTCCAGCTCACCTCAAACGATAGGCCAACCCTGTTGCCGCAAAGCCGAGGCCGCTCAGGCCGGTGCGGGCAGTCAGCGAGTGGCGCCGGAAGCGGTTTGGCCTGGCGTCGGCGCGTGTACCCACGCGCTTCGTAATCTAGACCGTCGATCGTGTTTGAGTGCAGAGAGCGCAGCGAACGCAGCGAGTTGATCGACGCGACGCCAGGATGAAGCGCTGGAGGGCAGTCGGTATTCCCGACTGACATTCGCGCCCGCACCGGCCTGAGCGGCCTCGGCTTTGCCGATGGGGCGTATGCAGGCCGCCACGACGCTGGCCATCGGTCCGCTACGACTGGCCCGCCGCCACGCCGCCCCTTCAACGCGTGATCGAGTCGCTGGTCTCCGTGTTCAGCGTTGGCTGGTACTGGTAGCCAGCCAGCGTGATGCCGGTGACGGTGAAGACCATCGTGCCGCTGGCGCGTGTGGTGGGTGAGCTGAAGCTGGCCACGCCGTTGCTGGCGCTGCTGGCGCTGGCGCTGCCGGCGACGATGCCGCTCCAGCCCCCGGTGACCGTGGCGCCGGCCAGAGTCACGCCATTGGGGCCGCGCACGGTCACCAAGGCCGAGGCGCGGGCCATGCCGTTCTTCTGTACCTTCAAGCCCATGTTGATGTTGCCCACGGAGGTGCCGAGCAACGTCACCACGGGGTTGGCGGTGATGGTCACGCTGCGCGTGCTGCTCAGGCCACTGTTGTCGGTGACACGCAGCTGCGCGCTGTAGCTGCCGGCGACGGTGTAGGTGCGGCTCACGTTGGCGCCGCTGGCGCTGCCGCCGTCGCCAAAGGTCCAGTCGTAGGCCACGATGCTGCCGTCAGCGTCGCTGGAACCTGCGGCCGAAAAGCTAACGTTCAACGCGACGGTGCCGCTGGCGGGCGTGGCGCTCAGCACGGCGGTGGGCGGCTGGTTGCTGGCGGTGGGTGCGCTGGCGCTGATGGCGTACTGGCCCACGCTGCCGAAGCTGCTGTAGCCGTCCACGAGCACATCACCCTTGCCAGTGCCGCGCAGGTGCAAGTAGTAGGTGCCTGCGGCTGGCAGCACCACGCTCATGCCCGCGCCCAGGGCGTCGACTGGGTTGCTGCTGGCCAGCAGCTGGCCCGCGCTGTTGCGCAGCTCCAGCAAGGCGTCGAGATTGCTCGAACGTGCCGCACCCACCACGCTGAAGCTGGCGTTGCCGGCGGCGGCCACGAAGCTGAAGACGTCGACATCGCTGCTGCGTTCAATCACGCCCTCCACGCGGTAGCTGCTGACGCCGGCGGCTGATGTGCCGCTCATCACCGTGGCCGTGGCGGCGGTGTTGCCGTGGTCGTCAGCGCGCAAGGGCGCGCCGTTGGCCTGGGCCACCAGGAAGTCGTCTTCCACGTTGTTGGCGCCGCTGTATTCGCCCTTGCTCCACTGCACCAGGTTGGCCGAATAGCCCGTGCCCATGATCGGCGCCCAGCTGGTCACGCCGCTGCCGTGGCCGCCGTAGTAGCTGCCGCCGCTAAAGCCGTCGTGCTGCAGGCCCAGGTTGTGCCCGACTTCGTGCGAGACCGCTTCGGCCACGTACTTTTCATTGCCCGCGCCCAGCGCGTCATAGAACACCAGCGCGGGTTTGTAAAAGTCGCCGGTGTCGTCGAACACGCCGATGTAGGCCACGCCACCACAGCCGCAGGTGTAGACACCGCTACGTGAGGTGATGAGCACGGTGGTGCCGTAGACGTCGTCGGTGCCGCTGCTGCGCGTCAGGCGATCGGGCGCGGGCGGCTCGGTGGTGACGTTGACGTCAAAGGCCGCAAAGTCTTCGGCCACGCGCTGCCAGATGTATTGGATGCGCTGCAGCTCGTTGGTGGAAAACACGCCGGGCACGCCGTCGGTGTCGAAGGGTGCGGCGATGATGGTGTTGCCGTTGACGTTCCACGCCGTGTTGGTCAACACCGCACCGCGGAAGTTGAGATAGATGGTGCGCTTGGCGCTGGCGCGGCTGTGCAGATAGAACGTCTGGTTCAAGGGCGCCAGGCTGCCGTCGAGCGCGCTGTTGGCGGTGCTGGGCACGGGGGCGGTGGCCGGCGCGCGACGCGGCAGCTCTTGCGTCTCTTCGACAAAGAGGCGCCCGCGGCGGTCGATGCGCAGCATGCGGTCCTTGAGCAGCAAGGCCTCGAACTCTTCGGCCGATTTGCCGTAGTGCGCGGCCACCTCGGGCAGCCGCGTGCCCAGCAGCTCGACGGCACGCTGGCCATGGCTTCTCTCGTCGGCCAGGTTCAGCTGCGGGAAGGCTGGCTTGGCGGCCAGGGCGGGCGCGCCCAGCCCGAGGGCGAGCACAGCGATCGACAACAGGCGGGAGAAGGACAACATAAGCACTCACGAAGGCGCCCAACGAAGCGCGGGCCGGCGCAATGTAGGAGTGGGTCGCATTTGCGAGTTGCAAGCAGCGGCAACATGTGTCGATGCGCGGTGAAGCCAGCCCGAAGCTGGCCGTGAAAGCGAGACTTTGTGCCAGCCTGTGGTGACCAAAGGCGCGCGGCCTGTCGATCACCGAGCCCGCCGCGCCGCTGCGGCATCATTGGCACAGGCGCCCCAAGTTCCTGCGGCGTTCGCAACAAGAGGCTTGAGCATGCAACGAAGGCGCGTACTTGCGGCGTTAGTTTCCGGCGTCGACGACATCGCCAAACATGTATTCATTGGCAGCTCACATGACGGCCACACACTGGTGCTTGCGATGCGCGCATTCAGCCCGACCGGCGCGCGCGCGCAGCCATGATCGACGTGCTCGTGATCGGCGGCGGCAACGCCGCGCTGTGCGCCGCACTCACTGCGCGCGAGGCCGGTGCCACCGTGCTGCTGCTGGAAGCCGCGCCGTTCGAGTGGCGCGGCGGCAACTCGGTACACACGCGCAACATCCGCTGCATGCACGAGGCACCGCAAGACGTGCTGACCGAGGCCTATCCCGAAGAAGAATATTGGCAAGACCTGCACAAGGTCACCGGCGGCATCACCCACGAAGCGTTGGCGCGGCTTGTGATCCGCGAGTCCGCGCGTTGTCGCAGCTGGATGCAGCGCCATGGTGTGCGCTTTCAGGC
>JANOJR010000303.1:0-3793 GCA_031418855.1 Rubrivivax sp.
TCAAAGACAACATCGACATCGCGGGCGAGCCCACCACGGCCGCGTGCCCCAAGTTCGCGCATGTCGCCGCGCAAGACGCCACGGTGGTGCGCAAGCTGCTCGATGCAGGGGCGCTGTGGCTGGGCAAGACCAACCTCGACCAGTTCGCCACCGGGCTCGTGGGCACACGTTCACCCTATGGCAAACCCGCATGTGTGGACGACGCCACCCGCATCAGTGGCGGCTCAAGCTCGGGTTCGGCCGTGGCCGTGGCGCGTGGTGTCGTGCCGTTTGCGCTGGGCACCGACACGGCGGGCTCGGGGCGCATTCCTGCCGGCTTCAACGGCATCGTCGGCTTGAAGCCCACGCCGGGGCGTGTCAGCAACTTTGGCGTGTTAGCAGCCTGCCGCACGCTGGACTGCGTGGCCGTGTTTGCGCACACGGTGGACGACGCGGCGCAGGTCTTGGCTGTCATCGAAGGCAGCGACAGCGCCGATGCCTACAGCAGCTTCGCGCCCGGGCCGGCGTGCTGGCCCGAGCGTGTGCGCTTGGGGCTGCCGCAAGACGCCCAGCTTGACGCGGCGGTGGGCTACCCGCAGGCCTGGTCGGCCGCGCAGCGCCGTGCCGCCGAGCTCGGGCACAGCCTCAAGCCCATCGACTTCGCGCCGCTCTTTGACGTCGCCACGCTGCTGTACGAAGGCCCCTGGGTCGCCGAGCGCCACGCCAGCGTGCGCGAGCTCTTCGACACCGACCCCGAGGCCATAGACGCCACCGTGCGCCGCGTCATCTCGCGCGCGCTGGGCATGACGGCGACACAAACCTTCGAGGCCATGTACCGCCTGCGTGCGCTGCAAAAGCAGCTCGAGGCGCTGTGGAGCGACGTCGACGTGCTGATGGTGCCCACCGCGCCCGGCCACCCGAGCTTTGCCGACGTGGCGGCCGACCCCGTGGGCGCCAATGCTGCGCTGGGCCGCTACACCAATTTCGTCAACCTGCTGGGCTGGTGCGCGCTGGCGGTGCCCGCCGGGCGCAGCAGCGCGGGGCTGCCGTTTGGCGTGACCTTCATCGCGCGCGCAGGCCTGGACGCGGCGCTGGTGCAACTGGCGCGGCGTTGGGAGGGTGCGGACTCGTCTTCGCCCACACCGGCACCCTCACCGTGGCAGCGCAGCCCGGCCGTGCAGCCCAGCTTGCCGCTGGTGGTGGTGGGCGCGCACCTGAGCGGCCTGCCGCTCAACGGCCAATTGATCGAACGCGGCGCCACGCTGGTTGAGGCCACCACCACCGCCGCGCGCTACCGCCTCTATGCGCTGCCCGGCACCACGCCGCCCAAGCCCGGGCTGCTGCGCGTGGCCGAGGGTGGGCAACACATAACAGTCGAAGTGTGGGCCATGCCGCAGCACGCGCTGGGCTCTTTCCTGGCCCTGATCCCGCCGCCGCTGGGCCTGGGCAGCGTGGAGCTGGCCGACGGCCGCCACGTGCACGGCTTCTTGTGTGAACCCTATGCGCTTGCCGGCGCGCTCGACATCAGCCACTTCGGCGGCTGGCGCCCTTACCTCGCTTCCCTCGCTTCCCTCGCTTCACCTGCTTCCCCCTCGGAGAAACACCATGCAACGTCGTGACTTCATCGCCAGCAGCGGCGCCGCCGCCGCCACGCTGGGCAGCCTGCCTCTCAGCGCCCACGCGCAAGCGCGGCCCAAAGACCTGCTCATCGTCGCCAACGAGTTCGGCCCGAACTCGCTGGACATCCACACCCTGGGCGCCAACCGCCCGAGCTACGGCGTGAGCTGGCTGTGCTACGACCGGCTGATGACCTACGGCAAGAAGACCTTGCCTGATGGCCGCGTGATGTACGACATCAACAAGCTCGAGCCCGAGCTTGCCGAGAGCTGGAAGATCGCACCCGACGGCAACTCGGTGACCTTCAAGCTGCGCAAGAACGCCACCTTTCACGACGGCACGCCCGTCACCGCCAAAGACGTGAAGTGGTCGTTTGATCGCGCCGTCACGGTGGGCGGCTTCCCGACCTTCCAAATGCTTGCGGGCTCGCTGGAAAAGCCCGAGCAATTTGAGGTCGTTGACGAGCACACCTTTCGCGTCAAGTTCGTGCGCCGCGACAAGCTCACCATGAACGACTTGGCGGTGCCCGTGCCGTGCATCTTCAACAGCGAATTGGTGAAGAAAAACGCCACCGCGCAAGACCCCTGGGGCCTGACCTGGACACGCAACAACGTGGCCGGCGGTGGCGCCTTCAAGGTCGAGGCTTTTCGCGCCGGCCAGGAAATCATCTACACGCGCTTTGACGCCTGGAAGAGCGGCCCGCTGCCCAAATTGCGCCGCATCGTGCAGCGCGAAGTGCCCAACGCCGGCAACCGCCGCGCGCTGCTGCTCAAGGGCGACATCGACATCACCTTCGATTTGCCGCCCAAAGACTTTGCCGAGCTTTCCAAAGAAGGCGGCGGCGTCAAGGTCACCAGCATGCCGATTGAAAACGCCATGATGTACCTGGGCCTGAACACCACCAAGGCACCCTTCAACAACGCCAAAGTGCGCCAGGCCGTGGCCTACGCGCTGCCCTACGAGCGCATGTACGACAACGCGCTTTACGGCCGCGGCATCAAGCTCTATGGCGCGGCGTCGAGCGACATCAAGACGACCGCGTGGCCGCAGCCCTCGGCCTATAAGACCGACATCACGAAGGCCAAGGCCTTGCTGGCCGAAGCCGGGTTCGCCAGCGGCCTGGAGACCACGCTTTCGCTCGACCTTGGCGGCGCCACGGTGGGCGAGCCCATGGCGGTGCTGATTCAAGAATCGCTGGCGCAGATCGGCATCAAGCTGCAGATCAACAAGATCCCCGGCGCCACCTGGCGCGCGGCGCTGCTGAAGAAAGACATGCCGATGTTGATCAACCGTTTCGGCGGCTGGCTCAACTACCCAGAGTACTTTTTCTTCTGGTGCTACCACGGCCAAAACGCCGTCTTCAACACCATGAGCTACCAAAACGCCAAGCTCGACAAGACCATCGACAACGCGCGTTTTGCCGAGAGCAAGCCGCTCTACGACGCTTTCGTCAAAGACATGATCCAGGTGGCCTGGGACGAGGTGCCGCGCATCCCGCTGTTCCAGCCGACCATGGACGTGGCGATGCAAAAGGACGTGGCGGGTTACCAATATTGGTTTCACCTGCAGCCCGACTACCGGCAGATCCACAAGGCCTGACGCACGATGAACACGTCTCTTGAACTCGGGCCTTTCATCGATGCGCAGAGCGCGCTCCTGGGGCTGACGATCGCGCCCGAACTTCGCCCTGGGGTGCTGCGCTATCTGCAAATGGTGGTGGCCATGGCGCCGCGCGTCACCGACTTCGCGCTGACACCGGCGGACGAATCGGGCAACGTCTTCGTGCCGGTGGCAAGCCGAGCCGAGATCCCCTCGGGGGATCGACCGACGGTCCCGTCGGGCGCGGGGCGGTCATGACCGCGCTGGCCCAAGTCCAGGCCAGCCTGGCACGCATCGCCGCGCGCGACATCGACGTCAACGCCTTCACGGCGGTGCTGTCAGACCGGGCGTTAGCACGCGCGGCAACGCTCGATGCACGTGGCGAAGAGCTGCCGCTGTCCGGCGTGCCGTTCGCGGTAAAGAACCTCTTCGATGTGGCAGGCCTGCGCACCCTGGCCGGCGCCAAGATCGAGCTTGACGCGGCACCCGCCACACGCGACGCCGTGCTCGTACGCCGCCTTGAAGCCGCCGGTGCGGTGCTGGTGGGCGCACTCAACATGGACGAGTACGCCTACGGCTTCACCACCGAGAACACGCA
>JANOJR010000304.1:0-2984 GCA_031418855.1 Rubrivivax sp.
CCCCCCCCCCCCCCCCCCCGCGCAGAACCGCCGTTCGCAAGCAAGGCGAACCGTTGGCATCGCTGCTCACGGACGCAAGCGTTGGGCCACCAGCCGGTCGTACAAGTCTCGGTACGCCTGCACCATTGCCGAAAGGCTGAACAGCCGCTCGGCCCGGGCACGACCTGCGCGGCCCATCGTCGTGGCACGCACCGGGTCTGTGCTCAGCCGAACCAGCGCGGCGGCCAGCGCCTCGACATCGCCAGCGGGCACGATCTCGCCCGTTTCGGCCTCGGCGACCAGCTCGGCATTGCCGCCGACCCGTGTGGCCAGCACCGGTAACGCACTCGCCATCGCTTCGAGGATCGTGTTGGAGATGCCCTCCGCGAGCGACGG
Organism: Rubrivivax sp.; assembly: GCA_031418855.1. Taxonomy (GTDB): domain Bacteria; phylum Pseudomonadota; class Gammaproteobacteria; order Burkholderiales; family Burkholderiaceae_C; genus Rubrivivax. The sequence goes on from JANOJR010000304.1 coordinate 376, forward strand.
CAGCACAAAACCGTCAAGCGCTCGCATCACGTCGGGCACATCGGCGCGCTCCCCGGGCAACCAGGCGAGCTGCGCAACGCCTGCCGCATCGAGCACCTGCTGCGCCTCGTCGCGCAGCGGTCCGTCGCCGACCATGACCAGGCGCAGGCTCTGGCGCAACGCTGGCGCGAGCTCAAGCGCACGCACAAAAGCGCGCGCCAGCACAGGCTGCGCCTTCACGGTTTGCATGCGACCCACAGTGCCGACGACGAAGTAATGGCCGTTGTTGAAGGGACAGCCTTGCAACGGCGTGCGGCCCGCTCCTGCCGCGTCGAAGCGACTGAGGTCGACGCCGTTGATAACTTGCGTGAGGCGCGAGGCTGGCACGCCGACCTTGCTGCCGAGATAGTCGCCAAGGTCTTTGGACAAGGCTACGTAGTGATGCACAAAGGGCCGGTAAGCACGGCGCATCCACTGGAAGCGTTTGACGTCGCCATGGGGGTCGTCAACATCACGGCCATGCTCGCCGTGGATGCGCACCGGCACCCCCGCCCACCACGCCGGAAGCTGGCACTCAAGTGCGGCCAGATTGCGGGTATGGACGATGGCCGGGTGAAGTTGCCGACACAACCTGACGAATGGCGCGTAGACCCTGGCGCCATGTCCCGGGGGCTTGTGCAGTGAGACGAATTCGACATCGCTGCGCCGGATGCGCGCGGCAAATGTCGGATCGACCTCGGTCAGCGCCACCACCGCGTGCCGGTACGCAGCGGCGGGCATGTGGTTGATCAGGTTGACGACGCCGTTCTCAAGGCCGCCGGTGTCGAAGCGGTAGACCAGGTGCAGGACAAGTGGTCTGGCGCCCGTCAAAGGCGCCACAGTCGCAACCCCTCGGCCTTGGGCGTCATCGCGCGTAGCGCAGAGCAATGGCGGTCATGGCGACTTACGCCTCCACCCGCTCATACGCAAAACTCGCAAGCTCCGCACGATCCTTCGCATGCTCGATGGTGATAGCCACCATGCGGCCTGCGGCGTCCATGTCGATCAAGGTGTTGTCGTCGAGATCGCGCGTTTCAGCAATCGCGCCTTCACGCAGCTCGATATAGCGCGTGTCGGTGTCTTCAAAATATCGAACCTTCATGGCGAGAATCTCCTGTCGAAGAACGCGTTGTGGACGGTTTCGCCACTCATGAGAAACAAAACGGTTTGAGGGCGCTTGAATTGCTCCTTCCCCCTGCCAGGGGGAAGGCTGGGATGGGGGTTGAATGCCGACCGCGCCACGCCTGCATTTAAACCCCGACCCCAACCCACCCCCTTGCAGGGGGAGGGGGCCATACAACTGCCCACGTTTCTCCGCAAACGCCTGGCGCCGACAGAGGCCCGGGATGCTCTCGAGCAAGACCAGACGATAGACACGGTAGCTGGCAACTACAGCCGCCACAAGCGCAGCCCGGCGCCCTTGATCGCCGCCGCGTCAAAGCCCGCCTTCACATCAATGAACGCGCCACCCTTCACCAGCTTGCGACACAGGTCGTCGACCCCCAGCGCCTGGTACTCCCGATGCGCCACCGCCGCCACGATGGCGTCAGCTCGGGGCAACTCGTCGAAAGGAATCAGCTTCACGCCGTACTCATGCATCGCCTCGTCAGCCTCGGCCTGCGGGTCGGTGACGAAGATCTCCACGCCGTAGGTCTTGAGCTCGTTGATGATGTCGATGACCTTGCTGTTGCGCAGGTCGCCGCAGTTCTCTTTGAACGTGAGCCCCAGCACATTGACCTTCGCGCCTTTGATATAGCTGCCTGCCGCGATCATCTGCTTGATGGTCTGCTCGGCGATGAACTTGCCCATGCCGTCGTTGATGCGCCGGCCCGCCAGGATGACCTGCGGGTGGTAGCCCAGCATGTCGGCCTTGTGCGTCAGGTAGTAGGGGTCGACGCCGATGCAGTGCCCGCCCACCAGGCCCGGTTTGAACTTGAGGAAGTTCCACTTCGTGCCGGCGGCTTCCAGCACTTCGGTGGTGTCGAGGCCGATCTTGTCGAAGATGATGGCCAGCTCGTTCATGAGCGCGATGTTGAGGTCGCGCTGGGTGTTCTCGATGACCTTTGCGGCCTCGGCGGCCTTGATGCTGCTGGCACGATGCACGCCAGGGATGACGATGCGCTCGTAGAGTTTGGCCACCTTGTCCAGCGTGTCGGGTGTGTCACCGCTGACGATCTTCAGGATCTTCGTCAGCGTGTGCTCCTTGTCGCCCGGGTTGATGCGCTCGGGGCTGTAGCCGACGAAGAAGCCTTCTTTCCACGTCAGACCCGATTCGCGCTCCAGCACGGGGATGCAGACCTCTTCGGTGGCGCCGGGGTAAACGGTGGATTCGTAGACGACGATGGCGCCCTTCTTGAGGTTGCGGCCCACGGTGGTAGACGAACCGATGAGCGGGCGGAAGTCAGGGATGTGGGCCGCGTCCACCGGCGTGGGCACGGCCACGATGATGATGTCGGCTTCACGAAGCATGGCCGCGTCGCTGGTGTAGACGGCGTGTTTGGCAGCGGCCATCTGCGCGTCGTCGAGTTCACGCGACGGGTCTTTGCCGGCCACGCAGGCGTCGACCTTGTGCTGGGCGATGTCGAAGCCGA
>JANOJR010000305.1:0-6781 GCA_031418855.1 Rubrivivax sp.
TTCTTTTCGCCCATCTTGAGCAACAGGCCTTCATACACCTGCGACAGCATGAATTGGTGCTGCGTGTCGGTGCCGGCGAGCCGCAGCGCATGCACCTTGTCCAGCACGTCGGCGAAGTTGGCCTCGGTGTCAACGCGCACCCGCTCTACCGACGAGACGATCTCGCTGATGACCTTTTGCTTGGGGCTCGCGCCAGGCAACTCGCGGAGCTTGCGCAGATAGGGCAGCAACTCGGTGTTGACAAAGGCGAAGAAGTCGCCGCGCTTGCCGTCTTGCAATTCGCGCCGTTTCCAACCCTGGGGCAAGCCGTCCGATGTCGTGGGTGCATCGGGCTTGTCGCTATAGGGTGCCGCCCAGTCCTGCCAGCGCCAGGGTGTGGCGAGCGAAGGCTCGTAGCTCAGACCCAGCGCCTCGGCCTCGTCGCGTTCCAACGCTTCCTGCTCGTCCAGCACGCGCAGAAACAGGATCCAGGTCAGCTCGGGCACGTAGCGCAATGCGCTGCCAACGCCAGCGCGGCGCAGCACGTCGCAGATGGCCCAGACGGCCTGGTTCAGCGCCTGCGGGCCGGAGAGCGTGCCGGCGTCTTTGCTGCGACGGGCTTTCTTGACTGCCGGTACAGCGGCGCTGCCGTCGAGTGCAGCGGTGATCTTCTTGGGACGTGGCATGGGGCTTTCAGTTGGCTTCGCCAAAGGCGGCGGCCAGGATGCGCTGGGGCAGGCGTTCGATCTCGGCCTGGCGTTCAGCCAAGCGCTTGTGCAGCGCTTCGGCCGCAGCCAGTTGATCGCGCAGCGTGCGAGCGATGCGGCGCTGTTCTTCGATGGGCGGGGCAGCGATGTGGAAGGACTTGATCGTGGGCATGTAGATCGTCTTGTGCACCGCCCCGCTGCCCAATTCACGCAGAGTCTCTTGCGACGCCATGAAGGCGTACATCAGGAACTCGGGGTCGAGTCGCTCAGGGTCGCAGACCCAATTGCAGAAGTCCTGGCTAGTGGCCATGGAGCGACCAAGCATTGTCACGAAACCGATCGACGCAGTGCGCGACACGCACACCGTGCCCACCGGCAACAGCCGCGCCGAAGAGTTTGCGAGTCCTGCGTCGTTGATGTTCTCAGTGGTCTCGTGCGCCAGCTTGCCGTGCAGCTTGCGGATGTCGGGTAGCGCCAACTAGGGCACCGGGCCGCCCCACCATTCGGGGCGGCGGCGGCTGGGGGTGTGGCCGGATTCGAGTCGGGCGAGATCGAGCAATCGCGTCAAAGCTTGGCCATTCGTCGCGAGCACAGCGACTGAGATCGGCGGGCGCTCACCGAACGCCGTGCGAAGTACGGAGCTTCGCACCATTGCCGCGTCTGCACTGATTGCCCGCGCGCCCTGCGCGCACAGTTCTGCGGTCGAAAGAGCAGCTCTAGCCTTCGCGGCAATTGCGCTCTGATCCTCGCTAGCCGGCGCATCGACGAGCATGTCCATCGCGGCCCCGACATTCAAGTTGGAAATGTTGGTCGTGTTCGACGCCAGGGCCGATAGGGCCCGCAGCACTCGCGGGGAACGAAGTAAGAGTGCCAGCCAATCGTGGGAGACGCCCTCGCGCGGCCTAAAGACCGTTACAAAAGCGCCGAATGTCGTCGGCTCAGGCACGTCGATCACTATCGCCGACTTGCCGACGAGTGCTTTGCTGTTCGCCGTGGACACCAAGACGTCGCCAGACTTGAGCATCTGGATCGGGTTTGCAACCGCCGCAAGTGGTACATACCTTCGGCTTTCCCAGTTGACGCGGTCTTGCACCGCGCTTGTGGTCAAGCAAGCGACATAGCCCGGCTGGCGATCTGCTGAGGCTTGACCCGCGCCGAACGTCACACCACGAATCGGTGCGCAAAGATCGCGAAGCGGAACTCGGTGACTCATGCCGAGAACAACCTCGCCTTAGCCTGCTGCAAGGCCTGCGCCGGCTTGCCCAGCGCCAGCAACGCCCGCATGCCCCCGGCCTTCTCAATCGACGGCACCCGCCAGATCTGCGGGTTCTCCAGCGCATCGGTGCCCAGGCGCTCGAACTGTCCACTCAGGCCCAGGATCACGGCCCTGGCAGTCGAAGGCATGGCCTTGTCCAGCCAGTCCTCGTTCTTGAACTTGAAGGCCAGGTGCCGGTCGATGCGCGTGCGCGCCTTGGCGCCGTAGCCCAGTGCGGCCAACACATCGAACAGATCGCAGTCCTGCATCGCGTCGACCATCTGCACGACCTTGGGTGAATGCGATGAATCCACCAGCGCGCGCATCAGGTCTTCGCGTTCGGGCGGTGCAATCCAGCGCTGGCGGAATTCCGCCAGGTCGCTCGCTTCCTGACGCAACCGTGCGGCCAGCGCCGCCTTGTATTCGGCGTAGGCCACCGGCGCGAGCGCGCCGTCGCGCTCGCCCAGAACGAAGTGCCCGCCACGCTCTACCTTCACCGCAAAGCCCTTGGTCACGATCGTCGGCTCGGTCTCGTCGTCATCTCCCCCGCGACCACCACCGGTGCGCGGAGGTGGCGTAATAAACGCGGTGCCAAACAGGCGGATGAGGTTGGTGTAGTCGTACAGCCTGAACATCAGCTTGCCGCTGGCTTCGTCAATGCGCGTGCCGCGGCCGACCATCTGGTGGAAGACGATGCTGGATTCCAGGTAGCGGAAGAAAACGATGTTGCGCACGCAGGGCACATCCACGCCGGTGGACAGCAGGTCCACCGTGGTGGCCACGAACCAGGCCGACGACGTGCCGCGCAGGTCTTCGATCATGCGGTTGCCTTCGGACGCGGCCGTGCACTTGAAGGCATAGGGCTCGACGCGGGCGCGGCCTTCGGCCTGGCACCAGGCGGCGTAGCGGTTGTTCAGGTGCACGGCCACGCGGTCGGCATGTGTGTCGGAGGCGCAGAAGACGATGGTCTTCTGCTCAGGGCCGCCGGTTTCCAGCAGGTACTGGAACAGGTCGTCGCACATGGCGGCCACGCGCTCGGGGATCAGCAGCTTGGCGTCGTATTCGCGCGCCACGTAGCTGTCACGCACTTCGTTGGCCCGGGCCTTGGTGCCGGTGTCGGTGCGGCGCGCATCGTGGCCCATGACGGCAGCGCGATTGAGCGCGTCGGCGTCGATGCTGACGCGGCCTTGCTTGATGTCGCACGGCGCCAGGTAGCCGTCTTCGATGCCTTGGGACAGCGAGTACTCGTACACCGGTTCGCCGAAGTGACGCAGGTTGTCGGCGCTGATCTCAGCATCTGCTTTGGTGACTGTCAGCTCACGCGGCGTGGCCGTCAGTCCCACCTGGAATGCACTGGCGTTGCGCGTTAGCACCTCTGACCATGTGCCCCAGGCCGAGCGATGGCACTCGTCGATGACGATGTGGCTGAAGTGGTCTTCCGGGTAGTGCCGCCGCAGAAAAGCGGCGTCACCTTTCTCGTGAATGCCCAGCGACTGGTAGGTGGCAACGTGGATGCGTGCGTTGCGCGCTTCGTTGCTGCCGTCGGCAGCTTCGCGCACGATCTTGGCGTCGGCGCCGAAGACTTTGTGGAACGCGCCGTGGGCGCGCTCACGCAGTTCGTCTCGGTCTACCAGGAAGAGGGCACGGCGGAGTTGCCCGCTGTCGGATAGGCGTTGCAACAGTCCCACCGCAATGCTGGTCTTGCCTGCGCCGGTGGCCAGCGACAGCAGTGCTCGCGGCCTTTCTTTGCCAGCCGCAGCCATCGCCGCCCGCTCGAACACCGCACGGATCGCGGCGTCCTGGTAATAGCGAGGGCGGTCACCGGATGCGTGGTAGGCCGTGAGCAGCGGCGCCAGCGCGGGCGACTGCGGGTGCAGCCCGGTGGCGGCAAACCAGCGTTCGCGCAACTCGGCGGGCGAGGGGAAACTGGCCATCGGTTGCGGCTCGCTGGTCAGGCCCGTGTGGTTGTCGTACTCGACGAACTGGTGCCCATTGGTCGAATAGACGAACTTGACCGCAAAGCGCCGCGCGTAGGTCTTGACTTGCTCCAGGCCATGTGTGGGCTGCAGCCGCTCCTTCTTGGCTTCGACAAAGGCCAGGGTCAGCGGCTGCTCGTGGTCACCCACATAGGCGCGCAACAGGTAGTCCACGCGCCCACGGCCGCGCTTGAATGGTTTGCCATCGACGATTTCGACGCGCACTGCGCTTTGTTCGCGCTTGATGTCGCCGTGGCTGGATCGCTCGGCCTCTGCCACGCGCTCGACCCACCGGGCCGCATGCAGCGCGGGATCGATGAGCTTGGCGCGGGTATCGGCTTCGTTGTGGCCGGGTGCTGGCATGGGCGACGATGGCGAAGGGGGGGGAAGTCCAGAGCGTGGGCGGCAAGTATCGCCGCACGCGGTAGTGGCTTTCGCCAACGTTGCCGTCTTGGTGCGGCGCTTGTGGCAATCGGGCTGGCAAGGAGGCCTCGCCAGTCGCGCAGCAGCTCATCACCGCACTGCGCGCCCAGATTGAGCACAGCAAGAATCAGTGCTCGTCGAGTTGTCTAAGGCTCGCGTAGCGCCTGGTCGACCGTGGCCAGCATCAGGCACAGGGTCATGGGCTTGACGGGTGACTCGATGAAACCGCGCGAGAGGTAGAAGCGTCGGGCCTGTTCCGAGATGGCGTGTACCAGCAGCGCGGTGACGCCGGCAATGTCGGCGGCCTGGATCGCGCGTCGGATGGCGTCGTTCAGCAGCGCCGTGCCGATGCCGTTCTGGTGGTGGTCCTTGTGGATCGCCATGCGGCCGAGAACGAGCACGGGGACCGGGTCGGGCCGGTTGCGCTTCATGGTGGGCGGCGCCTCCGCATGGCCGATGGCGCCGGCGGCCAGGCAGTAGTAGCCGATCACGGTGTCGCCTTCGCACACCACGTAGGTGCGGGACGAGCCGTTGGCCTGGTTCTTGACCGCGCGGCGTTTCAGCCAGTCGTCCAGCGAGGTCTCGCCGCTGTCGAAGTCGGCGCACTGATGCTGGTTGGACAGCGGTTGCGGCGCCGAAAGCATCGGCGCCGTCACTTCACGCGTTGGCCGGTGGCTTTGCCTGGGGCCGCGGCTGTGTCCCACGGCGCACGGGCCTTGAGGGTGCGGCGCAGGCGGTCGGTGGGTGCCGGCGGCTTGTCGAGCAGGGCCTGGAAGGCGGCAAAGCTCTTCGCGTCGAGCGCGAAGTAGGTCTGGTCGAGCAGCACGTCCTCGGCCTGCCTGCAGGCGGCTTCGAGCATGAAATCCGAGCGGCTGCGGCCCAGGCGGTCGGCGGCCTGGTCGATCAGGTCGCGTTGCCCTGCCTTGGCGCGGATGCTGATCGTGACGGGTTCTTGGGTTTGGGCCATGTGACACCTCGATGTGTCTACATTGTATTGCTTCCTTGTACTTCTAGTGTCACACAATCATGGGTGGCCGTTTACTTCCGACCGATGTTGATGTTGATGGCGATCTTCAGTTTTCTGGGCGCGAGCACCCAGATGGCCGCCGTGACGATGGGCAGCGACAGACGCAAGGATTCGGGCGCGGGTAGGACAGGTCCGCTACACCAACCGGCTGGAGATTCGCAACCCCGGCTTTTCGCTGAAATCGCCCGAGCACCTGGGCGAGCCGGGCTCCGAGCCACGCAACTCGCGCATCGCCGCAGTGCTGCATGAGACACGGTTTGCCGAGACCAAGGGCAGCGGTATCCGCGTGATGCGCGAAGCGATGGAACAAGCCGGCTTGACGCCACCGCTGTTCGAGTCAGACCGTGCGGGCGACCAATTTGTCGCGCGCTACTTCTTTCACCACTTTCTCGGTGCCGAAGACATCGCCTGGCTGGCGCGCTTCAAGGACGCGCAACTGGGTGGCGACGACGCCAAGGCATTGATCGTGGTGCGTGAGGCCGGCGCCATCGACAACGCGACTTACCGTGCCTTGAACAAGGTCGACACTCTGGCTGCCAGCGCGGCGTTGCGGCGGCTGCGCGATGTTGGGTTGCTGGATCAGAAGGGGCGTGGATCGGCCACCTACTATGTCGCGACTGCGCGTTTGGGGTTGGCAGAGCCTGCGGCGGGCATGGGTGGTCCCTTGTCTAGCAAGCCCGACGGCTTATCTAGTAAGTCCGACGACTTATCTAGCAAGCCCGGCAGCTTGTCTAGCAACCCCGCGGAACCCGCCTCGGTGGCGGCAAGCGCCCGGTTCGACGACGCTGAACGGCGCGCGTTGCTGGACGATCTGCCCGGCTCGCTGGCGGCGCGGTTGGGTGCCATCGGCCAGCGGCATCCGCCACAGGAGATTCAAAACCTCTTGGTGGAGCTCTGCGCCCTTCGCGACTGGCGGACCGACGAACTCTCGCTGGTCTTGCGCCGCAACCCTGAGGCGGTGAGGCAGAACTATCTGCGCCCGTTGATGCGCCAAGGGCGGCTCGTCATGACGCGCCCAGAGGAGCCGAACGATCCTCAGCAAGCCTACCGGGCTGTTCGATTCCACGAGCCACCGCCGACACCAACGCCATAGTCGAAGAAGCTGCCGCACCGCCGGCCCGGGCCCTTACATGCTGCGCCGGTACTGCCCACCCACCTCAAACAGCGCGTTGGTGATCTGCCCCAGCGAACAGCAACGCACGGCGTCCATCAGCACTTCGAAGACGTTGGCGTTGACCATTACCGCCTGCTGCAAGCGCGCCAGCATGGCAGGCGCTTGCGCCGCGTGGCGCTGCTGAAAGTCGGCCAGCCGCGCCAGTTGCGACTGCTTCTCTTCGTCGGTTGAACGCGCCAGCTCGATGTGCTCGGGCGCCGCGTCGCCGTGCGGGTTGCGGAAGGTGTTGACGCCGATGAT
>JANOJR010000306.1:0-17900 GCA_031418855.1 Rubrivivax sp.
TTGCTTGGCAAGCTGCTGGGGGCGGGCAAACGCCTGGTCACCGGTGAATCACTCTTCACCACCATTTACACCAACAGCGCCTCGCAAAAGCAGCGCGTGGCCTTCGCCGCGCCTTACCCGGGCAAGATCTTGCCGATGGACCTGCGCCAGCTCGGCGGCACGCTGATTTGCCAGAAAGACGCGTTCTTGTGCGCCGCGCGCGGCGTCAGCCTGGGCCTCGCCTTCCAGCGCAAGCTTGGCGTGGGCTTCTTTGGGGGCGAAGGCTTCATCATGCAAAAGCTCGAAGGCGAGGGCCTGGCTTTTGTGCATGCCGGGGGCAGCCTGCTCAAGCGCGAACTGCAAGCCGGGCAGCTGCTCCGCGTGGACACCGGCTGCGTGGTGGCCTACACGCCGGGGGTGGCGTTTGACATCCAGTACGTGGGCAAGATCAAGACGGCACTCTTTGGTGGCGAAGGTTTGTTCCTGGCCAGCTTGAGCGGCCCCGGCACGGTGTGGCTGCAAAGCCTGCCGTTCTCGCGCCTGGCCTCACGCATCTTTGCCGCCGCGCCGCAGCGGGGTGGCTCGCGTGAAGAAGGCTCGCTGCTGGGCGGCTTTGCTGCGGGCGGCCTGCTCGGCACGGTGCTGGGCGGGGACGACGACACATGAAGGCCGCTTTCCTGTGGCTCCTGTGGCTGGGGGCAAGCCTGCTAACGCTGCAAGTGCATGCCGCGCGGCCGATCTTCGTGCTCAATTCTCAAGATGCCACCGTCAGCATCATCGACCCGGGCACGCTGAAAGAAACCGCGCGTGTGCCCACCGGCAAAGAGCCGCACCACCTGTACCTTTCGCCCGACGAAAAAAGCCTGGTGGTGGCCAACGCCGCCGGCAATTCGCTGACCTTTCTCGACCCCACCACGGGTGCCTTGCAGCGCACCGTGCGCGACATCGTCGACCCCTACCACCTGCGCTTTTCGCCCGACATGAAGTGGTTCGTGACGGCGGCCAACCGGCTCAACCATGTCGACCTCTACCGCTGGCAGCCCGAGGTGAGCGAGCAGCCGCTCAAGCTCATCAAGCGCATCGCCGCGCCGCGCACGCCCAGCCATCTCTTCATCGACAGCCGCAGCACGGTGGTGTATGTCTCGCTGCAAGACAGCGACGAGCTCATGGCCATCGATCTGGCCACGCAGACGCCACGCTGGAAGATCAAGGTCGGCAAGATGCCGGCCGACGTGTACCTGAGCCGGGACGACCGCACCTTGCTCGTGGGCATGACGGGCGACAGCGTGGTCGAGGCGTATGACGTGAGCGTCAGCGCGCCGCGCCTCATCAAGCGCATCACCACCGGCAAGGGCGCGCATGCGTTTCGCGCCAAGGGCGACGGCCGCCATGTCTTCGTGAGCAACCGCGTGGCCAACACCATCAGCCTGATCGACTTGCAAACGCTGGCGGCGGTGGCCGAGTACCCGGCGCCGGGCGGGCCCGATTGCATGGAGATGCTGGCCGACGGGCGCACGCTGCTGGTGAGCTCACGCTGGGCGCGCAAGCTCAGCGTCATCGACATCGAAAAGAAGCAGGTCGTGCGGCAAGTCGATGTCGGGCGCTCGCCGCACGGCGTGTGGACGCTGGACCATGCGCCGCGCTAGTTGGGTGTGCTTGCGGGCGTGTTGGGCCGCCCTTACGGTCAGCACCACTTGCGTGTTAGCCAACCCGGCCTGCGACAAGCCCATTTACCTGACGTTCGACACTGGCCACATGGAAGTGGCGCCGCTCATCGCCGATGTGCTGGCGCGCCATGACGTCAAGGCCACTTTCTTTCTGGCCAACGAGCGCACACGCAGCGGCGGCGCCAGCCTCGATGAACAGTGGGCGCCTTGGTGGCGTGCGCGCGCGGCGGAAGGCCACGCCTTTGGCTCGCACCTGTGGAACCACGATGTCTGGCGCGCTGACGTTGCCGAGGGCATGCGCCTGGTGCCCACCGCCGGGGCGCGGGCCGGCAAGGCGCATGTGCTGAACACGGCGCAGTACTGCGCCGAGCTGGAGCGGCCTGCGCAGCGTTTCAAGGACATCACGGGCCAGCCGATGTCGGCGATCTTTCGCGCGCCCGGCGGCAAGACTTCGCCCAGGCTGTTGGCCGCGGCCGCCTCTTGTGGGTGGACCCATGTTGGCTGGAGCGAGGCCGGCTTTCTGGGCGACGAGCTGCCCAGCGACCGCTTCCCCAACGCGGCGCTGTTAGCACGCGCGCTGCGCGACATCAAGGCGGGTGACATCTTGCTCGCGCACCTGGGCATCTGGTCGCGCCAGGACGCCTGGGCCCCGGCCGTGTTGGAGCCGCTGATCAACGGCCTGAAGCAGCGCGGCCTGTGCTTTGCCACCTTGCGCGACCACCCCGGGCTGGGCCGCGCTGCCCGTACGCCACGCTGAGCATGGACACCCTGATCAGCCTCTTCGGCGATGCGCAGCAGTGGCTCTTTGAAGCGGCCGTGCAGCCCCTGATGTTTGCTGCCGATTTGGGTGGCGTGTTGGCCGAGGGCTACCGCGCCACCGGCTGGTTGCTCGTGGGGCTGGTGCAGTTGGTGGTGATGCTCACCGTCATCCACGCCCTTGAGCGCTGGCGACCGGTGGAAGCCGTGCGCGACCGGGCCGCCGTGCGCGTGGACATCATCTACACGCTGATCCATCGTCTGGGCCTGTTTCGCCTGCTGCTGTTCTTCAGCATCGACCCGCTGTGGGACGCACTGGTGGGCGCACTTCGCCTGCAAGGCGTGCAAGGCATGTCACTCGACGCGCTTGTGCCTGGCGTGACCGACCACGCGCTCATCAGCTTCGCCATCTACCTCCTGGTCTTTGACTTCGTCGACTACGGGCTGCACCGCGCGCAGCACCAGGTCGGCTGGTGGTGGCAGCTGCACGCGCTGCACCACAGCCAGCGCCAGATGACGATGTGGAGCGACAACCGCAACCACTTGCTCGACGACGTGCTGCGTGACAGCGTCTTCGTGCTGTTGGCGCTGCTCTTGGGTGTGCCGCCAGCGCAGTTTGTGGCACTCGTGGCGCTGACGCAGCTGCTGGAGAGCTTGTCGCATGCCAATGTGCGCATGAGCTTCGGGCCGCTGCTGGGCCGCGTGCTGGTCAGCCCGCGCTTTCACCGGCTGCACCACAGCATCGGCGTCGGGCACGAGTCGCATGGCCCGGGCAGCCTGGGCGGGCACAACTTCGCCGTGCTCTTCCCGCTGTGGGACATGCTCTTTGGTACGGCGCGCTTTGACGATGCGTACGAGCCCACCGGCATTCGCGACCAGCTGCCCGAGCAAGGCGCGCGCGACTACGGGCGCGGCTTCTTCACGCAGCAGTGGCTGGGTGTGATGCGCTTGTTCGGCCGCGCTTGAGCACCACAACGCTCGCTTATCCTCGTCGCATGAACCCGCTCTTCGACGCCTTCTGGCGCGCCGTGGCTTACTGCGTGCACCCGCGGGTGATGCTGTGGTCGGTGGCGCCGCTTCTGCTCGCGGGCGGTGCGGTGTTCGCCCTGGGCTGGCTGTACTGGGAAGGCGCCATCGCGTCGCTGCGCGCGACCATGGAGCAGTGGGCGCTGGTGGCCAGCTTCATGGCCTGGCTCGACTCCGTGGGCGGCGCCAAGCTGCACGCGCTGATGGCGCCGATGATCCTGGTCGCGCTGGCGGTGCCGCTGGTGGTCGTGCTCGCGCTGGTGCTGGTGGCCACGCTGATGACGCCGGCCATCGTGGCGCTGGTGGTGCAGCGGCGCTTCCCGGACCTTGAGCGCCGCCATGGCGCGTCGTGGTGGCAGAGCCTCTTGTGGTCGCTGGTCTGCACAGTGGTGGCGCTCATCGCCCTCGTGCTGAGCATTCCGCTGTGGTTCGTGCCGCCGCTGGTGCTGATCTTGCCGCCGCTGATCTGGGGCTGGCTCACCTGCCGCGTCTTCACCTTCGACGTGCTTGCCGCGCACGCCTCGGCCGCCGAGCGGCGCCAGATCGTGCACGAGCAACGCTGGCGGCTCTTGGCGATCGGCATCGTCTGCGGCTACCTCGGCGCCGCGCCTTCGGTGGTGTGGGCATTGAGTGCCGCCGCGCTGGTGTTCGCGCCGCTTTTGATCGTGATCTCGGTGTGGCTCTACACGCTGGTCTTTGTGTTTGCGGGCTGCTGGTTTGCGCACTTCGCACTGGCCGAGTTGCAGCGCTTGCGGCTGCGTACGCCGAGCCCGGTGCCCACACTTGTGCCCCTGGACCCTTCGTCGGAAATCCTCTCACCACCGCTCTCACCACCGCGCTCCCCACCATGAACATCGGCCTCATCATCATCGGCGACGAGATCCTCTCGGGCAAACGCGAAGACAAGCATCTGGCCAAGGTGATTGAGCTGCTCGCCGCGCGCCAGCTGTCACTGTCGTATGCACGTTATGTGGGTGATGACCGCGGCCACATCACCGCAGCGCTGCGCGACGCCTTCACCAGCGGCGACCTCGTGTTTTCTTGCGGCGGCATCGGCGCGACACCCGACGACCACACGCGCCAATGCGCGGCTGCGGCACTCGGCGTCGAGCTCGCGCTGCACCCGCAGGCGCGTGACTTGATCCTTGAGCGCATGCGCGACGTCGCTGCCGAGCAAGGCAAGCCCTACGAGCCCGATCGCGACGACAACCGGCACCGCCTGAACATGGGTGTGTTCCCGGCCGGGGCGTCGATCATCCCGAACCCCTTCAACAAGATCGCCGGCTTCTTTGTGGGCGACGTGCACTTCGTGCCCGGATTCCCGGTGATGGCGTGGCCGATGATCGAGTGGGTACTGGACGAGCGTTATGCGCGCCTGCAAGGTGGCCCGGCGGCGGCCGAGCGCTCGGTCATCGTCTTCGGCGCGATGGAAGCCGCGCTCACGCCGCTGATGGAAGCCATCGAAACGCGCTTCGCCGGCATCAAGGTCTTCAGCCTGCCCAGCGTGGACCACCCGCAGTGGGGCCGCCACATCGAGCTCGGCGTGAAAGCAGCGGGCATGCCGCTCGACGCAGCCTTTGCCGCCTTGCGCGGCGGGCTGCTGGCACAGGGTGCGTCGCTAGGCCCTGAGATGGTGCGTTGATTCGCACCAAGACGACGCGCCGATAGCACCACCTCAGGGCCTGACGGCGCCCTCTCGGCCGTCGGCGGCACCGCCGCCCAGCCAGCGGACCACTGACGCACCGCCATCGGGCGGCCCCAGGCATGCTTTCTGCTACATTCTTTTGAGCTTTCCCGCGCGCGCTTTGCGCCCGGCGCACGAGCTTCCCACCCATACCCACAAGCCCCCGACAGGAGATTTTCCATGGCGAAGACAGTTGCCGACGTGATGAAGATGGTCAAGGACAACGAGATCAAATTCGTGGACTTCCGCTTCAGCGATACCCGCGGCAAAGAGCAGCACGTCACCGTGCCGGTGTCGCATTTCGACGAAGACAAGTTCACCGCCGGCCACGCCTTCGACGGCTCGTCGATCGCCGGCTGGAAAGGCATCGAAGCCAGCGACATGCTGCTCATGCCCGACCCCAATACCGCCAACGTCGACCCCTTCTTCGAAGAGCCCACGATCATCTTGACCTGTGACGTGCTCGAGCCCGGCGACGGCAAGCCCTACGAGCGCGACCCGCGCTCGCTGGCGAAGCGCGCTGAGGCGTACCTCAAGAGCAGCGGCATCGGTGACGCGGCCTACTTCGGCCCCGAGCCCGAGTTCTTCATCTTCGACCAGGTGCAGTGGAACGTTGACATGCAGGGCTGTTTCTACAAGGTCGGCTCCGAAGAAGCGCCGTGGAGCAGTGGCGCCACCTTTGAAGGCGGCAATATGGGCCACCGCCCGGGCATCAAGGGCGGCTACTTCCCCGTGCCCCCGGTGGACGGCTTTCAGGACATGCGCTCGGAGATGTGCCTGATCCTCGAATCGCTGGGCATCCCGGTGGAAGTGCATCACCATGAAGTCGCGGGCCAGGGCCAGCAGGAAATCGGCACCAAGTTCAGCACCCTGGTACAGCGCGCTGACTGGCTGCAATTGCAGAAGTACGTGATCCACAACGTGGCGCACGCCTACGGCAAGACGGCAACCTTCATGCCCAAGCCCATCGTCGGCGACAACGGCAGCGGCATGCACGTGCACCAGAGCGTGTGGAAAGACGGCAAGAACCTCTTCGCCGGTGACGGCTACGCGGGGCTGTCGGAGTTCGCGCTGTTCTACATCGGCGGCATCATCAAACACGCGCGTGCGCTCAACGCCATCACCAACCCCGGCACCAACAGCTACAAGCGCCTGGTGCCTGGTTTTGAAGCGCCGGTGAAGCTGGCCTACAGCTCGCGCAATCGCTCAGCCTCGATCCGCATTCCGTACGTCGCCAACCCCAAAGGCCGGCGCATTGAGGCGCGTTTCCCGGACCCGCTGTGCAACCCCTACCTGGGCTTCAGCGCGCTCTTGATGGCCGGGCTGGACGGCGTGGAAAACAAGATCCACCCGGGCGAAGCCGCCACCAAGGACCTGTATCACCTGCCGCCCGAGGAAGACGCGAAGATCCCCACCGTCTGCCACAGCCTGGACCAGGCGCTGGAGTACCTGGACAAGGACCGCGCGTTCCTCACCAAGGGGGGTGTCTTCACCGACGCCTACCTCGACGCCTACATCGACCTGAAGATGCAGGAAGTCACGCGATTCCGCATGACCACGCACCCGGTCGAGTTCGACATGTACTACAGCCTGTAATTCAGGCTTGGCACGACGCGAAGGGGACGGCTTGCCGTCCCCTTTTGCCATTCAGCGAAGCGAGAAGGTCGCTGCGTCACAATCCGCCGCCATGGAGAAAGCCGCATGAAACGCCTGTGTGTTTCCACCTTGTTGGGGCTGCTGATTCCTGGCGCCATGGCCCAGGGCACCGTCTACCGCTGCCCCGGCAACCCCGTGCTCTACACCGATCAGATCACCGAGCGTGACGCCAAAGAGCGCGGCTGCCGCACCATCGAAGGCGCGGCGCTGACGGTGGTGCAGGTGCCCAAGCCCAAAGCGCCCGCAGCCACCTCGGTGCCCAATGCCGCGTCGCGCCCAGGTGAAACGCGTGTCGACCCGGCAGCGCAGAAGGCGCGCGACACCGACGCCAAACGCATCCTCGCCGACGAATTGCGCCGCGCCGAAGAACAGCTCGCCACGCAGCTCAAAGAGTTCAACAACGGCGAGCCCGAGCGCCTGGGCAGCGAGCGCAACTACCAGACCTACCTCGACCGCGTGGCGGGCATGAAGGCCGCCGTCCTGCGCAAGGACAGCGACGTCGCCGCGCTCAAGCGCGAACTCGCCAAGCTGACGCCGTGAACCCCGCGAGTGCGGGCACCGACGCCACCTACCAGGCCTTCGATCAGCTCGCGACCATGGTCGCCGTGGCCGACCCCACGGGCCACTGCCTCTTCGCCAACGCTGCGCTCGAAGACATGATGGGTGTGTCACGCCGCGCGCTGCTGCGGGGTGAGGTGCCGCTGTGGCTGGTGGACGCGGCAGCCTTGAGCGACACGCTGGCGCGAGTCGCTGGCAACGAAGTCTCGAGCGCACGTTTTGACGCCTTGATCAAGCGCGCGCCCTCGGGTTCGCGCGGCCCGCATGAGTTGCCGGTGCATGTCATCGTGAGCCAGCTCGACGGCGGCGAGCGCGTGCTGGTGGAGATGATCGAGATTGAGCAGCAAACGCGCCTGGACCGCGAAGAGCGGCTGCACGGCCAGGCCCAGCTCAACAAAGAGCTCGTGCGCAACCTGGCGCACGAGATCAAGAACCCGCTCGGTGGCATCCGCGGCGCGGCGCAGCTGCTTGAGATGGAACTCGCCGCGCCCGAGCTCGCGGAGTACACGCAGGTCATCATTCACGAGGTGGGCCGCCTGCAAGCGCTGGTCGACCGGCTGCTCGACCCGCACCGCCACGCGCAGGTGGTGGGCGACGTCAACATCCACGAGGTTTGCGAGCGTGTGCGCAGCCTGGTGCTGGCTGAGTTCCCGCGCGGGCTGGCCCTGCAGCGCGACTACGACACCTCGCTGCCCGAGTTTCGGGGTGACCGCGCGCAGCTTATTCAGGTCGTGCTCAACATCGTGCGCAACGCCGCGCAGGCGCTGGCCGAGCGCATCGTGGCGGGCGACGCGGTGGTCACCTTGCGCACACGGGTGGCACGCCAGGCCACGATTGCACGCGAGCGTTTTCGCCTGGCACTGGAATTGCATATCCAGGACAACGGCCCGGGCGTCCCCGAGGCTATCCGTGACCGCATCTTCCACCCGCTGATCTCTGGACGAGAAGGCGGTACTGGCCTCGGGCTGACCTTGGCCCAGACCTTTGTGGAGCAGCATCACGGCACCATCGAATGCGAAAGCATGGTCGGACGCACGGTCTTCAAGATCCTGATTCCATTGCCCTGATGCCACTGCCCTGATGTCACCGACACCGCCGATTGCCCCCGACACCTTGACGCCGATCTGGATCGTTGACGACGACCCCTCGATCCGCTTCGTGCTTGAAAAGGCGCTCGCGCGCGAGCAGTTCTTGGTGCGCAGTTTTTCCAACAGCCGCGACGTGCTGGCGGCGCTAGGGGTCGCCTTGCAAGCGGCCGGTGGCGACCCCCCGGCCGTGCTGGTCAGCGACATCCGCATGCCGGGTAGTTCGGGCATCGATTTGCTGGCGCAGGTCAAGGCCAAGATGCCGGGGCTGCCGGTGATCATCATGACGGCGTTCTCTGACCTGGACAGCGCCGTCTCGGCCTTCCAGGGCGGCGCCTTCGAGTACCTGCCCAAGCCGTTTGACGTGACACACGCCGTGGAGCTGATCCGCCGCGCGGTGCAAGAGAGCCAGCGCGAGGCCGTCAATGAAAGCGCGCAGACGGTGATGCCCGAGATGCTGGGCCAGGCCCCGGCGATGCAGGATGTGTTCCGTGCCATCGGGCGGCTGTCGCAGAGCAACGTCACCGTGCTCATCACGGGTGAAAGTGGCTCGGGCAAAGAGCTGGTGGCGCGCGCGCTGCACAAGCACAGCCCGCGATCTGAGGGGCCGATGGTGTCGATCAACACGGCGGCCATCCCCAAAGACTTGCTCGAGAGCGAACTCTTCGGCCACGAGCGCGGCGCCTTCACCGGTGCGCAGACGACACGCCGCGGCCGCTTCGAGCAAGCCGAAGGCGGCACGCTGTTCCTCGATGAGATCGGCGACATGCCGTTTGACTTGCAAACGCGTTTGCTGCGTGTGCTCTCTGACGGCCAGTTCTACCGTGTGGGTGGGCACCAGCCGCTCAAAGCCAACGTGCGCGTCATCGCCGCCACGCACCAGAACCTGGACGAGCGCGTGCGCGCCGGCGCGTTCCGCGAAGACCTGTACCACCGGCTCAACGTCATCCGGCTGCGCCTGCCGGCGCTGCGCGAGCGGCTGGACGACATCGCCATGCTGACGCGCTTCTTCCTGCAAAAAAGCGCGCGTGAGCTCGGTGTCGACGCCAAGCGCATCACCGACGCGGCAATTCAACGCCTGCAAGGTTTCGACTTCCCCGGCAATGTGCGTCAGCTGGAAAACATCTGCCACTGGCTCACCGTGATGGCGCCGGCGCAGGTGATTGAAGTCAAGGACTTGCCGCCGGAAGTCTTGCAGGCGCCGGCGCCAATGGCCGCGCCTGCGCTTGTGCCGGCTGCCGGTTCTGACGCCGCTGCAGTCACGAACGCGACCCCAGCTGCGCCCTTGGCGCACAGCGCAACGGCCGGCGGCAACTGGTTGGCGGCGATGCAAAGCCAGGCGCGCAGTCGCCTTGAAGCGAACGAGCCCAAGGTCTGGCAAACCATGTGCGAGCAGTTTGAAGCCGGCCTCATCCTCACTGCGTTGGACGTCACGCGCGGCCGCCGCATCGAAGCCGCGCAGCGCCTGGGCATCGGGCGCAATACCATCACGCGCAAGATTCAAGAACTGAAGATCGACGACTGAGTGGCGGCCCGCTGCCGCCGGTGCCGTCAGCTCAAATTCAGCGTTAGCACCACCGGCGCGTGGTCGCTGGGCCGTTCGTTCTTGCGCGGCAGCTTGTCGATGACACAGGCTTCGACCCGGCCCTTGAGTGCCGCGCTGACCAGGATGTGGTCGATGCGTAGGCCCTGGTTCTTGCGAAACGCCAGGTTGCGGTAGTCCCACCAGCTCCAGCTCTTGGGTGGCTGCTCAAACAGGCGAAAGGCGTCGACCAAACCGAGCCCGATCAAGGCCTGGAAGTGGCCACGCTCTTGTGGCGTGCAGTGGATCTGCCCGGCCCAGGCCACGGGATCAAACACGTCACGGTCTTCGGGTGCGACGTTGAAGTCGCCCAGCAACACCAGCTGCGGGTGTGCAGCAAGCTCGCCGCGCAGCCAGTCGTGCAAGGCTTGCAGCCAGCGCATCTTGTAGACGAACTTGTCGCTGTCAGGGGCCTGGCCGTTGGGGAAGTAGCCGCCCACCACGCGCACGCCGGCCACGGTGCCGGCGATGACGCGGGCTTGTGGATCGTCCAGCCCGGGGATGGTCTTCACGATGTCCAGCGCGCCTACACGGCTGAGCAGCGCCACGCCGTTGTAGGTCTTCTGGCCGTGGAACTCAGCGCGGTAGCCAGCAGCTTCGATCTCAGCGTGTGGAAACTTCTCGTCGACGAGCTTGGTTTCCTGCAGCACGATGGCATCCACTGGGTTGGCCGCTAGCCAGCTCAGCAATTGCGGCAGGCGCACGGTCAGTGAGTTGACGTTCCAGGTGGCGATTTGCATAAGACCTTGATCCCGTTGACGTTGTTTAATTTCTTCTTGAGGTTTCCAACATCAGCCCCAGCCGTATCCACGTAGCGCCCGGCTTGCTGGCGCCGACCGCCGGATGCCGCTCAGTAAGCCTACACGCTCAGGTGTCCGTCGTCGGGACGGCGCACCGAAACGACCGGCTCAGCCGGCCGCAGGGCGCTCCGGTTTGTCCGTGCGGCTGAGTAACTCAAGCAGCAAGTCAAGCTCAGGTTTGTTCACGCTCAGAAGCGCATCTGCAAGGTCAACCTCGCGCTGCGCGGTTCGGCGGGGTGCGTATGGCGGTCGGCCACCGGCGCCGCTTCGCCTGCCAGCTGCGACTCGTAGAAATACTGGATGTCGTTGGCTTTTTTGTCGAAGAGGTTGAAGACATCAAGCGTGGCTTCCACGTTGCGGCTGAATTGGTAGCCCAGGCGCAGGTTGGTGGTGGTCGAGACGAACGAGCGCACGCTGTTGTCTTCGATCAACGCGCCCGGGCCGAGGTGGCGCAGTTGCAGGCTGGCCGACCAGGCGCCAAGCTTGCGCACCGTGGCGGCCAGGGAAGCCACGCGGTCGATCGAGTTCGGGATGCGGTCGCCATTCTTGAAGCGCGCATGCGTCCACGCCAGGTCGGCGTCGAACAACAACCAAGGCACGGGAATCCAGCGGTTGTTCCACTCGATACCTTTGCGTGTGGAAGCGCCGCTGGCCTCGGTGGCGCCAGCGTCGCCGACATAGACCAGCTCGGAATCGAAGTCAAGCTTCCACAGCGCGATCGAACTCTGCAGGCCCTGGATCGCTTCGGTGCGCGCACCGACTTCGAAGCCACGCGACGCCACCAGCGGCGGCACCTTGTTCGCCGGGTCGCCGGTCTTGGGGTCGATGGTGGCGGTGGTGCCGCGTGCGTCGTTGCTGTGCAGGCCGCGGCCGGCGTTGAAAAAGAACTCGGTTTTCTCGAACGGGCCAGCGATGAGGGACAACTTGGGTGAGACCTGCGTGTCGGCGGACGCCCCACCGTTGGCGGCCAGCGTGAGCGCATCGACGCGGTTTCGCACGTGGTCGGCGCGCACGCCGACGATCGCGCGCAAACGGTTCGGCAGTACTTCCACGGCGGTCTGAGCGTACAAGCCCAGCAGGCTCTCGCGCAGCTTGTCTTCGCGCACGGTGCTCGTGACCTGGCGTGCCACGCTGTCGAACAACCCGACGCGCGCGCGATCAAAGCGCAGCGACGCGCCGAGCTCGCTCTTCGCGTCAAGGCTGCCGAGCTTGTGATCGACCGATTGGCCGGCATCGACGCCGAAAACGCTGCGTCGGTCCTGCTGCTTGAACTGGTCGCCATCGGCCGCACGCTCCAGCGCGTAGGTGAAGTTGGAGTTCAAGTCGAGCCGGTAGCGCATGGCGTAAGCCGACAGTTTGCTGCGGCCGAGCGCACTGTCGTTGTGCCACTCGGTGGACAGGCTGGCCCGCGAGGTGCTGCCGCCGGTGCTCGGGTCGAGCGAATCGAAGCGGCCGAATCTTTGGCCGTTGACGACGCCGCTGTCGATTGCGCGCTGTGGCACTTGGTCGGTGGCTGTCCAGCGCGAGCGATACGCCATCGCGCTGGCGCTCCAGCCGCGTGCGGCGGTGCCACCGGAAAGCGTGAACACGGCGTTTTCCTTGCGCAAGTTTTCTTCGACGGTCCACGGGCCGTCGTTACGCTGCACCTCCACCGCGCCGAGCAGCGTGGTCTCGGGTGCGACCGTGAACGACGCGCCGCCCACTGCGCGCTTGAAGCCGCCTTGCCCGAGCGTGAGCTGGGCAAAAGGGGCATCGAGCTGCTTCAGGTACACGATGTCGGCCGAGCCCGCCGACGAGAAATCGCCATTGCCAGCGAAGTAAGGGCCCTTGCGGTACTCGACGCGCTGCACCAGCTCGGGCATCAGGAAGTTCAAGTCCGTGTAGCCCTGGCCATGGCCGTGGCTGGGCATGTTGACCGGCATGCCGTTGATGCGCGTGGCGAAGTCGGTGCCGTGGTCGAGGTTGAAGCCGCGCAGAAAGTATTGGTTGGCTTTGCCATCGCCCGAGTGCTGGGTCACGATCAGGCCGGGCACGAACTCCAGCACTTCACCAGGCCGTAGTGCTGGGCGGCTCTTGAGTAGCTCGCGGTTGATGACGCCTTGTGAGGCCGCGTCGGACGTGCCGATTGCGTTGTTGTAGTGGCCCGTGATGGTGATGGATTGCGACGAAGCGCCGGGCGCTGTGGTGGTTGTGGCGGTTGTGGCGGTTGTGGCGGGCTGGGCGTGCGCCGCAAGGCACGCAGCCGCTGCAGCGCTAAGCGCCGCGCAGTACAAAAGGGAACGCATGGTGGAAAGCTCCTGCAAGGAACGCGGGGGCACTTCCCGCACGGCGGGAAGCGGATGAGACCGTGGAACGGGCTCAGCCCAGCCGGGGCGGCTTGCGCAATGCGATGGAGATGTGGGTGCGCCGGGCCCATGACGGCGCCGGCCGCCAGACGTGGCGGCGCGTATCGCGCCAGGCACGGGCGAGGGTCACGGCCATCAACGCGAATGCAGCGGCGAGTGCGAAGACACCCGCATCGAACGTGTTGTCTTGCGCATTGGCGATCTCAAGAACGCCGAGGTCGTGCGCAGCGTGGTGGTGGCGCTCGTCCGAGTCGTGGTGGTGAAGGTGCGCCGCCGCTAGGTTCTCGACGTGTCGATGCAGCGGCCCGCGACCGAGAGCCTGGGCGGCGCCGATCGCCTGCAAAAGCACGATCACCGCCAGCCAGCAGACCAGCAAATGAACCAGGGCGGCTGAGGTGGATTGGGGACGGGGTGCAAGCATCATGGTCGTTCTGGCCACATGGTACGTGGGCCGCGAGACGGTGTTCATCGCTCAGGCTCCCAGACCCATTCGGGTTTGACGTCCAGGCAAGCGAGTCTCTTGCAGCGCCTTCCCGGTAGCGTGGTGTAAGGCGGGCTAAATCTTCCCACTCTGCCGCAACCGACTCAGCGTCTCCGGCGACAGGTTCAAGTGCGAGGCCAGTTGCTTTTGCGGCACCAGGTCCACCAGCTCGGGGTGCTTGCGGATGAAGCGATGCACGCGCCCGGGGGCGTCGAGCAAATGCAGGGTGATGGTGTGGGCCATGATCTCGCTCATGACGCGCATCACGTAGTACTCGAACTGGCGTTTGGCCTCGGGGTGGCGCTCCAGGAAGGCGACCCATTCCACCATCGTCAGGCGCGCGACGCGTGCCTTGCTCACACACACGATGGCGTAAGGCGTGGGCGTGCCCAAGCGCCAGGCGGCGTAGCTGGTTTCCATGTCGTGCTCGCCGGCAAAGCGCAGGATCATCTCCTTGCCTTCGGCGTTGCTGACCACGCGCTTCAAGATCCCGCTGAGAATGAAGTACTGGCCCATCTCGCGCACGCCTTGCTGCAAGAGTTCGTCGCCCTTGGCGCCGTCGACGATGCTCAGGTGCGGCTCTAGTTCGCGGAATTGCGTGTCGTCCAGCGTCGCCAGAAGGGCGTTGCGCTTGAGCTCCAATCGGATGACGTTGCGCTCGGGGTGCTCTGACAGGGGCGTCACGTTGGGCTTCGGGTACGTAATGACCCTCATCGGGTCGATCCCGTATTTTCACGGAAGTTGACGGCGGTCAATCCGTATCGGCGTACAAGCACGAGAGCATCGCGCCACTTCATGCATGCGTGACCGTGACCACAGCGTCAGGCAGCTTGCCACACACAGCGGTTTTAGGAGACATCACCTTGATCAAGCACATCGCCCCGCGCGGCAACGTATCCGCGTTTGCGGCCACCTTGGCGGCTATCGCTGCGGTCGCTACGGCTGGCCCCAGCTTTGCAGCGTGGGAGCCCACCAAGCCCGTCGAATTCGTCGTGCCCGCAGGCACCGGCGGGGGTGCCGACCAGATGGCGCGCCTGATCCAGGGCATCATCGTCAAGAACAAGCTGATGAAGGAGTCGATGATCGTCAGCAACAAGTCGGGCGGCGCCGGTGCCGAAGGCTTCCTGGCCATGAAAGATGCCAAGGGCGACCCGCACAAGATCGTCATCACGCTGTCCAACCTGTTCACCACACCCATGGCCACGGGCGTGCCTTTCAACTGGAAGGACATGACGCCGGTGTCGATGATGGCGCTGGACCAGTTCGTGTTGTGGGTCAACGCCGAGACGCCCTACAAGACGGCCAAAGAGTTCGTCGCCGCAGTCAAAGCCGCCGGCCCTTTGAAGTTCAAGATGGGCGGCACGGGCTCCAAGCAAGAAGACCAGATCCTCACCGTGGGTCTTGAAAAAGCCACCGGCACCAAGTTCATCTACGTCCCTTACAAGGGCGGTGGTGAAGTGGCCGTGCAGCTGGTGGGTAAACACGTCGACGCCACCGTTAACAACCCCATCGAAGCCGTGGCCCAGTGGCGCGCTGGCGCGCTGCGCCCGCTGTGCGTGTTTGACGACACGCGCATGCCCTACAAGGCCAAGGTCACGGCCACCGAGTCGTGGAACGACATTCACACCTGTAGTGAAGCCGGCATCACCACCGACTACGTGATGCTGCGCGGTATCTTCATGGCGCCCGGCGTCACGCCCGACCAACTGGCGTACTACGTGGACCTGATGAAGAAAGTGCGTGAGACGCCGGAATGGAAAGAGTTCATGGAAAAAGGTGCCTTCAACACCACCACCATGAGCGGCGCCGAGTACCGCAAGTGGCTCGAAGGCAACGAGACCCTGCACCGTAACTTGATGACCGAAGCCGGCTTCATGGCGAAGTGATCGGCGCTGGCGGGTGGCATCACCCCGCCGCACGTCGGCTTGACCAAGCCTCAAGTCGACACGCATTGCACCCCCCCACGTGGCCCATGGTGCTTGTGTCGCCTGTCATCAGGGCCGGGACGCCTCTGGGCCCTTGCTCTGTGACCACCCTGTGATCTCTCTTGGAGTGACCCATGTCTGACCCGCACGACAGCGACGACGTATCAAGCCCCAGCGTTGTGGCCAACAACAAAGTCGACGCCGTGGTGGCGGCCATCCTGGTACTCATTGCCAGCGTAGTGATGTACGAAGCCCGCCGTTTGGGCGCAGGGTGGACCAGCGACGGCCCCGGTGCCGGCTACTTCCCGTTCTACATTGGCGTCATCATTTTCGTCTCGGGCCTGGGCATCCTCTACCAGTCACTCTTTGGCAAGGCGCGCGACACCGACACCTTCGTCAACCGCGTGCAACTCAAGCGTGTGCTCTCGGTGCTGTTGCCGGCCACCGTGTATGTGCTGGGCATCAACTTCCTGGGCATGTACCTGGCCTCGGCCATCTACATCGCCCTCTTCATGGTGGTGCTGGGCAAGTACCCGGTGCTCAAGAGCGTGATCGTGTCGGTCGCAGTCGTCACGCTGTTTTTCATGATGTTCGAGGTGTGGTTCAAGGTGCCGCTCTACAAGGGCTCGCTCGACCCGCTGCACTTCTTGGGCTATTGACTCGCCCCCCACCGCACACAGGAATTCGGCACATGGACGCATTGGGTTCACTGATACAAGGCTTTGGCGTCATCTTGACGCCCATGAACATCGGCTTGATGTTCATCGGCATCATCCTGGGCGTGTTGATCGGCGTGCTGCCCGGTTTGGGCGGTGCCAATGGGGTGGCCATCCTCTTGCCACTGACCTTCACGATGTCACCCACCTCGGCCATCGTGATGCTGTCATGCATCTACTGGGGCGCGCTTTTTGGTGGTGCCATCACCTCGATCCTCTTCAACATCCCGGGTGAGCCCTGGTCGGTGGCCACCACCTTTGACGGCTACCCGATGGCGCAAAAGGGCAAGGCTGCGCAGGCCTTGACGGCGGCCTTCACCTCGTCGTTTGTCGGGGCGCTGGTGGCCGTGATCATGATCACCTTTCTGGCCCCACTGGTGGCCAAGTTCGCGCTCAAGTTCGGGGCACCAGAGTTCTTTGCGGTCTACCTGCTCACCTTCTGCAGCTTCGTAGGCATGGGCAAGGGCTCGCCGTTCAAGATCTTGATTGCCATGGCACTGGGCTTCGCGCTCGCCGCTGTGGGCATGGACACAGTGACCGGCCAATTGCGTTTGACCTTCGGTCAAACCGAACTGATGCGCGGCTTCGACTTCCTCATCGCCGTCATCGGCCTCTTTGGCATCGGCGAAATTCTCTTGTCGATGGAAGAGGGGCTGAAGTTCCAGGGCAAGGCGGCCAAGATCAACGGCAAGGTTGTGCTCGAGACCTGGAAAGAGCTGCCCAAGTACTGGGCCACGTCGCTGCGCAGCTCGCTCGTGGGCATCTGGATGGGCATCACCCCGGGTGGTGCCACACCGGCTTCGTTCATGAGCTACGGCCTGGCCAAGAAGTTCAGCAAGAACGGCAAGAACTTCGGCAAAGGTGAGATCGAGGGCGTGATCGCCCCCGAGACCGCCGCGCACGCTGCCGGCACCAGCGCCTTGCTGCCCATGCTGGCCCTGGGCATCCCGGGTTCACCCACCGCGGCCGTGCTCTTGGGCGGCCTGCTGATCTGGGGCTTGCAGCCCGGGCCGCTGCTCTTTGTCGAACAGAAAGACTTCGTCTGGGGCCTGATCGCCAGCATGTACCTGGGCAACCTGGTGGGCCTGATCGTGGTGCTGACCACCGTGCCGCTGTTCGCGTCGATCCTGCGCATTCCGTTCTCGATCATCGCGCCCATCATCATCGTGATCTGCGCCATCGGCGCCTACACCGTGCACAGCGCCATGCTCGACGTCTGGTTCATGATGGGCTTTGGCGTCGTCGGCTATGTCTTCAAAAAGCTCGACTATCCGCTGGCACCGCTGGTGCTGGCGCTGGTGCTGGGCGACAAGGCCGAAGACTCCTTCCGCCAGTCCATGCTGGTCTCGCAGGGTGAGTTGTCGATCATGTATGCCAACCCGCTTGTGGGCTCCATTACAACGTTAGCACTGCTGATGCTGTTCTGGCCGCTGATCGCCAAAGGTCTGGCGCGCATCCGCAAGCCCAAGGTCGACGAGTTCGCGGCACAGCGGCCGGTGGATTGACGCGCGCCGATACGGCCTGATCTGCCCAATCTTGACTCGGGTCAAGTGCGAAAGGCGAACTCGCTTTTTATCATCGACCCGCATTCGCCGACCCGCCGCTGACTCGAATTGAAGCCGCAACCTTGAGGCCACCCC
>JANOJR010000307.1:0-2513 GCA_031418855.1 Rubrivivax sp.
CTTCGTCAGCCAGCGCATCCAGGCGCAGCTGGGTAGCGACATCGAGCTCGAATTCGTCTGGATCGGCCCGTATCAGTACCGCGACCTGCTGCTTGATAACTTCCGACATGAGCGCATCTTTTTCATCGGCGACGCGGCACATGTCGTTAGCCCCTTTGGTGCACGCGGGGGCAACACCGGCATCCAGGACGCCAACAACCTGGGCTGGAAATTGGCCTGGGTCTTGAAGGGCTGGGCGGGCGACGATCTGCTCGACAGCTACCAGGACGAGCGCCACCCGGCCGCCGCCGAGAACCTGGCGGTGACGCGGCGCACGACGCGCTTTCTGGCGCCGCGCTCCAGCGCCGAGATGCGCTTGCGCCGCGCCGTTGTCAGCCTGGCGCGGCGCCATGCTTTTGCGCGCACGTTGGTGAACGCTGGGCGCATGTCGGTGGCCAACGCGTACCCGCCCGCGAAGGCTTTGCCTGAAGGTGGTGTGACGGTGCAGAACCTGCCTCTGCAACACGCCGACGGCCGCGCCACCACGCTGATGCAGCTGCTGCGCGAGGCGGGTGACCAGGCGCTGTGCTTTTGTTTCGGCGGCGCCATGCCTGACGCAACAAGCGACGCCATGCGAACACTGCACGTCGGCGTCGACATCCTCGACCCGCAAGGTCAGCTCGCCGCGCACCTGGGCCTGAGCCCTGCCGCCGCCGCCGTGCTGGTGCGCCCCGACGCCTACCGCGCTCGTGCACCGGTGGCCGCGTGACGCTAACGTTCAAGCTGCGCGCAGCCGAAACCGACGACGCGCTGTGCCTGGGCGTGCTCGCCACGCAGGTCTTTCTCGACACCTACGCCAAGCAGGGCATACGCCGGGCCGTCGCCCATGAAGTGCAGCGCGCCTTCTCTACCGAGGCGATGTGCACGCTGATCACAGCGCCGAATATCTCGCTGTGGGTGGCCGAGCGGGCAGGGCACCTCATCGGTTTCGCGCAGTGGACGCTGGGCACCACGCAGGCGCTGGTCCATAGCGCGCGGCCCGCCGAGCTTGACCGTCTCTACGTGCAAGAGCCCTTTACGCGTGCCGGCGTGGGCAGTGCGCTGCTGCGCCAGGCCGAGGCCGCGGCCGCGCAGGCGCGAAGCACGGCGCTGTGGCTGTCGCCTTGGGTGCACAACGAGCGCGCGCTGGCGTTCTATGCGCGCCACGGCTACATCAATCTTGGCCTCACCACATTCGTGATGGAGGGCGAGGCGATTGACAACTACGTGGTGGCCAAGAGCCTGTGAGGCGCCACGGGGCAACGCGGCGCCGCCCTACAAGTCCGGCGCGTAACGCGCGCGCATAGCCTCTTGCGTTTCCGGCGCAACGACGACGCCGGTCTGGTCGCTGATCATCGCGCCTGCGCTGGGTAGGCACGTACGTTCGACCTGGGCGCCGGCCAACCACAACCGCGAGCGCATCAAGGCCTTGGCGCAGTGCAGGTAGGCAGCAATCACGTTGACCTGAATCACCAGCTGTGGCCGCCGGCGTTCGCTGGCGCAAAGGTCGAGCAGCGCGTCGTCATTGACCAACACCGCAGATCCATTGACCCGCAGCGTTTCGTCGACGCCTGGAATCATGAACAAAAGGCCGACATGGCCGTGCGCGACGATGTTCTCCAGCGTGTCCAGGCGGTTGTTGCCGGGGGCGTCGGGGATCAAGAGCGTGTGCGCATCGCGCGTCTTGACGAAGCCCGGCGCGCCCCCGCGTGGCGACGCGTCCATCGCGGCACCGCTGCCGCTGGCCAAAAGGACGAAGGGCGACAGCGCGATGAAGTTGCGGCAATGCACATCGAGCTGGTCGATCTGCTTCTTCACCGCGCGCTCTTTGGGCTGGGCGTAGAGCGCGCGCAGCCGGGTCAGGGTGTCGATCTTCATGTCGCCATCGTAGCCGCGTGGCGCTGCCCCTAACATCGCCTCACCACGCCTCACCACGCCCAGCAAAACACCATGAACCCTACCCGCATCCCCGGTCGCCGCCTGCTGCATTCCCCCGGCCCCACGCATGTGCCCGACGAGGTGCTCGACGCCATGCACCGCCAGCCCATGGACCTGGCGGACCCGCGGGTGATGGCCTGCGTCGACGCTTGCGAGCGCGGTCTGCGCTGGCTGGCAGGCACGGCCGAGGCGGGCGTTTTTCTCTACGCCACCAACGGCCATGGCGCCTGGGAAGTGACGATTGAAAACCTGTTGCCACCCGACAGCCTGGTGTTGATCCCCGGCACCGGCCACTTCTCGGATCAATGGGCGATCCAGGTCGAAGCGCTGGGCCGCCGCGTCGTGCGCACGCCCTGGCGCGAAGGCGAGCCGATCGACGCCGTGGCGGTGGAGCAGGTGCTGCGCGCCGATGCGCTGGACGAGATCGTGGCCGTCTTCGCGGTGCACACCGACACCGCCAGCGGTGTGACCAGCGACATCGACGCACTGCGCAAAGCGATTGACGACGCTGGCCACCCGGCGCTCTTTGTTGTCGACGCCGTCGCCTCGCTGGGGGC
>JANOJR010000308.1:0-8032 GCA_031418855.1 Rubrivivax sp.
AGGCGAGCGCGTGTTGTGCCACCCGCGCGGCAAGAAGAGTGATCTCGTCGTGGGCGACCGCGTGCGCTGGCTGCCCACCGCCGACGAAGGTGTGGTGGAAAAAATCGAGACGCGGCGCAACCTCTTTTTTCGCCAGGATGAATGGCGCACCAAGTCCTTTGCCGCCAACCTTGACCAGGTGCTGGTGCTGGTGTCGGGCGAGCCGATGTTTAGCGAGTCGCAACTCGCGCGTGCGCTCATCGCCGCGAGACAGGCCGACATCCCCGTGCTGATCGGCATGAACAAGACCGACCTGCCCTCGGCCGCGCTGGCGCGCGAGCGGCTGCTGCCCTACCGACGCATGGGTGCCGAGCTGGTGGAGCTGTCGCTCAAGCGCGGCGCAGAGGCCTCACGTGCAGCGTTAGCACCTTTGCTGGCGGGCCGCACGACGCTGGTGCTGGGGCCCAGCGGCGTGGGCAAGAGCACACTCATCAACCTCTTGATTCCTGACGCGGCGGCACTCGTGGGTGAGATCTCGCAAGCCCTAGCCGCCGGACGCCACACCACCACCAGCACACTTTGGTATTGGCTGGACGCGACGCGCCAGGCGGCCTTGATCGACTCACCGGGCTTCCAGGAATTTGGCCTGCGTCAGATTGAAGCCGAGCAGCTGGCCACGCTCATGCCCGACATCCACGCGGCCCTGGGCCACTGCCGCTTCTACAACTGCACACACCGCAGCGAGCCGGGCTGCGGCGTGCGCGCGGCGCTAGAGCGCGGTGAGGTGGCGGCGACGCGCTACAAGATCTATCTGGACTTGCACGACGAGCTGTCGCAGAAGCGCTATTGAGCGCGTACTTCGAGCGTTAGCCCAGGATGTTGGCCAGCGACAAGAGTGCCACCAGCAGCATCCACAACACGACTGAGCGCCAGACCAAACCGACGACACTTTGCAGGTGGCCGACTTGCGGCAAGGCACCCGAGGTGGGACCGGCGGCGTCGGCCATGCCCGGCTCGACGTTGCCGCTGATGGTTTTTGAGCGATCCGGTGTGACACCGGGCGCCGCGCTGCCGCCGAGCTGCACGCCCAGCGCGCCTGCGGCCGCCGCCAGGATCACGCCCTCATTCGGATGCAGCCACAGCGAGGCGTCACGCCGCCAGCCGTTGACGGCTTCCTCGAAGTTGCCGACCACGGCGAAACCAAAGGCCGTCAGCCGCGCAGGCACATGGTCGATCCACATGAAGAGCTGGCGCGAAAGCTCCAACAAATCATCGTTGGCGGGTGCGTCCAGGGCGCGATGGCGGTAGCCCCAGTAGCGGCTGGAAAACTCGGCCATGCGGTAAAGCACCGCACCCATCGGCCCGAGACCAAGGGCCGAGAGCACCACGAACCAGAAGAACACGCCGAAGACATGGCGGTGTGCGGCCAGCAGCGCGTGCTCCAGCACGTGGCGCACAAGCTCGGTGCGTGGCAGCTCGCTGGCGTCGAGGTGCAGCCAGTCGCCTAACAACTGTCTGGCACGGGCCTCATCACCCGTGTCGAGCGCGTCGCGTATGCCGGTGAAGTAGTGGCTGAACTGGCGAAAGCCCAGCGTGATGTAGAGCAGCGCGACGTCAAAGGCCAGTGCTAACAACAAGCTGTAGTGGTTGATGAGCACGTAGAGCGCACCCACCACGATGGGCGGTACCAATACCGAGACGCACCAGACCACCCAGCGATGGTGGACACGCCCGGCGTCGAAGTTGCGCCCGCTCCAGCGCACCCAGCCCACCAGCGCGTCGTGCACGGTGTTGTCGCGTGGCAAAGGCTTGAGCTGCTCAAGCAAGAGGGCCAGGAGGACGGCTAGGAAACTCATCGCCGCGCATGATAGCGACGCACCTTGCGGGGTTGCTCAACCAGTCCTGGTCAAGCTCTCAGCAGCCCGTACAGGTTACGCAACATCGCCGCCGTGGCACCCCAGATGAAGTACTCGCGCGTGCCGCCCGGGGGCGTCCACGGCATCGACAGGAACTGGCGCGCGCCACCTTCAAAGGTGAAGACATGGCGCTGATGGTGCCCCGGCGTCATCAGGAAACGCAGCGGCACTTCAAAGGCTTCGTCGACTTCGGTGCGGTCCAGGCTCAGCGTGAAAGGCGGCTGCACGATTGCCAACACGGGTGTGACGATGTAGCTCGTCACCGTCGTGTAGGTCGGCATGCGGCCGATGACTTCGATGTGCGCGCGCGCCAGGCCGACCTCTTCTTCGGTCTCGCGCAATGCGGTGTCGGCCGCGTCTTGGTCAAACGGCTCAGCGCGCCCGCCGGGGAAGCTGACCTGGCCCGCATGGTCGCGCAGCTGCTCGCTGCGCAGCGTCAGCAGCACGTGCAGGCCGTCGTCGCGCTGCACCAGCGGCACCAGCACGGAGGCCGGTGAAGGCTCGCGCGTGAGCTTGAAATGGCGGCCGTCGCCGGGGATGTCAGGCACCCAGCCGCCGGGCAAGCTGTCAGCGTACTTCAGGCGTTGGCGAATGGCCTCGGCGGTGAGCCGCTCGGGCGCGATGGCGGGCAAGTGCCTGTCGTCACCGACGGCGGGAATGGCACGCGCATTGAGGATGCGCGGCACCATTGAGGTGGCACGCGCCGAAACGAATTCGGGCCGGTCATCGACCGGCCCGTGATGTTCGCTCAAGGCGAAATCCTCAAGTGCAGGTCACTCGACGAGTGCGACCACATGCACGGTGACCTCGACCACCACGTCGCCATGCGGCGACACGCTGACGGGGTGCTCGCCCACGGTCTTGAGCGGGCCATTGGGCATGCGCACTTGCGCCTTTTGCACCGCCAGGCCCATCTTGGTGAGGGCGGCGGCAACGTCGGCGTTGGTGACCGAGCCGAACAAGCGGCCGTCGACGCCCGCCTTTTGCGCGATACGCACGGTCTTGCCCGAAAGCTGCTCGCCCATCGCTTGCGCGGCGCCGAGCTTGGTGGCGGCGATCTTTTCGAGATCAGCGCGACGATCGGCAAATTCCTTGATCGCGGTCTCGGTCGCGCGGCGCGCGAGCTTGCTCGGGATCAGGAAGTTGCGGGCGTAGCCGTCTTTGACCTTGACGACGTCACCCAGGTTGCCGAGCTTGCCGATTTTTTCCAGAAGAATGATTTGCATGTCGTGTTCCTTGGCGCCTGCTTAGACCTTGTGCTGGTCGGAGTAAGGCAGCAACGCCAGGAAGCGCGCGCGCTTGATGGCGGTGGTGAGCTGGCGCTGGTAAAACGCGCGCGTGCCGGTCAGGCGGGCCGGCGTGATCTTGCCGTTTTCGCCGACGAAGTCG
Organism: Rubrivivax sp.; assembly: GCA_031418855.1. Taxonomy (GTDB): domain Bacteria; phylum Pseudomonadota; class Gammaproteobacteria; order Burkholderiales; family Burkholderiaceae_C; genus Rubrivivax. Next base: position 3,285 of record JANOJR010000308.1, read on the forward strand.
CGCAGGACGTCGATCTCTTTGTAGTCGATCTCAAGCACGTTGGCCACCGTGAAGCGGCAGAAACGCTTGCGACGGAAGAGCAGCGATTGGGTGTTGCGCTTGGGGCGCTTGTCTTTGGAAAAACGACCTTTACCACGTGGCGGGGGCATACGAGCTCCTGAAAAATTGAATGGGATTCAGAGTGAACAGATCGGTCAAGGGGTGGGCGCAGCGGCTGCTGGGGGCTCGACCAACTCAACCTCAGTGATGTGGAACACGGTGCCGCGGCCGTTGCGTGCTGCCGCCAGGAACCCCGCCATGCGGGCTTGTGTTCCCAGCGCCATCGCGCCCAGTGCTTGGGTAATGCTGCCTATGCCCACCGCGCGCAGTTCCATGAAAACCTTGCGGGGCTGGCCGTCTTCGCTGACCTCGGACTCGTGCTTCAAGCTCAAGTTCAAGGCTGGCAAACCGGCCGGGGTATAGCGCATCACACCTCGCTCCACCACGGTGGCTGAGAGAACCAGACGGTTCATTCAGCAGCAGCAGTGGAAGGCTCGCGGCAACGATGTCAGGCCGTGGCCTCGTGGCGCTCTTTGCGCGCTTCTTCGCGCTCAACGGCCTTCATCATGATCGACGGCGTGATCTCGGCCTTGACTTTCGACACCGTCAAATGGCGCAGCACCGCGTCGTTGAAACGAAAGCCCGTTTCGATCTCGGTCAGCGTCTCGTTGCTGCACTCGATGTTCAGGCACAGGTAGTGCGCCTTGGCGAGCTTCTGGATCATGTAGGCCAGCTGGCGCCGACCCCAATCTTCCACCCGGTGCACCTTGCCACCGCCCGCGGTGACCAAGGTTTTGTAGCGCTCCAGCATGGCCGGAACCTGTTCGCTCTGATCCGGATGGATCATGAGCACGATCTCGTAATGACGCATGAATACTCCTTATGGGTTCCAGGATTGGAAGCCGCCCCAGATGCGTCTACATAGAGGGTGCGGCAAGGGAAAAGCCCGCGAGTATAGCCGTAGACGCAAGAGCGGCCTCCCGGTTGCCCGAGAGGCCGCTGTGCAGGCCCGTGAGGGCCCTGTGCTTCAGCAGTTCAAGTCTGGCTCATGCGGCCTTGATGTTCGGGTAGCGAACATGCTCGATCAGCTCTTGAATCTCCTGCTTGGGCGCAGGCGTCAAGAGGCTCACGATGATGATCACGGCAAAGCCCACCGGCACGCCGAAGACACCGGCCGAGATCGGCAGGATGCCAAACCAGATGTTGTCAGCCACTGGCGAGGTGACGTTGAAGACGCCGCGCAACCAGGCCTGGGTGGTGATCATGTAGTACATCGTCGTGCTCAGGCCGGCGATCATGCCCAGCACGGCGCCCCACTTGTTGGCGCGCTTCCAGAACACCCCAAGTACGAGCGCCGGGAAGAACGAGGCGGCCGCAAAGGAGAAGGCCGCTGACACCAGGAACAAGATGTCCGCGGGTTTCTGCGCCGCCACCAGTGCCGCGAGCAAGGCCACCACCAGCAACAAGATCTTGGAGATCATCACCCGTCGCGCGGTCGGCGCGTTGGGGTCGATCATCTTGTAGTAAAGGTCGTGCGAGAGCGCGTTGGCGATGGTCAGCAAGAGACCGTCAGCCGTGGACAGCGCAGCTGCCAAGCCACCCGCGGCCACCATGCCGGAGATGACGTACGGCAAGCCACCGATCTCGGGCGTGGCCAGCACGATGATGTCGCCACCGATGCGCATTTCACCGAGCTGAAAGATGCCGTCCTTGTTGATGTCGGCCACCGCCAGCAAGTTGGGGTCGACCTTGGCCCAGGCCCCGATCCACGCTGGCAACTTATCAAACGGCGTGCCCACCAGTACGTTGAAGACCTCGTACTTGACCAGCACCGCCAAGGCCGGCGCGGTGAAGTAGAGCAAGAAGATGAAGAACAGCGACCAAGTCACCGATTCCCGCGCCTGCTTCACCGAAGGGGTGGTGTAGTAGCGCATCAGAATGTGCGGCAAGGCTGCCGTGCCCACCATCAAGCAGAACACGAGTGCGAGGAAGTTGCGACGTGACTCGTCGAAGGTCTTCTGCGCTTTGGCGTCGCCGTTGGGGTCACCTGCAAACGGCGTCCCGTGGCGCGGCATGCCCGCCAGCGGCCGCGCACGGCCATCGGCGGCTGCTTTGGCCTTGGTCCAGGCATCCTTCGCGCCGGCTTCATCCTTGGGCACCCCTGCCAAGGCCTTCTCAGCAGCCTGCACGTCAGCCAGCGGCGCATTCGCCACCTTCAGGTCCTCGGTCTTCTTCTGCGCGGCGGCCTTGTCGGCGGCCAATGCGGCAGGCACGTCCTTGAGCTTGGCGGCGAGATCGTCCGATTGCTTCTTGAAGATGGCGATGACTTCCTTTTCTTTCGGGTCGTCGATCAACACCTTCTCTTTGGCTGTGATCTTCTCCAGCTGATAGCCGTAGATGATTTGCGGGATCGGGAAGTTGGTCTGCTTGACCGACAGCCAGATCACCGGCACCAGGTAGGCAATGATCAGGATGATGTACTGCGCGACCTGGGTCCAGGTCACCGCACGCATACCACCCAAGAACGAACACACCAGGATGCCACCCAGGCCGACGAAGATGCCGACCTCAAAGGCCAGACCCGACAGCCGCGTGGTGATCAGGCCCACACCGTAGATCTGCGCCACGACATAGACGAACGAGCACAGGATGGCGGCGACGATGCCAACCAAACGTGCGGCGTTGCCGTCGTAGCGCGCGCCCAGGAAGTCAGGGATCGTGAACTGCCCGAACTTGCGCAGGTAGGGCGCCAGGAACAGGGCAACGAGGCAGTAGCCACCGGTCCAGCCCAGGATGAAGGCCAGGCCGCCGTAACCCGTGAGGTAGAGCGTGCCGGCCATGCCGATGAACGAGGCCGCGCTCATCCAGTCGGCGCCTGTGGCCATGCCGTTGTAAACGGCAGGTACACGCCGCCCGGCGACGTAGTACTCCGACGCGTCGTTGGTGCGCGCCATGATGCCGATGCCGGCATACAGGCCCACGGTGGCGAGCAAGAAGGTGATGCCGATGGCACCACGCGACAAGCCCATCTGCTCGGCAATGGCCAGCACGATCACGAAGACGATGAAGCCACCGGTGTACCAGGCGTACACCTTGTTCAACTGCGCCTTGAAAGCGTCGTTGGCTTGTTTGTTGGTTTGCCCGGAGGCAGTGTCGAAACTCAGGCCAGCCATGTCATTCCTCCTCGGCAACGCCGTGTTCCTGGTCGAGCTTGTTCATGTAGCTCGCGTAATACCAGATGATCAACACATAGACCACCAGCGCACCCTGGGACGCAACCCAGAAGCTGAAGGGCCAACCGAAGAAATTGAAAGTCAAATCGCGCGCAAAGTAGCCCGCGACAAAGGTCACTACAAACCAGATCGCCATGAGGATCGCGGTGATCCTCAGGTTCTTCTGCCAGTAGCGTTGGTGGTTCTCGCTCACCTTCATGGCTGTCACCTCTTTCTAGTTAAATGGGCCTGCTCGGCCCGGAACACCTGGCCTACGTAGAGGCCACTGCCGACAAGATCTTCAGCTGGGCTGCGCTTCAAGGCGCAACCCGGTTTCGCGCACGAGTTGCGCCGCCACCTTGGGCTCGAAGCCTTGCAAGTGGCGGATCACCTCTAGCGCCGATTCGGGGTCGTGCCGATCCACATGAACCCGCGCCAGCTGATACCAGCCGTAGGGGCTCATGGGTTGCAGTTCGGTGTTGCGCCGCAGGGCCGTCTCGGCCTCTTCAAAACGCTTGAGCCGGATCAAGGTGAGGCCGAGGCCATACCAGGCGCGGTCGAGCTTGGGGGCGAGCTCGGTGGCGCGCACGAAGGCCAGGCGCGCCGGCTCCAGCAAGCCGGCCTCTTCCAGCGTGAAGCCGTGGTTGAAGTGGTGCGCGGCATGCTCGGGCTGAAGTTGCACCAGACGGGCAAGGTCGCGCAGGGCGTCGTCCCGGCGCTTGACCTGCACCAGCAGGTTGGCGCGACTGGAGAGCGCGTAGACGTCGTCAGGCCAACGCACAAGCATGCGGTCAAAGATCGCCAGCGCAGGCACCCTGCGGCCCAACACGAGCCAGGTGATGGCCGTGCCACGCATGAACCAGTAATCGATGCGATTCATTTGCACCCCGCCATGTTGATTGACACGCAGTAGCTGACCTTCTCCAACGTCACGGCGGCGTACAGCACCAGGAGCAACAGAAACGTCGCCAAGGGCACATGCTGGTCGGCCACCTGCTTGGGCGTGATGAAACGCATGGCCCGCGTGAAGGGCTTGGTCAACACCGTCAAGGCCTTGTAGAAGAAATTGCTCTCGCGCTTGGCGCCCGCCAACAAAGCCAGCAGGCCTTGCCCGACCAGAGCCAACAAGGCGATATAGAGAACGAGTTGCAGGGCGTTGAGTGTGAGCAACATAGCGCGGGCCACCAAAGAGCAAGGCGACTGTTGAACTGCCGGCTTACTCTTTTCTTACAACAGGGTTAATGCCGGAGGTAATGGAGATCAGTGCTTTCCCTGCGCGCTACCCCTGGCTCTGCCGTCTTCAGGATGACAGCACCTTGGCGTCATTGATGGCCGAGGTCTCGGATCCGGTGCTGCAAAGGTAGGTCCTGCGGCTGTCCTTGGCGGCCGCCCGAGCAGACGGTCACGTGGCTGACGGCGAATCCTGGGTCGCGGAGGTGGCGCGGCACCACTGGCAACTTGTCGATGGCCAGAGGAGTCGAGCACCACGACATCGAC
>JANOJR010000309.1:0-39559 GCA_031418855.1 Rubrivivax sp.
CGAAGCCAAATGCACCGACTGCCGTGGCGCGCGAGTGCATGACGCGATAGAACGGGCCACGCACCGGCCTAGTCAGAAGCCCTCGACCCAAAGCCCCTTCACCAAAGGCAGACCGTGCCACGACCGACCTGGACGGCATGGTTTGGTCAGGAAACACACGCAACTGGACCTTCATCGACGAGGTTCACCTCAACCCAGACAGCCCACAAACCAAGACGTCCGAAGCCGATCAGAAAGCAGCTTGATTTCACAACCTCATGCGACAACTGGCTTGACAGCTTCCGCCGACATATCGATGCTCACTCGATCGACTTGTTCGGGCGGGCAGCCATGCCAATCAAGATGTTCGGCCAGCTCTGCGACGACTTTGGCGCCGTGGCCATCACCGACGAAAACAACCCGTCGCTCCTCAGCATCGGCAGCGATAGTCACGTACTTGTGGCCCCGTGCGCGCGAGGTCTCGTCGATGGCCAGCGAGGTGACGTCGCTGTAGTCGGCCAGGCCGCCAGCGATGTCCACATAGCGGCGGCACAGAGCCAGCACCCGGTACTCCGACTCCCCAACAATGCGCCCAACGGCCGCGAAAGGCATCTGTTGGGCCAGCATGAGGATCAGCGCCTCGAACAGCAGCGTGAAGCCGTTGAGCCGGCCCGCGAAGTCCGGCTCAATCTGGCGTACCGCCCCGTGCGGCAACCGTACCCGAGGCACGCGAACCTGCAGATGGCACTCGTGTTGGAAGAAGTTCAGGTGCCGATAGGTCTTACTGACGGTGTCATGGACTGGATGTTCGCCTGGATACCCGCTCACGGCGAACCGGGTGCCTGCCTTGAAGTCGATCAGCACCTTCAGCCGCTTGGCCGACTCGTCGAACTCCACCGAGTGCACCGATCACGGAGCCTTGATCCCCAGCGCCGACTCAAACAGTTGTGAGCTCATCACCCCTCCGCACGTGGCTTCAAAGCACGTAGGGTACCCACTCAGAATTCAGGAGAGCCCAAATTGTGTGAGGCTCAGCAAGTGCCCAACGAGTTCTGGCCGCACCACGGCAGCCTCTCGAAGGAGATTCGCGCCGAGACGGAGGCGGCGCTAAAGCAGAAGGAGCGCCCAGCGACTGCCGTCTGCACGAACATGCTTGAACTGGGGATCGACATTGGTGCAGAGAAGAGCGTCGCTCAGATTGGCGCCCCGCCGTCTGTGGCCAGCCTGCGTCGCCGCCTGGGTCGGTCCGGTCGGCGCAAGGGTGAGCCGGCCGTCCTGCGTGGGTACTGCGTCGAGGACGCCATTGGTGGCAAGCCTTCCATTGACACCGAGCTGCGGCTCGGGACGGTCCGGATGACGGCGATGATTTCGCTGCTGTTGGAGGGTTGGTTCGAGCCGCCCATGTCGAAGGGGGCGCACCTGTCGACACTGATTCAGCAGGTGCTGTCGTTCATCGCCCAGAATGGCGGCGCCACTATCGGTCAGTTGTATGGCCTGCTCTGCGGACCGGATGCGCCTTTCGTGGGTGTCTCGCAAGAAGAGTTCGTTGAACTGGTTCACTACCTCGGTCAGAAGGCGCTGTTGACGCAGGACTCGGCCGGCACGCTGCTTCATGGGCGGGTGGGCGAGAAGTTCGTCAACCACTACACCTTCTACGCTGCATTCGCGGCCGATGAGGAGTTCCGGATCGTCAACGGCGGGCGCACCCTTGGCACGCTGCCCGTGTCACAGGCCCTCAGCGTCGGCCAGCGAATCCTGTTCGCCGGCAAGACCTGGCGCGTCGAGGAGATCGACGAGCAGCAGAAGACCATTTTCGTGGTCCGCACGGGCGGCGGGCTGCCGCCGTTATTCTCGGGCGGAGCGGGTCGAACCCACACGCGCGTTCGTCAGCGTATGCGCCAGCTGCTTGAGACAACGCAGCTCCCGCCGTATCTCGATGAAGTCGCCAAGCGCTTCCTAGTCGAAGCACGGGCCAGCTTCGCGACGCGGGGCCTCTCCGAAGTGTTCGTGGTGGACCAGGGAAGCGAAACGCTGCTGCTGACCTGGCTCGGGGATTCGGCCAATGAGGCTGTTGCCTGTCTGCTGCAGCGCCGGGGATTTGTCGCCAGCGCCGCTGGCCCTGGTGTCGAGGATATCAAGGGAGATCACGACACCGAAGACATCCTTGACGCGCTCATCGATGCCGGCATGGATGAACCGCCTCCGCTGGATCTATTGCTCGCAGACGTGAAGAACTTGCAGCGCGAGAAGTGGGATTGGGCTCTGCCGGATCATCTGCTTCGCAAAGCCTATTCGAGTCTTTACCTCAACCTCGATGAGGCGTTGACCTGGGCTCGGACGTTGTCCGACAGGTAGATGCAACTTGATCGCAGTGGAGGCGGACACCCCATCAGTCACATTTGTGCCTGAGCCACGCGCACCTCAAGAGGGCCAACCTAGGCTGGCCGGCGCCAATGAAAACGGGGCCCAAAGGCCCCGTTGATTTCGCTCGTTAGCTAACGCCGCTCAGTCGCGCTCGCCGCCGAAGATGCCCAGCAGCGCCAGCAGGCTCTGGAAGACGTTGTACAGGCTCAAATACACACCCAGCGTGGCGGTGATGTAGTTGGTTTCTTCGCCGTCTTGCACGCGCTTCAAGTCGTACAGGATGAAGGCCGAGAAGATGCCGATGGCGAGTACGGCAATGGTGATCATCAACGCACTGCTCTGCAGGAAGATGTTGGCGATGCCCGCCACCAGCAGCATGATCGCGCCGATGAAGAGGAACTTGCCCATCGACGTGAGGTCACGTTTGATCACCGATGATAGCGTGGCCATGCCGAAGAAGATGAGCCCGGTGCCGGCGAAGGCCGTCATGATGAGCCCGGCGCCGTTGGCCAGACCCAGCACGCTGCCGACCAGGCGCGACAACATCAAGCCCATGAAGAAGGTGAAGCCCAGCAGCAGCGGCACGCCGGCGGCGGAGTTCTTGTACTTCTCGATGGCGAACATCAAACCGAAAGCGCCGACCAGGAAGACCATCAGGCTTATGCCCGGCGTCATGGCGCGCGTGATGCCGCTGGCCACACCAATCCAGGCGCCCAGTACGGTGGGCACCATCGACAGCGCAAGCAACCAGTAGGTATTGCGCAGCACGCGGTTGCGCTCGACGACGGTGGTGGTACCTAGGCCGGGGAATGTCTGCACGGTTTCGTTCATACAAGCTCCAAGTGAACTGAACGGCACGGATTCTAGGGTGCAGCAGTGTTGACGTGTTTGTCCATGCTGCGCGTAGCGAATTGGCCGTTGGCCGGGCTATCGTCGCCGGCCTTGCACTCGCACACATCGACCGGATCCGCTATGAAAAGCAAACCCTTCCTGAGCCTCGAAGACACCCGCCGCATGGCCGCCGCCGCCGAGGCCGAGGCCTTGAATAACAGTTGGGCGGTGTGCATTGCCATCGTCGACGACGGCGGCCACTTGCTGTGGCTGCAGCGGCTTGACGGCGCGGCGCCGATCTCGTCGCACATCGCGCCGGCCAAGGCGCGCACGTCCGCACTTGGGCGGCGCGAAAGCCGCATCTACGAAGAGTCGATCAACCAGGGCCGCATGGCCTTCCTAAGCGCACCGACGCTCGAAGGCATGCTCGAAGGCGGCGTCCCGGTGATGGTGGACGGCCATTGCTTGGGGGCGGTGGGCGTGAGCGGCGTGAAGTCGACGGAAGACGCGCAGATCGCTCGCGCGGGTATCGCGGCGCTGGGCTGATCCAAGCCCGCGCGCGCACTGCGCTGGTGTCCGCTCGGCTCGAGAAATGAAGCGGCGCGGCTATACTTCGCAGGTTTACCCGCCCACACCCGCAGCCTAGCGAAACTCCCCACAGGTTTCCCCACCGATACCACCTCGGAGCACAGCTTATGTGCCCTGAACGGCGGGTTGAGCTGGGTGCGCGAAACCGGAGTTTTTTCTTGCTTCCCGTCCTGCCCCTCGCACTGCTTGCACTCGCTGACGGCACCGTCTTTGTGGGTCATTCGATTGGCGCGCCCGGCGCCACCGTCGGCGAAGTGGTGTTCAACACCTCGCTCAGCGGCTACCAGGAAATCCTGACCGACCCGAGCTATTGCCGCCAGATCGTCACGCTGACCTATCCGCACATTGGCAGCTACGGTGTCAATGACGAGGATGTCGAATCCAGCAAGGTCCACGCCGCCGGTTTGATCATTCGAGACCTGCCGCTGCGCAGCTCTAACTTCCGACAGACGCGCACCCTGGCGCAGTACCTGATAGATGAAGACACGGTGGCCATCGCCGGCATCGACACGCGCGCGCTGACCCGGCGGCTGCGCACTATGGGCGCACAAAACGGCTGCATCAGTGCCTTCCCGTTGGGCGCAGCGTTGACCGACGCGCACCGGGCCGAGGCCATTGCCAAAGCACGAGCCGCGCCCTCGATGGCCGGCCTGGACCTGGCCAAAGAGGTGAGCTCGCGCGAAAGCAACGAGTGGCTAGAAACCGAGTGGCAACTCGGCAGTGGCTACGGCCAGTTGCAGCATGCGAGCCATCATGTCGTCGCCTACGACTTCGGCGTCAAACGCAACATACTGCGCATGCTCGCCAGCCGCGGTTGCCGCGTCACCGTGGTGCCGGCGCAGACGCCTGCGGCCGAGGTGCTGAAGCTGCGGCCCGACGGCATCTTCCTCAGCAACGGCCCCGGTGACCCCGAGCCGTGCCGATACGCCATTGAAGCGACCCGCGAGTTGATCAAAGCCGGCCTGCCAACCTTCGGCATTTGCCTGGGCCACCAGATCCTGGCGCTGGCCTCGGGTGCGAAGACCTTCAAGATGAAGTTCGGCCACCACGGCGCCAACCACCCGGTGAAAGATCTGGACACGGGCCGCGTCAGCATCACCAGCCAGAACCACGGTTTTGCGGTGGATGAGGCCTCGCTGCCCGCCAACTTGCGGCCCACGCATGTCTCGCTCTTTGACGGCACGCTGCAAGGCCTGGCGCGCACCGACCGCCCGGCGTTTTGCTTTCAGGGGCACCCGGAAGCGTCGCCCGGCCCGCACGACATCGACTACCTCTTTGACCGCTTCGTGAAGTTGCTTGCCGAGACCCCCCATGCCCAAGCGCGCTGACCTGCACACCGTCCTCATCATCGGCGCGGGCCCGATCATCATTGGCCAGGCCTGCGAGTTCGACTACTCGGGCGCGCAAGCCTGCAAGGCGCTGCGTGAAGAGGGCTACCGCGTGGTGCTGGTCAACAGCAACCCCGCGACGATCATGACCGACCCGCAGATGGCCGATGTGACCTACATCGAGCCCATCACCTGGCAGATGGTTGAAAAGATCATCGCCAAAGAGCGGCCGCTGTGCCCCGGTGGCATGGCGGTGTTGCCCACCATGGGCGGGCAGACGGCGCTGAACTGCGCGCTGGACCTGCACAAACACGGCGTGCTGGCCAAGCACGACGTGGAGATGATCGGCGCGAATGAGCGCGCGATCGAGAAGGCCGAAGACCGGCTGAAGTTCAAGGACGCGATGACGTCCATCGGCTTGAACTCAGCCAGGAGCGGCATTGCACATTCGATGGATGAGGCGCTGATGGTGCAAAAGCGCATCACGGCCGAGATCGGCGGCACCGGCTTCCCGATGGTCATCCGCCCGAGCTTCACGCTGGGTGGCACGGGTGGCGGCATTGCCTACAACCCCGATGAATTTGAAGAGATTTGCGAGCGAGGGTTGGACCTCTCGCCGACCAAGGAGCTGCTCATCGAAGAGAGCTTGATCGGGTGGAAAGAGTTCGAGATGGAGGTCGTGCGCGACAGCAAGGACAACTGCATCATCGTCTGCTCGATCGAGAACCTGGACCCCATGGGCATCCACACCGGTGACTCGATCACGGTGGCGCCGGCGCAGACGCTCACCGACAAGGAGTACCAGATCATGCGCAACGCGTCGATCGCGATCTTGCGCGAGATCGGCGTCGACACCGGGGGCTCGAACGTGCAGTTTTCGGTCGACCCGAAGAGCGGGCGCATGGTGGTCATCGAGATGAACCCGCGTGTCAGCCGCAGCTCGGCCTTAGCCTCCAAGGCCACGGGCTTCCCGATCGCCAAGGTTGCTGCCAAGCTGGCCGTGGGCTACACACTTGACGAGCTGCGCAACGACATCACCGGCGGCGCCACGCCGGCAAGCTTCGAGCCCAGCATCGACTACGTGGTGACGAAGATCCCGCGTTTTGCATTCGAGAAGTTCCCCGCCGCCGACCCGCACTTGACGACGCAGATGAAGTCGGTGGGCGAGGTCATGGCGATCGGCCGCACGTTCCAAGAGAGCTTTCAGAAAGCGCTTCGTGGGCTGGAGACGGGCATCGACGGCTTGAGCGAGCGCACCTCGTGCAAAGAGTCGGACCGCGACGAAATCGTCGACGAGATCGGCAACGCCGGGCCCGAGCGAATCCTCTTTGTGGGCGACGCGTTTCGCATCGGCATGTCACTCGATGAAGTCTTCGAAGAGACGGCCATCGACCCCTGGTTCCTGGCGCAGATCGAGCAAATTGTCAGCACTGAAAAAGTGTTAGCGGCGCGCAGCTTGGCCAGCTTGTCCAAAGACGAATTGCGCTACGCCAAGCGCATGGGTTTTTCTGACAAGCGCTTGGCGCACCTGCTGAAGACGAATCAGCACGAGGTGCGCAAGCAGCGCCACGCGCTGGGTGTGCGCCCGGTCTACAAACGTGTGGACACCTGCGCGGCCGAGTTCGCCACACAAACGGCCTACCTCTACTCGACCTATGAAGACGAGAACGAGGCCGAGCCCACGGCCAAGAAAAAGATCATGGTGCTGGGCGGCGGCCCCAACCGCATCGGCCAGGGCATCGAGTTCGACTACTGCTGCGTACATGCGGCGTTAGCCCTGCGCGAGGACGGGTGGGAGACCATCATGGTCAACTGCAACCCCGAGACCGTTTCCACCGACTACGACACGAGTGACCGGCTGTACTTCGAGCCGGTGACGCTGGAAGACGTGCTGGAGATCGTGGCTATTGAGAAGCCCACCGGCGTGATCGTGCAGTACGGCGGGCAAACGCCTTTGAAGCTGGCGCTCGAGCTTGAAGCCTTTGGCGTGCCCATCATCGGCACCAGCCCCGATAGCATTGACATCGCCGAAGACCGCGAGCGCTTTCAGGGCCTCTTGCACGAGCTCGGCCTCAAGCAGCCGCCCAACCGCACGGCACGCACCGAAGCGCGCGCGCTGGAGCTGGCGCAAGAGATCGGCTACCCGCTAGTGGTGCGCCCAAGCTATGTGTTGGGCGGGCGCGCGATGGAGATCGTGCACGGCGACAAGGACCTCGAGCGCTACATGCGCGAGGCCGTGCGCGTGAGCGAAGACTCGCCCGTGCTGCTGGACCGCTTTCTCGACGACGCCATCGAGGTCGACGTCGACTGCATCAGCGACGGCGTCGAGGTGATGATCGGCGGCATCATGGAACACGTGGAAGCGGCGGGCATCCACTCTGGTGACTCGGCGTGCTCGTTGCCGCCCTACACGCTGCCGGCCGCGCTGCAAGACGAGATGCGCCGCCAGACCATCGCCATGGCCAAGGCGCTGAAAGTCATCGGCTTGATGAACGTGCAGTTCGCGATTCAGGGCGAGGGCGACAAGGCGGTGGTTTACGTGCTGGAGGTCAACCCACGCGCGTCGCGCACGGTGCCTTTCGTGAGCAAGGCCACCGGCCAACCGCTGGCCAAGATCGCCGCGCGTTGCATGGCGGGGCAGTCGTTGGCGTCACAGATTTCACCCGACGGCCGCAAGCCGCGTGAAGTGGTCCCGCCGTACTTCAGCGTCAAGGAAGCGGTGTTTCCGTTCAACAAGTTCCCCGGTGTCGACCCCATCCTCGGCCCCGAGATGCGCTCGACGGGTGAGGTCATGGGTGTCGGCCGCAGCTTTGGCGAGGCCATGCTTAAAAGCCAGCTCGGCGCGGGTTCACGCTTGCCAGCCAAGGGCACGGTCGTCGTGACGGTGAAGAACGGCGACAAGCCCCGCGCCGTGGTCGTGGCGCGCGACCTCGTGGCGCTGGGCTTTGAGGTGGTGGCGACCAAAGGCACAGCTGCGGCCATCGCCGAAGCCGGTGTGCCGGTGCGTGTGGTCAACAAGGTCAAAGACGGCCGCCCGCACATCGTCGACATGATCAAAGGCGGCGAGATCCAGCTCGTGTTCACCACGGTGGACGAAACGCGCGCGGCGATTGCCGATTCACGCGTCATCCGCACAGCGGCCCTTGCCAACCGCATCACCTACTACACGACGATGGCAGGCGCTGAAGCCGCAGTCGAGGCGATGGAGCACCACGACGACCTGGCGGTATTCTCTTTGCAAGAGCTGCAAGCCGAACTGCACTAGACTTCTTCAAACCCAATCCGCCGCACATCGCCTCCACTAGGCGGCCCGTGCGGCGGAACTACTTTGTACCGACCCAAGACACCCACCATGGCCACCATTCCGATCACCGTTCGCGGCGCCGAGCTGCTCAAAGACGAACTGCAACGGCTCAAATCGGTGGAGCGACACGCAGTGATTCAAGCCATCTCGGAAGCGCGCGCGCAGGGTGATTTGTCCGAGAACGCCGAGTACGAAGCGGCCAAGGACAAACAAGGTTTCATCGAAGGTCGCATCCTGGAAATCGAGGGCAAGCTGGCCGCCGCGCAAGTCATTGACCCCGCGCGCGTGGACGCTGACGGCCGCGTCGTTTTTGGCGCCACCGTTGAGCTTGAAGACGACGCCAATGGCATCAAGGTCAGCTACCAGATCGTGGGCGACGACGAGGCCGACTTGAAGAAGGGCTTGATCTCGATCAGCAGCCCGATTGCGCGGGCGCTCATCGGCAAAGAAACCGGCGACATCGCTGAAGTGCAGGCCCCGGGTGGCGTGCGCAGCTACGAGATCGTGGACGTGCGCTACGTCTGAGGCGCGCAGAGCGCGCTGAGCACGCCTATTCGGGCGCTGTTTTTTTCACACTCTTTTTGTGCACCTTGGTGCGCTTGATTTGGCCACCCGCCGTGACGCGCTGGTTGCCAAACACCCGAACCTTCTTCACCGTGGCGCGGTGGTTGCCACTCTTGGAAAAGCTCACCAGCTTGACCGTGCGCGGGCCCGGCATGCCGCCCTCGCGCTCGGCCTTTTCTTTTGGCGGTATCGGCCGCCACAGCACCAAAAGTTTGCCGATGTGCTGGATGGGCGCGGCGCCGAGTTTGTCGGACAGCTCCGCCAGCATGGCTTCACGCGCTGCGCGGTCGTCTGAGAAGACGCGGATCTTGATGAGACCGTGTGCGTTCAGCGCCAGCTCGATCTCCTTGTGTACCGCGTCGGTGAGGCCATCGCCCCCGATCATCACCACCGGGTCCAGATGGTGGGCAAGAGCGCGGTGTTCCTTGCGCTGCGAAGGGGTCAAAACGATGCTTGTCATGCTCTTATTATCGACTGCCCATGAAGATCAAATCCAAGAGCAAGAAGCTCAACAAAGCCTGGCTGCATGACCACCTGAACGACCCCTACGTCAAGCTGGCCTTGCGTGAGGGCTACCGCGCGCGAGCGGCCTACAAGCTCAAAGAGATCGACGAGCTGTACCGCCTGATCCACCCCGGGCAAGTCGTGGTGGATCTCGGCGCCGCGCCCGGCGCCTGGAGTCAGTACCTGCGCCGGCGTTTCGCGCCGCGCGCCGTGGGCGTGGGTGGTGCGGCGGTGGGTGAGCTCGACGGCGTGATCATCGCGCTGGACGTGCTGCCCTTCGCGCCCGTGGAAGGCGTGCAGTTCATCCAAGGCGACTTTCGTGAAGACGCTGTTGCCGCGCTGCTCAAACAAGCCTTGGCCGAACGGCCGGTGGATGTGGTCGTCTCGGACATGGCGCCCAACCTCTCGGGCATCGAGTCGGCCGACGCCGCGCGCATGGAGCACCTGGTCGAGCTTGCGGTCGAATTCGCGCTGGCCAACCTCAAACCTGAAGGCGCCTTGGTGTGCAAGGCTTTTCACGGCAGCGGCTACAGCCAGCTGGCCAAACTCTTCAAGGACAGCTTTCGCGTGGTCAAGCCGATCAAGCCCAAAGCATCGCGTGACAAATCGGCGGAAACCTTTCTCGTCGGCATCGGTCCTAAGCGGCGCTAAGTCGTCACGATGCGTTTCGTCGTGGTGGCTGCAAACGCGGTATTCGCACCGGTTTTCGGGGGCTTTCGAAACCCGGTCTTGGCACTTGACTCCACTAGAATCAACCCTATATGCCGTGGGTTCCGGCGCGCCACACTTGGTGCTGCCGGCCTCGTGAATCTCAAGAAGGAAGCGCATTGAACAACCAATGGTTCTCCAAAGTCGCTGTTTGGTTGGTGATCGCCCTGGTGCTCTTCACCGTGTTCAAGCAGTTCGACCGTGGGGTCGCGTCAGGCAATCAGGTCGGCTACTCGGACTTCCTTGACGAGGTGCAGGCCAAGCGCATCAAGAGCGTGACGCTGCAAGAAGGTGCGGGCGGCACCGAGATCCAGGCCACCACCACCGACGACCGGCGCCTGCGCGTCAACGCCACCTACCTCGACCGCGGCCTCATCGGCGACCTGCGCAACAGCGGCGTGAAGTTCGACGTCAAGCCTCGCGAAGAGCCTTCGCTGCTGATGAGCATCCTCGTCAGCTGGGGCCCGATGCTGCTCTTGATTGGCGTCTGGATCTACTTCATGCGCCAGATGCAAGGCGGTGGCAAAGGCGGCGCCTTCAGCTTCGGCAAGAGCAAGGCGCGCATGCTCGACGAAGCCAATAACACCACCACGTTTGCTGACGTGGCGGGCTGCGACGAGGCCAAAGAAGAAGTCAAAGAGCTGGTCGACTTCCTCAGAGACCCGGCGAAATTCCAGAAGCTCGGTGGCCGCATTCCGCGTGGCGTGTTGCTCGTCGGCCCCCCGGGCACGGGCAAGACGCTGCTGGCCAAGGCCATCGCCGGCGAAGCCAAGGTGCCGTTCTTCAGCATCTCGGGCTCTGACTTCGTGGAGATGTTCGTCGGCGTCGGCGCCGCGCGCGTGCGTGACATGTTCGAGCAGGCCAAGAAGAGCTCGCCTTGCATCATCTTCATCGACGAAATCGACGCCGTGGGCCGCCATCGTGGTGCTGGCCTGGGCGGTGGTAATGATGAGCGTGAGCAGACACTGAACCAGATGCTCGTCGAGATGGACGGCTTCGAGACCAACGTCGGCGTCATCGTCATGGCCGCGACGAACCGGCCTGACATCCTGGACCCCGCGCTCTTGCGCCCGGGGCGCTTCGACCGCCAGGTCTACGTGACGCTGCCCGACATCCGCGGCCGCGAGCAAATCCTCAACGTGCACATGCGCAAGGTGCCGTTGGGGCAGGACATCCGCGCCGACCTCATCGCGCGCGGCACGCCGGGCTTTTCGGGCGCTGACCTGGCCAACCTGGTCAATGAAGCCGCACTCTTCGCCGCGCGGCGCAACGGGCGCGTGGTCGAGATGGTCGACTTCGAAAAGGCCAAAGACAAGATCATCATGGGCACCGAGCGCAAGTCCATGGTGATGGACGAAGAAGAGCGCCGCAATACCGCCTATCACGAGGCCGGCCACGCGCTGATTGCGCGCCTCTTGCCCAAGCTTGACCCTGTTCACAAGGTGACGATCATCCCGCGCGGTGGCGCTCTGGGCGTGACGGTCTCGCTGCCCGAGAAAGACCGCTACAGCACCGACAAGATCTTGATGCTCAGCCGCATCTCCATGCTCTTTGGTGGCCGCATCGCCGAAGAAGTCTTCATGAACCAGATGACCACGGGTGCGAGCAACGACTTCGAGCGCGCCACCCAAATTGCGCGTGACATGGTCATGCGCTACGGCATGACCGACAAGCTCGGCCCCATGGTCTACGCTGAAAACGAAGGCGAAGTGTTCCTTGGCCGCTCGGTGACCAAGACGACCAACGTGTCTGAAGAAACCATGCGCACGGTCGACGCCGAAGTGCGCCGCATCCTCGACGAGCAGTACGCCATCGCGCGCAAGCTGATCGAAGAAAACAAAGAGCGCATGCACGCCATGGCGGGTGCCTTGCTCGAATGGGAAACCATCGGTGCCGAGCAGATCGACGACATCATGGCCGACAAGCCGCCGCGTCCGCCCAAAGACTGGGCGCCTTCAGCGGCCAAGACTAACGGACCGACGCCGCCGGTCAGCCCCGACGGCGCACCGGCAACGGCCTGAGCGTTCCGGCTTGACGTGACCACGGGGCTTCGGCCCCGTTTTCGTTAGGACGGGGGCTTCGGCCCCGTTTTCTTTGGCGCGGCGCGGCGCACTAATCCGCACAAGCCGCGCTCAGTCGTGGAGGCTGAAGTCAGGCCACCACGACAATGCGCGACGCAGGAGCACACCCCATGAGCAGAACGTATTTCGGCACCGACGGCATTCGCGGCACGGTGGGCACCGCCCCGATCACGCCCGACTTCATGCTGCGCCTGGGCCATGCCGTAGGCCGCGTACTCAGGCGCAGCAGCGACAAGCCCACGGTGGTGATCGGCAAAGACACGCGCATCTCGGGCTACATGATCGAGTCCTCACTCGAAGCCGGTTTTGCGTCAGCCGGTGTCGACGTGCTTTTGAGCGGCCCGCTGCCCACACCTGGTGTTGCCTATCTCACGCGCGCGCTGCGCCTGGACCTCGGTGTAGTCATCAGCGCGTCGCACAACCCTTTCGACGACAACGGCGTCAAGTTCTTTTCGGCGCGTGGCGAAAAGCTGCCCGACGAGTGGGAGCGCGACGTCGAAGCCGCCCTGCTTGAAGCGCCGCAATGGGTCGACTCAGCGGGCCTGGGCAAAGCGCGCCGACTCAGCGACGCGAGCGGGCGCTACATCGAGTTTTGCAAGAGCACGATCCCGCACAGCTTGTCGCTGCGTGGTGTGAAGATCGTTGTCGACGCGGCGCATGGTGCGGCCTACCACGTCGCACCCGATGTTTTTCACGAGCTCGGGGCCAGCGTCATCAAGATCGGTTGCAGCCCGGACGGCTTGAACATCAACCAAGGTTTTGGCGCAACCTCACCGCAAGCTCTGGTGCGGGCGGTGGCCGAGCACCGTGCCGACTATGGGATCGCGCTCGACGGCGACGCCGACCGGCTGCAGATGGTCGATGCGCAGGGTCGGCTCTTCAATGGCGATGAGTTGCTTTATGTGATGGCCGCCGACCGCCTGTCGCAGCAGCAGCCCGTGCCTGGTGTGGTGGGCACCTTGATGACCAACATGGCCGTGGAGCTTGCGCTCAAGGCGATGAAGGTGCCGCTGGTGCGCGCCAAGGTGGGCGACCGCTACGTGCTCGAAGAGCTGGCCGCACGCGGCTGGCAACTCGGCGGTGAAGGCTCGGGCCACTTGTTGGCGCTGGACCGCCACACCACGGGCGACGGCATCGTCAGCGCGCTGCAAATCCTCTACGCCGCGCGCCGCAGCGGCAAGTCCATCGCCGCCTTGCTGGAAGGCGTGACGCTCTTCCCGCAAACGCTCATCAACGTGCGCTTGCCCGAAGGTAGCGACTGGAAAGCCAATGCCGCGCTCGACAAGGCGCGCATGGGCGTCGAAGCCGAGCTCGGCGACGCTGGCCGCGTGCTGATCCGCGCGTCGGGCACTGAGCCCGTGCTGCGCGTGATGGTCGAAGCGCGCGACGGCGCTTTGGGCAAGCGCTGCGCGGAGCGCATGGCCGCCGCAGCGGCCGCGGGTTGAGAGCGACCGCTTGGCGTTAGCGCCGGGGCGGCATCAGCACGCGGTCTATCACGTGCACCACGCCGTTGGTGGCGCGTACGTCGGCCGTTAGGACCACCGCGTCTTCCACCGTCACAAAGCTGCCGGCTTTGGACAAAGCGACATTCGCGCCTTGCACGGTTTTGGCGTTGCCGGTCTTCACATCAGCTGCAACGACCTGGCCAGCGAGCACGTGAAACGTGAGCACCGAACGCAGCAACTCCTTGTTGGCCACCAGTTCGTCCAAGGTCTTTTTGGGCACGGCCTTGAACGCCTCGTCGTTGGGCGCGAACACCGTGTAGGGGCCGGCGGCGCGCAAGGTGTCGGCCAAGCCTGCGTCGTTGATCAAGCGTGCGAGCGTTGACAACTGCGGTGTGCGTGCGGCTGTGTCGACGATGTTGGTCGGCACCGGTGCGGTGGCGCAAGCACCTAAGCTGGCGGCAGCAACCGCGACAAGCATGAGGGCGGCGGCGCGGCGGGTGTGGGCAATGTGGGCGGCGGTCATGGACTCCATCTCCTAGGGATTGGCAGGGCAACGCGTAGGCTAGACCGCGCCGATGTCAATGGCGTGACGCTTGCGTGACAAGCGCGCCTCGTGCCTGTCATGCGGCTGTCACACACGATTCCTACAGTCGTGGCCAAACCCCGATGCAAGCACCCAAGGACAGCCCATGAATTCGTCGACCTTTCGCACCCTAGCCACGACCTTTGCCGCACTTGCCTTTGCCTCCAGCGCACTGGCACAAGATGCCACAGGCGCAGGCGCCACCTTCCCCGCACCGCTGTACGCCAAGTGGGCCGACAGCTACAACAAGGCCACCGGCGCACGCATCAACTACCAATCGGTAGGCTCGGGCGCGGGCTTGCGCCAGATCCGCGGCAAGACCGTCGACTTCGGCGCTTCGGACATGCCACTGACCGACGCCGAGCTCGTCAAAGACGGCCTTGTGCAGTTCCCCACCGTCATCGGCGGTGTGGTGCCGGTGATCAACGTCAAGGGCGTGGCGCCCGGCCAGTTGCGTCTGACCGGCGCGGTGCTGGGCGACATCTACCTGAACAAGGTCACCAAGTGGAATGACCCAAGCATCGCTGCGCTCAACCCGGGCGTTGGCCTGCCCGACGCCGCGATTGCGGTGGTGCGCCGTGCCGATGGCTCTGGCACAACCTTCATCTTCACCAATTACCTGTCCAAGGTGAACGCCGAATGGAAGGCCAAGGTCGGTGAAGGCACGGCCGTGAATTGGCCCACCGGTGCGGGTGGCAAAGGCAACGAGGGCGTCGCGGCCTTTGTGCAGCGCCTGCCCAATTCGATTGGCTATGTCGAGTATTCGTACGCCACCTCGAACAAGATGTCGCACACGCTTTTGCGTAACCAGGCGGGTAGTTTTGTGGCGCCAGACGACACCACCTTCAAGGCCGCGGCAGCCGGTGCGGAATGGTCCAAGAGCTTCTATCAAATCCTCACCGAGCAGCCCGGCAAAGACAGCTGGCCCATCACCGGTGCCACTTTCATCATGATGCACAAGGCGCAAGACAAGCCAGCACAAGCGACCATTGCTTTGAAGTTCTTCGATTGGGCGCTCACCGGCGGCGACAAGATGTCGACCGAGCTCGAGTACGTGCCGTTGCCGGACAGCGTGAAGGCGTTGGTTCGTCGTGAGTGGGCCAATATCAAGGACAGCGCAGGCAAACCCGTCGCCTTCAAGTGATCAGCTACTAGGCCAGCGCAGCCCCCAACTGCCGAGCATCGCAACCATGGCCGCTACACTTCCTGCCACCCCCTACCACGCAGAAGAGACGATGCAATCCATGGACTCGGTGGCCCGAGGCGGTGGCCCACCGCAGCGGCAACGCCGCGCCCCATGGGCCGACACGATATTCGCCGTGATGGCCCATGGCGCCGCATGGATCACACTGCTGCTGCTGGCCGGCATCATCGCCTCGCTGGTCGTCGGCGCCTGGCCTGCCATCTATGAGTACGGCCTGAGTTTTCTGTGGCGCAGCGAGTGGGACCCCGTGAGCGACAAGTACGGTGGCCTGGTGATGATCTACGGCACGCTGGCCACCTCATTCATCGCGTTGGTCATCGCCGTGCCGGTGAGCTTTGGCATTGCCATCTTCCTCACCGAGCTTTCGCCCAAGTGGCTGCGTCGCCCGCTGGGCGTGGCGGTGGAGTTGCTGGCCGCGGTGCCAAGCATCGTCTACGGTATGTGGGGCTTGATGGTGTTCGGCCCGATTCTCGCGACCTACGTGCAGCAACCCGCGCAGGCGCTGTTTGCTAACGTTCCATGGGTGGGCACGCTGGTGTCAGGTGCGCCGGTGGGCATAGGCATCCTGTCGGCCGGCATCATCTTGGCGATCATGATCATTCCCTTTATCGCTGCGGTGATGCGCGACGTCTTCGATGTCACGCCGCCGATGCTCAAGGAGTCGGCCTACGCCCTGGGCTCGACGACCTGGGAAGTGGTGTCGCGTGTGGTGCTGCCTTACACCAAGAGCGGCGTCGTCGGCGGCATCATGCTGGGGCTGGGTCGGGCGCTGGGCGAGACGATGGCGGTGACCTTCGTCATCGGCAACTTCAACCAGCTTGACAACCTCTCGCTCTTTGCCGCCGCCAACAGCATCACCTCGGCCATTGCCAACGAATTCGCCGAAGCCAGCCCCGGGCTGCATCAGGCGTCGTTGATGTACCTGGGGTTGATTCTCTTCTTCATCACCTTCGTGGTGCTGAGCTTGTCCAAACTGCTCCTGGCGCAGTTGCGCAAGGGCGAAGGTGCACGCTCATGAGCATGGCTGCTCTGGACCGCTCGCGCCTGGCCATGCATGCCCGGCGCAAACGTGTGAATGCCATCGCACTGGCTTTGTCGCTGATGGCGATGGCCTTCGGTTTGTTCTGGCTCGCCTGGATCCTCTTCGAGACGATTCGACTCGGTGTTGGCGGCCTGGCCGTCACGGTCTTTACGCAGATGACACCACCGCCGAATGCCACGACCGGGGGCCTGGCCAACGCCATCGTGGGCTCGGGCATCATGGTCGGCATGGCCACCCTGATCGGCACGCCCATCGGCGTGCTGGCCGGCGTCTATCTCGCCGAATACGGCAAGGGCACGTGGCTGGGCCGCATCACGCAGTTCATCAACGACATTCTGCTGTCGGCGCCTTCCATCGTCATCGGCCTCTTCATTTACGCGGTGGTGGTGGCGCGCTTTCGCAGCTTCTCTGCCTTCGCGGGTGTGCTGGCCTTGTCGCTCATCGTGATTCCGGTCGTCGTACGTACCACCGAGAACATGCTCAGCCTGATCCCCAACGCGCTGCGCGAAGCCGCCTATGCGCTGGGCACACCGAAGTGGAAGGTGATCCTGGCGGTGACGCTCAAAGCTGCGCGCGCTGGCGTCGTGACGGGCGTGCTCTTGGCGCTGGCGCGCATCGCTGGCGAGACGGCGCCGCTGCTCTTCACCGCGCTGTCGAACCAGTTCTTCACCATGAACTTGGGCGAGCCCATGGCCAGCCTGCCGGTGACGATCTTCAAGTTCGCCATGAGCCCCTACGAAAACTGGCGCGACTTGGCCTGGGCGGGTGTCTTCATCATTACGCTAGGTGTGCTGGCGCTGAACATCCTGGCGCGCGTGCTCTTTCGCAACAAGCTATGACAACAAACCACCCGACCGAGGCCACCGCATCATGGACATGAAGGTCGACCTGCCCACCAGCGAGAGGGTCAAGATCTCGGTGCGTGACTTGAACTTCTACTACGGTAGTTTTCACGCGCTCAAGCACATCAATCTGGACGTGCCTGAGCACCGGGTAACGGCCTTCATCGGCCCTTCGGGTTGCGGCAAGAGCACCTTATTGCGCACCTTGAACCGCATGTTCGAGCTCTACCCCGAGCAGCGCGCGGAGGGCTTGGTGACGATGGATGGCGAAGACATCCTCAAGACCAAGCTCGACGTCTCTTTGATCCGCGCCAAGATCGGCATGGTTTTTCAAAAGCCCACGCCGTTCCCGATGTCGATCTACGACAACATCGCCTTCGGCGTGCGCCTCTTCGAGGCCTTGCCGCGCGTGGAAATGGACGAGCGCGTGGAGTGGGCCTTGAAGAAGGCCGCACTGTGGGGTGAGGTCAAAGACAAGCTGGCGCAAAGTGGCTCGGGCCTGTCGGGTGGGCAGCAACAGCGTTTGTGCATCGCACGCGGCATCGCCATCAAACCCGAGGTGCTGCTGCTGGACGAGCCCTGTTCGGCGCTTGACCCGATCTCCACCGGCAAGATCGAGGAATTGATTCACGAACTCAAGGCCGACTACACGGTGGTCATCGTGACCCACAACATGCAGCAAGCCGCGCGCTGCAGCGACTACACCGCCTACATGTACCTGGGCGACCTGGTGGAGTTCGGCCCGACCTCCGAGCTCTTCATGAAGCCCAAGAAGAAGGACACCGAGGACTACATCACCGGGCGTTTCGGTTGATGCCTTCACTGCCAAGGACAAGCCCATGAGCGACAAACACCTCTCCACGCAATTCGATGCCGAACTCAGCGGCATTTCAGGTCGCGTGCTTGAAATGGGCGGGCTTGTGGAGTCACAGGTTGCGCGTGCCATGCAAGCACTCTTACAGTTTCACGCCGAGACCGCCAGTGAAGTGTTGACGGTGGAGGAGCAGGTGAACCAGATGGAGATGGAGATCGACCGCGATCTCTCGGCCATCATCGCGCGCCGCCAGCCCACGGCGCGCGATTTGCGTTTGCTCATCGCCATCAGCAAGGCCATTGCTAACCTTGAACGTGTGGGTGACGAAGCCGCGCGCATTGCACGCATGGTGATGCGCTTGATCGACGCCGGCATGTCCACGCGCATGCGCCTGCCGGTGAACGATGTGGAGTTTGAAGCGCAGCTGGCGATCGCGCTGCTGCGCAAGGCGCTGGACGCCTTCGCGCGGCTGGACACGGCCAAGGCGCTGGAAGTCTTGAAGCAAGACGATCAGATCGACCAAGAGTTCAACGGCCTCTTGCGCAAGCTCATCACCTACATGATGGAAGACCCGCGCACGATCTCGGCCAGCATCGACCTGGTGTTCGTGGCCAAGGCCATTGAGCGCATCGGCGACCACGCCAAGAACCTAGCCGAGGCCATCATCTACATCGTCAAAGGCACCGACGTGCGCCACACCTCTTTGGACAAAGTTGAGCATGTGGTGCGCTAAGCGAGCGGCGGCGCGATGAGCGCCATCTTGGTGGTGGAGGACGAAGCGGCGATCGCCGAGCTGGTGTCCATCAACCTTCGCCACGCCGGCTTTGACGTGCAGCTCGCGGCCACGGCCGAGGCTGCACAAGCGCAGATTGACCGCGTGCTGCCCGACCTGGTGTTGCTGGACTGGATGCTGCCTGGGCAAAGTGGCTTGCAGCTGGCGCGGCGCTGGCGCGGCGAGCAGCGCACGCGTGACCTGCCCATCATCATGCTCACCGCGCGCGCTGGTGAGAGCGACAAGATTGGCGGCCTCGACGCTGGCGCCGACGACTACCTGACGAAACCGTTTTCGACGCAGGAGTTGCTGGCGCGCATCCGTGCTGTGTTGCGCCGGCGCGCGCCGGAGGCACTGGACAGCGCGGTGGAGGTCGCGGGCTTGCAGCTCGACCCGGCCACGCACCGCGTGTCGCGTCGCGTCGGTGAGGTGCAGCGCGAGGTCAAGCTCGGGCCCACCGAATTCCGCCTGCTGCACTTCTTCATGACCCACCCCGAGCGCGTGCACAGCCGTGCGCAGCTGCTCGACCGCGTTTGGGGCGACCATGTCTTCATCGAAGAGCGCACGGTCGACGTGCACATCAAGCGCCTGCGTGAAGCCCTGACCCCGGTGGAATGTGCCGCGCTGATCGACACCGTGCGTGGTGCCGGCTACCGGCTCACCGCGCACAGCATGGCGTCGTGAGCTAGGGCAACTGATGTCTTGGTTGCCGCGCGCCTTGCTGCTGGTGCTGACCATGCTGGTAGGCGCGTGGCTCGCCGCATGGGCGGCAGACGGCCAGCCGCTGCGCCTGGCCTGGGCTTTGGGTGGGGGCGCGGGTGGCGTGCTGCTGGCATCGATGTTCGAAGCCATGCGTGGCCAGCGCCTGATGACTTGGCTGCGCGGCCAACACCTGGAGCAGGCGCCGCGTGATACCGGCTTCTGGGGCGAGCTCGGCTATCGCATGGAAAAACTCTTGCGCGAACAAGACCGGCGGCTAGGCAGTGAACAGCAGCGCCTGGTGCAGTTCTTGAGCGCGATTGAGGCCTCACCCAACGGTGTGCTCTTGCTCGACGCCGACGAGAAGATCGAGTGGTGCAACGCCGTGGCGGCCGACCACTTTGGCCTCGACCCCGTGCGCGACCGCCAACAGCGCGTGACCAACCTCGTGCGCTCTCCCGTCTTCGTGCAGCACCTGCAGGCGGGCGTGTACGTGGAGCCGGTGACGGTGTCCGATGCGGTGAGCGGGCGCAGCCTCACCGTGCTGGTGCGGCCCTACGGTGACGGCCTGAAGCTGGTGTTGACGCAAGACATCACCGAGCGCGAGCGCGCCGAGGCCATGCGCCGCGACTTTGTGGCCAACGTCTCGCACGAGATCCGCACGCCGCTGACGGTGCTGGCCGGCTTTGTCGAGACCATGGTCACGGTGCCCTTGAGCGAGACCGAGCGCAAACGTGTGCTGGTGCTGATGACGCAACAGACCGACCGCATGCAGGCCCTGGTGGCCGACCTGCTGACGCTGGCGCAGCTCGAAGGCAGCCCGCGGCCCGCGCCCGACCGCTGGATCTCGGTGGCCGCCTTGATGCGTGGCGTCGAGGCCGATGCGGCGTCTCTGTCACGCCAGCGCCACGCGTTGGCCTTCAGCGGTGGCGACGACGCCGAAATCGCCGGCAGCGACCTCGAGCTTCACAGTGCCATCGGCAACCTCGTGAGCAACGCGGTGCGCTACACACCCGAGGGCGGCCGCATCGCCGTGAGCTTCAACTGGCGCGACGACGGAGCAGCGCAGATCGACGTGGCTGACAGCGGCCTGGGCATCGCCCGCGAGCACATCCCGCGGCTGACCGAGCGCTTCTACCGCGTCGACAGCAGCCGCTCGCGCGAGACGGGCGGCACGGGCCTGGGCTTGTCGATCGTCAAGCATGTCGTGCAGCGCTTGGGCGGCGAGGTCGACATTGAGAGCGAGCCGGGCCGAGGATCGCGCTTTCGCTTGGTGTTGCCCGCCGCGCGGCTGCGCCATGTGCATGCCGCCGCAGAGGCGCCGCACGAGCGCGTGCACTGATCAGGGCGTCGTGCGACGGCGGTAGATCGTCGTCAGCTCGGCGCGGTCGGTGGGGCGCGCAAACTCGGCGACGCCGACCCATGGGTCCGAAGCTACCGCGGCGCGCTCGTTGCGGGAGACACGAAGCAGATAAGTGCAACGCGTGTCCGATAGCGCCTGAGGCCGGGCGTCCACGCGGTAGCGCCCGCCATGCTCCAGCGCCGCCAGCACCACGCGGCTGGCGCCCGGGGCGAGCAGGCACGAGCCGGCGGGCACGTGCTGCGCCACGCGTTCAAGCCAGGGCCGGCTGCTGCGTGCGAAGTCCAGCGGCGCCAGCCACAGCGTCATCGTCAGCAACCAGCACAAGGCCACGCCACCGGCGGGCAGCACGAGGCTCTTCCACAGCGCTTCACGGTGGCGGCCGGTGCGCCAGCGCACGAGCCAGACCCAGGCCACTGTGCCCAGCGCGGCAATCAAAAGTGCTAACGGCGAAAATGTAGACACAAAGCCGGGCAAAAGCCGCGCCATGTTCGCCGCCGGTTTGGCCGGCATGCCGGTCTGCAGCGCGAGGTAAATGACCCAGACGAAGAGCGCGCACAGCGTGAAGAAGAACATCGAAAACCAGTCGATGGCCGCAGCCGTGCTGCGCTTGAAGGTTGGCAACGCGAACGCTGCGAGCACGGCCATGCCGGGTACGCCAAGCATCAAGGCACGGTCGGAGCCGCCCATCAGCAAGTTCGCACCCAAGGCCACCAGCACCAGCGACAAAGGCACGGCGATATGGCGGTGCGCTAGGTGGTCGCGCCAGCGCCACAGCGTCCAGACCACGAAGGGCCAGCTCGGCCACAAGAACCAGACCCATTGGCGTGCCGTGGCCAATAGCTCCGCGCCACTTAGCACCTCACCGCGCCAGCGCCAGGCCGACAGGGCGGTCGCCAGCGCAGCCGCCGCGAGCCCTGCGGCCACCAGCCAGGGCCACAGTGCGCGTACCTGCGCATAGGCCGAGCGGCTGCACACCAGCCAGCCGCCCAGGCCCAGCGCCACGGCCATGCTGGGTGCACCGCTGCCGGCAAGGATGAGCAGCGCCGCCACCGTCGCCGCGCGCGCTTGCCAGACGCGAAAGGGCGCCGCCGCCAGGCCGTAAAGAAAGAGGCTGGCGCCGCTGAGCTGCGCCAGCTCGGGCGTGGTCTCGTGGCCGAGTAGCAAGAGGCCCAGTGTCGCCACCACGGCGAGCAAGGCACCGTCGGCAATCGCCCGCGCGTAGTCCACCGGCTCGGCTTCACCGCCAAAGGCGAACGCCAGCGGCTGCGCGTGCGGCGTGCGCGCGAGGTGAAAGGTGGCGTACCAGGTCAGCACCAAGGTAGCGACTAACAACAAAGCGAAGGGCACACGCGCGGCCACGGCGGGCTCGACCATCGGCGACAACAGCAGGATGAAAGCAGCGCCCAGCCAGTGCGGCAACAGCGCCAGGTCGGCCAGCGGCATGGCGCCCAGCGCCGGCGCAAACCACGGCGTGCGGCCTTCAGCGATACCTGCCATCTGCGCGAAGGCCACCAGGTCGGCGTTGCGCCAAGGGTCGCGCCCAAAGAGGCCGGGCAGGACGTAAGCCGCGCACAGCAGCAGCAATGCGGCGCGCGGCAGGCGGCGAGCGCCGCGCTGGGTCACCAGGGCAGGGGAGGGCAGGTTCACGGCGGTGGATGATGCATGAGCGTGGCGCTTGGCCCGTCAGCGCAAGCTGCGGCCGATGCGCGCGCCCAAAAAGAAGGGCAGCCGAAGCTGCCCTTGCTGGTACCGCGTCGATTCAGCGCTGATTTGGCGCTGGCTTACTCGGCGGTCGGGGCCGGCGCCGGGGACTTCTTCATGCCCACGCGCGCAAACTTGTTGCGGAACTTCTCGACGCGGCCGCCCAGGTTGTCGATGCTCTTTTGCGTGCCCGTGTAGAACGGATGCGTTTCGCTGGTGCTTTCCACCTTCATCAGCGGCAGCTCGCGGCCGTCGTCCATCTTGATGGTCTCTTTGGTCGTCAGGCACGAGCGTGTGACGAACTTGAAGCCGTTGCTCAGGTCGACGAAACAAACGTCGCGGTAGCTGGGGTGAATGCCGTCTTTCATGGGGTGCTTTCTTGCAGTGGTGGCAGCCACGCCGAAACGTTTTCAGCGCACTTGCCTGGGGGGGAGGTTGAAATTATAGGTGGCGTGGGTCGTTGCGAGCGCAGGCCGCACTCAGCCACCACGACGCATCATGTCGAAGAAGTCGAGGTTGTTCTTCGTCGCCTTCATCTTCTCAAGCATGAACTCCATCGACTCGATCTCGTCCATCGGGTAGAGCAGTTTGCGCAGGATCCAGGTCTTTTGCAGGATCTCGGGCTTGAGCAGCAGCTCTTCGCGGCGTGTGCCCGACTTGTTGATCAGGATCGACGGGTAGACGCGCTTCTCGGCCATGCGCCTGTCGAGGTGGATCTCGCAGTTGCCCGTACCCTTGAACTCTTCGTAGATGACCTCGTCCATGCGGCTGCCGGTGTCGATCAGCGCAGTGCCGATGATGGTCAGCGAGCCACCTTCTTCAACATTGCGCGCCGCGCCGAAGAAGCGCTTGGGCCGCTGCAGCGCGTTGGCGTCGACGCCACCGGTGAGCACCTTGCCGGACGAGGGCAGCACGTTGTTGTAGGCGCGGGCCAGGCGGGTGATGGAGTCGAGCAGGATGACGACATCCTTCTTCAATTCGACCAGGCGTTTAGCGCGTTCGATCACCATCTCGGCCACTTGCACGTGGCGCGCGGCGGGCTCGTCGAACGTGGAGCTGATGACCTCACCGCGCACGGTGCGCAGCATCTCGGTCACCTCTTCGGGGCGCTCATCCACCAGCAAAACGATGAGGTGCACCTCGGGATGATTCGCCACGATGGCGTGCGCCAAGTGCTGCATCATGACCGTCTTGCCGGTCTTGGGCTGCGCCACCAAGAGGGCGCGCTGGCCTTTGCCGATGGGCGCCACCAAGTCGATGATGCGGCTGGTGATGTTCTCGTCGCTCTTGATGTCGCGCTCGAGCCTGAACTGTTCTTTGGGGAACAGTGGAGTCAGGTTCTCGAACATGATCTTGTTCTTGTTCTCTTCGGGCGTGACGCCGTTGACGCGGTCGACCTTCACCAGCGCGAAGTAGCGCTCGCCGTCCTTGGGCACGCGCACTTCGCCTTCGATCATGTCGCCGGTGTGCAGGTTGAAGCGGCGCACCTGGCTGGGTGAGAGGTAGATGTCGTCGGTCGACGCCATGTAGCTGGCTTCGATCGAACGCAAAAAGCCGAATCCGTCGGGCAGCACTTCAAGCACGCCGTCGCCAAAGACTTGCTCGCCCGCTTTGGCGCGCTTTTTCATGATGGCGAACATCAACTCCTGCTTGCGCAGGCGGCTGACGTTTTCGATCTCCAGCGCTTCACCCATGGTGATGAGCTCGGAGACGTGCTGCGCTTTAAGTTCTGACAAGTGCATGGGGGTGGCCCTCGGGCGATGGTGCCGCTACGCCAATGCGGCCGCTGTCGTGCGGCTGCCACCGCTTGTTGGCCTCGCTCGTGCGCGCATCAACTTGCGCGGACTTAAGGTTTGAACTTGGGGTGGGAGCCGAGCCCACGTGCCCCCTTCTTGGGTGGCCTGCGACGCTGTAAGCGTCGGCTTCGTGGTGGCGAACTATCGCGAACTATCGGGATTGGCGGCGGCTTCAAATGCCGAGCAGCTACCGCCCGATGTCGCGCATTATAGATGCCCGTCGATGAATGCGGTGAGTTGTGCTTTGGACAGCGCGCCGACTTTGGTGGCGGCGAGTTAGCCGCCCTTGAAGAGCATCAGCGTGGGGCTGCCGCGAAAGCCGTACTTGGCCGGCACAGCGCTGTTCTCGTCGACGTTCATCTTGGCGACTTGCAAACGGCCGTCGTAGGACTTGGACACCTCGTCGAGGATGGGCGCGATCATCTTGCACGGGCCGCACCATTCGGCCCAGTAGTCCACCAGCACGGGCTTGTCGGCCTTCAGCACGTCTTGGTCAAAAGAGTCGTCAGAGATGTGTTTGATCAGTTCGCTGCTCATGCGAGTTTCCTCGTGGGGTCGGGGGGCGTTGCAGGCCATGCGCCGCAGAAGCGCGGCCATGGGCGAGGCACAATGATTTTCGCACAAGGCCCCGGTTGGTTGCGCCCCCCCATGAGCTAATGGCCACGATAGAAATTGCCCCCCTGCCCGCGTATCTCTTGGCCGAGCAGCTCTGGCCTGAGCTGGCGCGGCAGTGCGGTGCGTGGCTGGCGCGCGAGTCGCTGGCCGCGCGCGACGCCGTGCTGCTGCTGCCCTATGCCGCCCTCTTGCCGCATGCGCGCGCGGCCTTCGCAGCGATGGGTGGTTGGCAGCCGCGCATCGAGACACCTTTGACGCTGGCCGCGAGCCTGGCGCCGCCACGTGTGGCGAGCGCAGGGGAGCTCAGCAGCGACACCACGCTCAACCGGCTCACGGCCGCCGGCATGCTGCGTGGCCAGCGCTGGGCGCGTGAATGGCAGCTGCGTGACGCCCGTGGTTTTGACCAGCTCGTGGCGCGTGTGGTTGAGGCTGCGCAAGCGCTGGCTACTGCCGCAGCTGGCCTGGCGCCATCGGCACGAGCGGGGTTTTGGGTGCAGGTGCGTGAGGCCGTGGCTGTTGGCAGCGCGGCCAACATCGAATCGGCCTTGCTCGATGTGGCCGTGGCGTGGGCTGAACTCGGCGCCCCCGTCGCCACCGACGCGTTGTTCGAGTTGACGCCCTCGGCCTGGATCGCTTTGCGCATTGGTGGCGCTGACGCCGTCACCGACGCCGTGCTCGCCGCCGCCCCCGGCAAGGCGCTGCGCCTGGACGCCGACTCGGCCGGTGACGACCCCTTTGCTGCCTTCGTCGAAGCGGCGGTGAAAGCGCAAACCGCCGAGCCGCAAACCGCCGAGCCGCAACGCGTCGTCTGCGACGGCGTCGAGGCCGAGGTGCAAGCCTGCGCCGGCATCGTCATCGACGCCCTCAACGCCGGCCAACGCCCACTCGCCGTGGTGGTGCTCGACCGCGTACTGGCGCGCCGCCTGCGCAGCCAGCTCGTGCGCGCGGGCGTCTCGATCGCTGACGAAACGGGCTGGCGGCTTTCCACCACGCCGGCGGCGGCGCGCGTGATGGCCACGCTGAATGCCGCAGCACCCCACGCCCGCGCCGACGAGGGGCTGGCCTGGCTCAAGGGCGAGCTGGAGGGTGCCGACAGCGCGCCGTGGGTGCTGCTGCTTGAAGCCCTTTGGCGGCGCGCGCGGGTAAGCGCCACGCCTGACGAGCAGGCGGGCGCGCTGGCGCGCTGGCAGCAGTTCAAGCAGCGGCTGGCGGGACTGTCGGCGTTGGCGTCACGCGCGCCCGGGCAGGCCAGCTTGCGCGATTGGCTGGCCTGTCTGCGCACCACGCTGGGCGATGCGATACGAGGCAGCGACGATGCGTCGGTGCACGCCGCCCTGCGCCTGGAGGATGACGACGCGGCGTGGCTCAGCGCGGCGGGCAGCTTCACCATGACGCTGCCCGACTTCATGGCCTGGGTCGACAGCGTGCTCGACGCCGCCAACCTGGAGCTACCACGCCAGGCCGACGCCGACGTCGTGCTAACGCCGCTGGCACGTGCCATCGGGCGGCCGTTTGCCATGGTCGTCGTGCCCGGCGCGGATGAGACGCGGCTGGGTGCCGCCAGCGTCATACCCTCGCTCATCAGTGAACGCCTGGCGCAGCAGTTGGGCCTGAACTCGGCGAGCCAGCGCCTCACGCGTGAGCGCCTGGCGCTGGCGCAGCTGCTGCGCTCGCCCGCGCTGCATTTCGTGCGCCGCCGCCTCGACGCCGACGCGCCGGTGGCCGCCAGCCCTTTGCTGCAGTGGCTGGCGGCGAGTTGGGCCCGGGCCGAAGGCCGTGCGGTCGTTGCTGAAGTCATCTGGACCGCCACGACGCGCAGCGTGCCACTAACACCGCAACGACGGCCACAACCGTGCGCGCCGGCGCAGCTGCCCGAGGTCTTGAGCGCCAGCTCGGTGGCGGCGCTGCGCGACTGCCCCTACCGCTTCTTTGCGCGCTCGGTGCTGCACTTGAACGAGCGCGATGAAATCGACGCGCCGCTGGACAAGCGTGAATACGGCAACTGGCTGCACTTGGCGCTGCACCTCTTTCATCAGCAGCGCGACGCTGCGGTGGCGCCCGCGCTTGCCGCTGCGCCCGAGACCCTGGCCGAGCTGCTGCGCGCGGCCGATGACGCCGCACAAGAGATGCAACTCGACGCCGCCTCGCTCTTGCCGTTTCAGACCAGCTTCGAGCATTTCGCGCCGGCCTATTTGGTATGGCTTGCCACGCGCGAATCACAGGGCCATTGCTGGCAAAGCGGTGAAGTTGAATTCGACGCCACGCCCGCAATCCTGGCGCCGCAGCGGCTGAAAGGCAGGCTCGACCGCATCGACCTTGGCCCCGACGGTGCGTTGCAAATCATCGACTACAAGACCAGCGGCGGCGCGGCTTTGAAGCGGCGCGTGGGCCAGCCGCTGGAAGACACGCAGCTGCCGTTTTATGCGGCGCTGGTGATGGGCACATCGCCCGCTGCGGAGGTCGCGGCAAGCTACCTCACGCTGGACGACAACAACTCGCCCGTGGAAGTGCCGCACCCCGACGTCATGGCCACGGCGGCCACCATGCTCGCCGGCCTGGCCAACGACTTTGGCGCGTTGCGCGCCGGTGCGGCCATGCGCGCGCTGGGTGAAGGCGAGGTGTGCGGCTACTGCGAGATGCGCGGTCTGTGCCGGCGCGACCATTGGCTGCCAGTGTCATGAGTTCAGACGCAAGCGCTGACGTGACTGCGGCCGCCTACACCGTGGACGGCCGCGCCGTCGACGACGCGCATTTCTACGCAATGGCCTGCGACCCGGCGCGGCCGGTGGTGGTGGAAGCTTGCGCGGGTGCTGGCAAGACGTGGATGCTGGTCTCGCGCATCGTGCGTGCTTTGCTGGCCGGCGCGCTGCCGCAGCAGGTGCTGGCCATCACCTTCACGCGCAAGGCTGCGGGCGAAATGCGCGAGCGCCTGGACGACTGGCTGCGCGAGTGGGCCAGCCCCGCCACGACGCACGACGCGCGCGTGCTGGCCCTGCGCCAGCGTGGCCTCGATGCCGCCGCTGCGCAGACGCTGGCCGAGCCCTTGCGCCAGCTACAGCAGCGATTGCTGGCCTCGGGCCGGGCGGTAGAAGTGCGCACCTTCCACGCCTGGTTCGCGCAACTCGTCAGCCACGCGCCGATGGCCTTGTTGCAGCGCCTGGAGCTGCCTGCGGCGATGCAGCTCATCGAAGACACGACGGTCGTGCACGGCGAGCTCTTTCGCCGCTTTCACGCGGTGGTGCTGAACGAGCCCGGCCTGCGCGCGGACTACGCGGCGCTCGTGCTGCGCCATCGCCGCACGCTCGTGCGCACCTGGTTGCTGACGGCCTTGCAGCGTAGCGCCGAGCTCTTGTGTGCGGATGCTGCCGGCACGCTGGAAAGTTCGGTCGCGTCTGCGGCTGAGTTCGATCCGCGCTGCACCGGCATGGCGCACCCGCTGGAGTTGGTGCAAGGCGGGCCCTTGCAAGCGCAGCTTGCTGCCCTGGCACGTGCGCTCAGCACCAAGGGCGGCGCCAACGCCGGCAAGGCCGCCGCCAAGCTGGTCGCGGCAGGCCTGTGCGGCGACGCGACCGAGGCCTTCGAGCTGAGCTGGGAAGCGCTCTTCACCGACAAAGGCACGCCGCGAAAACTCGGCCAGATTGCCGGCCTTGAGGCCGCCTGCGCCGAGCTCGAAGCGCTGCGCGAACTGTCACTACAACACGAGGGTTCTGCCGACCACCAGCGCATGCTGCGGCTGTCGCGCGTGCTGCTGGCTGAATTCGCCGCGCTCAAGCGCCGCCAGGGCCTCGTCGACATGACCGACCTGGAGCGCGCGGCGCTGGCCATGCTGGGCGACGCGAACCTGGCGCCCTGGCTGCAAGAGCGGTTGGACACGCAGCTGCGCCATGTCTTGATCGACGAATTCCAGGACACCAGCCCGCTGCAATGGCAGGCCTTGCACGGCTGGCTCAGCGCCTATGCCGGTGCGGGCGGCGGTGCTGCGCCTCCCACGCTTTTCATCGTGGGCGATCCCAAACAAAGCATTTACCGATTCCGCCGCGCCGAGCCGCGTGTGTTTGACGCCGCCAAAGCCTTCGTCACGCAAGGCCTGGG
This sequence comes from Rubrivivax sp., assembly GCA_031418855.1. Taxonomy (GTDB): domain Bacteria; phylum Pseudomonadota; class Gammaproteobacteria; order Burkholderiales; family Burkholderiaceae_C; genus Rubrivivax. Next base: position 29,220 of record JANOJR010000309.1, read on the forward strand.
CGGCAGCGTGCTGGCGTGCGACCACACGCGGCGCAACGCTGCGGCCGTGGTGGCCGCCTTGAACCCGCTGTTCGAAGAAGCGGCAGCGCAAGACGCGTGGCAGGCCTTTCGCCAGCACACCACCGCCAGCGGCGTGGCGGGCGCCATCCATCACCTGCCCGAAGTGCTGCGTGATGGCGCGCGTGCCACCGCCGTACGCAGCGACGTGTGGCGGCCTTCGCTGACGCAAGCCAAGGTCGAGGTCGAAGAGCGCCTGCGTGTGCAGGAAGCGCGCCATGTGGCCGGCGCGGTCGTGCACCTGCTGGCCAGTGGCGAAGCCCTTGCCGGCGAGATCATGGTGCTGGCCCGCACGCGAGCCGTGCTGGCCACGATGGCGCAGGCGCTGGCCGCGAGTGGGGTCGCGCATGTCGTGCCCGAAGCGCGGCTACTGGCCGAGGCGCCGGAGTCGCTGGACCTCATCGCGGCACTCGATGTGTTGGCCTCACCCGGCAACGACCTGGCCTTGGCGCGCGTCTTGAAGTGCCCCTTGATGACTTGCAGCGATGACGACTTGTTGTGGCTCTCGCAACGGGCCCGTAAGGAGCGCAGACCATGGCTGCAAAGCCTGGTCGACGCTGAAGACGTGCCCAGCAGCGCGCTGCAACGCGCGCAACAGCTGTGGCGCGGCTGGCGCGAGGCCGCACGCGCGCTCACGCCGCACGAGCTGGTGGAGCGCATCGTGTTTGACAGCGACGCCATCGCGCGGCTGCTCACCACCGTGCCGCCACCACGCCGTGCGGCGGCGGTGGACGCCGTGCACGGCGTGATCGCCGCCGCCATCGACCAACGCGGCGGCCGCTTCGCCACGCTGCACGGCTTCGTGCGAGAGCTCAAGAGCGAGGCCGCAAAGATCGCCAGCCTTGCCCCGTTTGATGCCGTGCAGTTACTCACCGTGCATGGCGCCAAAGGCCTGGAGGCCAAGGTCGTGTTCATCGTCGATGCTGACCCCGAGAAGCGCCCGAGCAGCGGTGGCACCGTGTTGATCGACTGGCCGGTTGAGTCGGCGGCACCGCGCTGCGTGGCCTTCGTCGCGCGCGAATCAAAGCTGCCGCCTTCGCTGCGTGGGCTGCTGGCCGAAGAGCTCGTGGCGCGCGAACGCGAAGCCTTGAATGCGCTTTACGTAGCGATGACCCGCGCCCGTGAGCGGCTGGTGCTGAGCCGCACGCAGCCGCACATCGCCGCCCCAGGGCGCTCGTGGTGGGCGCGTGTGATGGCGCACGCCGCGCCGCCTGTGTTGTTGCCACCCGAAGACGACGTGACGCTCGCAGCGCCGGCGACGGTCGACGTGCCCCAACTTCCCGTGCTGATCACGCGACCACTTGCCGCGTCCACAGAACCCACGCGCGACGCCGCCGCAGCACGCTTAGGCCAAGCCGTGCACCGCTGGCTGGAGTGGGCCGCGCGGCCGCAACAGGCCCGCCACGACGGGCCCGCGTTGGCCCAAGCCGCCGCCCAAAGCCATGGCCTGGACGCCGCTGCCGCAGCAGCCATCCTTGGCGCCGGCCGGGCCGTGCTCGACAGCCCCGCCTGCGCGCGCTTCTTCAATGTTGCGCAGCTGCGCTGGGCCGGCAATGAAGTTGCACTAGCCTGGCAGGGCCAGGTGCTGCGTGTCGACCGCCTGGTGCAGCTGCGCGAAGGCGAGGCGCCGACCTGGTGGGTGCTCGACTACAAGCTGCACGCGGCACCCGCCGAGGTGGCGGCGTATCGCGCGCAGCTGGCCCAGTACGTGGCGGCGGTGCAAGCCCTGGTGCCGGGCGAAAGCGTGCAGGGCGCCTTCATCACCGCAGGCGGGGCCTTGGTGCTGCTGTGAAAGTGCCGGACTAAGACCCGGCAGTTCGCGCCTATGGCTGCGCGCCTCTCGCGGTCCAATGGGGCTGTGATGCCGTCCGCCCCCGCTCCATTTGCCCAAGCCAGCCCGGCCGCGCCACCACGCGCGACACCGCTGCGCACCTTCGGCCGCTTTCGCCTGCTGCGCCTTTTGGGCAAGAGCGAAAAGACCATGGCCTGGCTGGTGGCCGACCCGAAGTCAGGCAAAGATTTGATGCTGGTGCTGCCACGTGTGCAGCTCAGTGAAGCCGCCGCAGCCCAGAGCTGGGCCCAGGCCGTGCGCAAGGCCTCGCGCTTGCAGCATCCGCACATCGCGGTGGCCAGCGAGATCGGCGTGCATGAGGGCTGGCCCTACGTCGGCTACGACACCAGCGACGTCGCCACGCTGAGTGACCGCATCGGCAAGCGCGGCCTGCCCGCCCTGGAGGCCGTGGGCATCGCCTGCCAAGCCTTGCAAGGCCTGGCCTACGCCCACGACGCCGGCATCGGCCACCATGACTTGCAGAGTTATTTGCTGCTCGTCACTGACCAAGGCGACGTGCGCCTGGCCGGGCTTGAAGTAGCGGTGGATGTGGCCACCGACGGCAAAACGCGTGGCGTCTCGGGTGTCGAGAACGGCGCCTTGCGCGCCCAGCGCGACGCCGCCGAGCGCGACGTGCTCTCGCTGGGCCTGGTGCTGCACCACGCGTTGACGGGGCAGCACGCATTGGACGATGCCGATGTGGGCCACGTTATCCAACGCCTGCCCCCAGAAGGCAACGAAGTCGTGCGCCTGCCCTGGGCGACGGTGCAGCCGATTCCCGATGTGCTGCGTGCCATCGCCAACCGCGCGACAGACCGCCAGGAGCGACAGCGCTACCGCAACGCCCGCACGCTGGAGCGCGCGCTCGAAGGTTGGCTGCGCAGCGACCAGAACAGCGAGGCCGGGCCGCTGGCCATGCTGCTGGAACGCATGTCCACCGTGGGCATGCTGCCGGCCTCGCCGGGTGGCGCTGAACGTGCGGCGCGGCTGGCCTTGATGGACAAGCAGCGCACCAACGAGCTGGCCGCCGTCATCCTGGACGACCTGGCGCTGACCTTCGAGCTGCTGCGCAACGTCAACAGCGCGCAACTGCGCAGCGGCCAGGCCAGCGGCGCCGGCCCGGTGCTGGCGGTGCGCCGTGCGGTGGCCATGCTGGGCATGGACGGCGTGCGCCGCGCCGCACTGGCTTTGCGTGCCTGGCCTGGCCCGCTGGCGGAGGTGCCCAGCCAGGAGCTGGCCAAGACCATCGCACGCGTCAAGCGTGCAGCGCGGCTGGCCGTGGGCATTCGCCCTGCGGGTTACGACGCCGAGGTCGTGTACATCCTCACCGTGTTGCAGAACATCGGGCGCCTGGTGGTGCAGTACCACTGCGCCGATGAAGCGCAGCAGATCCGTCGTTTGATGGCGGCGGTGCCCCCCGACAAACCGGGCGAGCCGCCGCAGCCCGGCATGAGCGAAGAGTCGGCCGCGTTCAGCGTGCTGGGCGTGGACATCGAAGCCATCGGCCTGGCCATCGCCAAGCGCTGGGGCATGGACGATGAGCTGCTGCAGGTACTGCGCCGCTGGCCCAGCACGGCCCCTGTGCGCACGGCCGAAAACGACAACGACGTACTGCGCAGCATTGCCAGTTGCGCCAACGAATTGGCCGACCTGGACGCCTTGCCGGCCACGCAGCAGACGCCGGCCATGACGCGCGTCGCGCAACGTTACGCGCGCATCCTGCATGTGGGCCCGAAAGAGCTGCAAGCGGCGATGCAAACCGCCGCCACCACCACCACGGCCGACGCCGTGCTGGCCGACACCACGCACGCGAGTGCAGCGCCTGTGGAATGAGGCTTGGGCTGACTGTGGCTGGGTGGGGAGGTGAAAGGTGACGAGCCTGACCCCGGCACTGGTCACAACGGTTAGGGCTGCTTCGTTCCCGACCTGACCCGGTTGGCCGCGCTTCCATGCGGGGAGGCCCGTCGAGCGCGATTCTATCGGTCGCTCTTGTGTTGCCCAAAGGCGGCCTTCAGCGCAGCTGCAAAGACTCTCCGCCAAACGTAATGCCCAGCGGCTCGATCAGCACCTGTTTCGCCCCGGCTTCGACCACCCCGGTCAGCAGCGCCGGCACCCCGCATTGCCGTGCCACGTCCAGCGTCGTCGCCACATCGGCAGCCGCCACGAAGAGCGCAAACCCCGCGCCCATGTTCAGCGTGCCATAGGCGTCCTCGTCGCTCATTGCAGTTTGCTGCTGCATGAAGCGCAGCACCGGCGGCACGGCGGGCACGGCGCGGATGCGGTAAGTGAGCATCGAGGGATGACGTAGCAGCTTGCGCCACCCATGGCCGGTGATGTTGGCGGCGTAATGTGGCACCACACCCGCACGAAACAGTGCTTCGGTGACGGGGGAATAAAGCGTGGTCGGCGCCAGCAGTGCGTCACCAAACGTCGCACCATCGCTCATGGGTGTGAGGTAACCCAATGGCAGCCGCTCGGCGAGCTTGCGCGCCAGGCTCAGCCCGTTGGCGTGGATGCCGCTGGAGGCGAGCAGCACGATGGCGTCCCCCGGCGCCAGTGCGGCACCCAGCGACAGGCGTGACTTCGGGTTGACGATGCCGGTGCATGCCGCGGCAAGGTCGATGCGCCCGTCGGCCACGATGCCCGCCAGCGCCGGCGTCTCGCCGCCGCCCCAGGCCACGCCGCAGGCGTCGCACGCGGCCTTCCAGCCCTGCACCAGGGCGAGCGAGCGTTCCTTGTCGGCGAACCACTCACTGCCGCCCGCAGCCCAATAGGCCTGCACCACCAGCGGCGTGGCGCCGACGGTGATGAGGTCGTTGATGGCCATGGCCAGCGTGTCTTGCGCGATGCCGGCGTAGTAGCTGCGGCCGGTGAGGCGCTGCATCTCGTCGGCCACCAGCGCTTTGGAGCCAAGGCATTCAACGATGCTGGCCAGGTAAAACGGCCCGACATCGATGACATACGCCGACTCGCCGCGTGATGCCGCTACTTCGCTGAAGCCGTGCGGTGCCAGGTTCACGGCGGTGGCTGCGGCGGCACGCTGTGCGGCGACTTTGAGCGGGTCGATGAGCTCGTAGACCACGCCCGACTGCTCGTAGCTCAAAGGCGTGGGGGAGGGGGGCTGTGCGCTGGACATGGCGCGGGATTATCGGGGGCTCGCCCCCCCCGCGCCTTGTTCAGGCCAAGTCGTAGCGGTCGAGGTTCATCACCTTGTTCCACGCCGCCACGAAGTCATGGACAAACGTCTGCTGGGCGTCGCTGGCGGCATAGACCTCGGCAAGGGCGCGCAGCTGCGAGTTCGAGCCAAAGACGAGATCGACCACCGTGGCCGTCCACTTTGTCGCCCCGGTGTCGCGGTCGCGACCTTCCAGCACGCCCTCGCTCGCGGCGGACTTCTGCCATGTCGTGCCCATGTCGAGCAGGTTCACGAAGAAGTCGTTGCTCAGCACCTCGGGGCGCTTGGTGAAGACGCCATGCTGGGCCCCGCCGACGTTGGCGCCCAGCACACGCAGGCCGCCGATCAACACCGTCATCTCCGGCGCCGTCAGGGTCAGCAGGTTCGCACGGTCCAGCAGCAGCTCGGTCGCCACGCCCTCGCGGCCCTGGCGCACGTAGTTGCGAAAGCCGTCGGCAGTGGGCTCCAGCGCGGCGAAGGACTCGACGTCGGTCTGGGCTTGTGAGGCGTCCATACGTCCCGGCGCAAATGGCACCTGGATGTCGACGCCGGCCTTCTTCGCCGCAGCCTCGACGGCTGCACAGCCGCCCAGCACGACGAGATCGGCCAGCGAGATCTTCGTGCCGCCAGACGGTGTCGCGTTGAAGGCTTGTTGGATAGCTTCAAGCCTGGCCAGCACGCCCGCGAGTTGGGCCGGCTGGTTCACCTCCCAGTCCTTCTGCGGCGCCAGGCGGATGCGCGCGCCGTTGGCGCCGCCGCGTTTGTCGCTGCCGCGAAAACTCGACGCCGACGCCCAGGCGGTGGTGACCAGTTGCGCAATCGACAGCCCGCTGGCCAGCAGCGTGGCTTTCAATGCCGCGATAGCTTGCTCACTTACAAGAGCGTGGTCGGCAGCCGGAATCGGGTCCTGCCAGATCAGCACTTCCGTGGGTACGAGCTTGCCTAGGTAGCGTGCGCGCGGACCCATGTCGCGGTGCGTCAGCTTGAACCAGGCGCGGGCGAAGGCGTCGTGCAGCGCCTGCGGGTCTTGCAGGAAGCGGCGCGAAATAGCCTCGTAAGCCGGGTCCACGCGCATCGCCATGTCGGCCGTGGTCATCATCGGTGCGTGGCGTTTGTTGGGGTCGTGCGCGTCGGGCACGGTGGTCGCGGCAGCCGGATCCGTGGGTTTCCATTGATGGGCGCCGGCGGGGCTCTTGGTGAGCTCCCACTCGTAGCCGAACAGGGTCTCGAAGTAGCCGTTGTCCCACTTGGTGGGGTTGGGCGTCCAGGCGCCCTCGATGCCGCTGGTGATGGCGTGCACACCTTTGCCGCTACCCAGGGTGTTCTTCCAGCCCAGGCCCTGCTCCTCGATGCCTGCACCCTCGGGCTCGCGGCCAACGTGGGCCGTGTCGCCCGCGCCGTGGCACTTGCCGAAGGTGTGGCCGCCGGCAGTCAGGGCCACGGTTTCTTCGTCGTTCATCGCCATGCGGGCAAAGGTCTCGCGGATGTCGCGTGCCGAGCCAGCCGGGTCGGGCTTGCCGTTCGGGCCTTCCGGGTTGACGTAGATCAGGCCCATCTGCACGGCGCCTAGCGGGTTGGCCAGTTCACGCTCACCGCTGTAGCGCTCATCGCCCAACCACTGCGTCTCCGGGCCCCAGAAGATGGCGTCCTCGGGCTCCCAGATGTCGGGGCGGCCGCCGCCGAAACCGAAGGTTTTGAAGCCCATCGAGTCCATCGCAACAGTGCCCGCCAGGACTATCAGATCGGCCCATGACAACTTGCGTCCGTACTTCTGCTTAATCGGCCAGAGCAGGCGGCGCGCCTTGTCCAGGTTGCCGTTATCGGGCCAGCTGTTGAGCGGTGCGAAGCGCTGCGCGCCGGTGCCCGCGCCGCCGCGACCATCGGCAATGCGGTAGGTGCCCGCCGCGTGCCACGTCATGCGCACGAAGAACGGGCCGTAGTGGCCGTAGTCGGCGGGCCACCAATCCTGCGAGTCGGTCATCAATGCCGTGAGGTCATTGACCACGGCATCCAGGTCCAGCGTCTTGAAGGCCTGCGCGTAGTTGAAGGCCTCGCCCATGGGGTTGGACTTGGCAGACTGCTGGTGCAGCATCTTCAGGTTTAACTGGTTCGGCCACCAGGCGGCATTGGTTGCCGCACCGGTGATGGTGTGGCTGCCGGTGCTGCTCGCGAACGGGCATTTGCTTGACGCGGTCATAGTGGTATTCCTTGGGTGATGACGATGATGTGAAGCCACGAATTTAAGAATTCGGCGCCGGGCGAGCAACGCATCTATGTCAATGACACCGATAGCGCGTTGCGCTAAGCGCGGCGCTGGCATGGCGCGGAAGTCGCGTCCGTAGAATGCAACGCCCATGAGCAGTCTGGTTCTCGCCCGCAAATACCGCCCCCGCAGCTTCGAGCAAATGGTGGGTCAAGAGCCCGTGGTGCGGGCGCTGAGCAACGCCTTGCGAAGCGGTCGCCTGCATCACGCCTACCTCTTCACGGGCACGCGTGGCATCGGCAAGACCACCGTCTCGCGCATTCTGGCCAAGTCGCTCAATTGCACCGGCGCCGACGGCCAGGGCGGCATCACCGCCACGCCTTGCGGCGTGTGCAGCGCCTGCACGCAGATCGACGCCGACCGCTTCATCGACTACATCGAGCTCGACGCCGCGTCCAACCGCAGCATCGACGAGATCCGCGACCTCATCGAACGCGCCGCCTACAAGCCGGCGGTGGGCCGCTTCAAGGTCTTCATGATCGACGAAGCGCACCAGCTCACCAAAGACGCTTTCAACGCGCTCTTGAAAACGCTGGAAGAGCCGCCCGACTACCTGAAGTTCGTGCTGGCCACCACCGACCCCGAGAAGATGCTGCCCACGGTGCTGAGCCGATGCTTGCAATTCAACCTGCGCCCGATGGCACCCGAGGTCGTGCGCGAGCATCTGGCGCATGTCTTGCGCGCGGAAGGCGTGAGCTTTGATGAGCCCGCACTTCGCTTGTTGGCACGCGCTGCACGCGGCTCCATGCGCGACGCCTTGTCGCTGGCCGACCAGGCTATAGCGTTCGGTGCGGGCAAGCTCGAAGAGCCCGCCGTGCGCCACATGCTGGGCACCGTCGACCGTGACCACGCGCAGGCCTTGGTGCAGGCGCTGGCTGGGCGCAACGGCCCCGCCGTGCTGGCGGTGGTGGACGCACTGCGTGATGCTGGCCTGTCAGCGGCCGGCGCGCTGGAAGAGCTGGCGCTGCTGCTTCAGCAGATGGCCATCGAACAGGCCGTGCCAGGCGCGCTGGACGAGATGGACCCTGACCACGCCGCGGCACGCCAACTCGCCAGCGTGCTGCCTGCGGACGAGACCCAGCTGCTCTATAGCATCGCGTTGCAAGGCCGCGCTGAGCTCACATTGATGAGCGACGACTATGCGGCGCTGACGATGGTCTTACTGCGACTGTTTGCGTTCCCGAGGGTCGGCGCCGCAGTCGCCGCACCCGTGCCCGCACCGCGCCCGCTGCCGCTGCGCGCCGCTGCGCCGCCGGCCATCACCATGCCGGTGTCGCCGCCGGCTTTGCCTGCGCCCTACCCAGCGCAGGTGGCCACGGTGCTCATAGCGGCACAGCCTGCCGCTGCGCCTTTCGGGGCGGCCGCCACGCCGTCGAATGCCGCCCTTAGCGACCGCTGGAGCAACTTGCTCAAAGCCCTGGACGCACGCGGCGCGGTCAGCGGCATGGTGCGTGAAGTGGCCTGGCAAGCCGGCGCCGTGGCGCTGGATGAGAGCATCACGGGCCACCTCTGGCAGCTCGTCGTCGAGAGCGAATCGCTGCGCGCAGACGCCCAGCGCGACAAGCTCGCCGCTGCGCTAACGGCCGAAGTGGGGGTGCCCGTGAGCTTAAGCCTGCGCCCCGGCGTGCCCGACGACAGCCCCGCCAAACGCGACGCGCAACTGCGTGCACAGCGCCAGACCCGCGCCGAAGAAAGCATCCGCAGCGACCCCGTGGTGGTCGAGCTGATGAGCCAATTCAAGGGCGCGCGTGTCGTACCCGGATCGATCAAACCCGTCTTGAACCCCGAAGGATCACCCACATGATGAAACAGCAACTGGCCGGCCTGATGAAGCAAGCCCAAGCTATGCAAGACAACATGAAGCGCGCGCAAGATGAGCTGGCACTCATCGAAGTCGAAGGCCAGTCCGGCGCTGGCTTGGTGAAGGTCGTGATGACCTGCAAGAACGACGTCAAGCGTGTGACCATCGACCCCACGCTATTGGCTGAAGACAAAGACATGCTCGAAGACCTGGTGGCCGCTGCCTTCAACGACGCCGTGCGTCGCGCCGAAGCGCTGAGCAGCGAGAAGATGGGCAAGCTCACGGCCGGCCTGCCGCTGCCCGGCGGCATGAAGTTCCCGTTCTGACCGCCCGCTCTGATCACCCAGTTGTGTCGGAACCCGCGCTCGACGCTTTGATCGATGCGCTGCGCCGGCTGCCCGGCGTCGGCGTGAAGTCGGCGCAGCGCATGGCCTTTCACCTTTTGCAACACGACCGCGACGGCGCGCGACGCCTGGCCGGCGCGCTGGAACATGCCGTCAGCGAGACGCGCCACTGCACACGCTGCCACACCTTCACGCAAGCCGAGGTCTGCGCAACTTGTCTAGACGAGTCGCGTGATGCGCGACTGCTGTGCGTGGTCGAGACGCCCGCCGACCAAGCCGCACTTGAGCGCAGCGGCAGCTACGGCGGCCTTTACTTCGTCCTGATGGGCCGCCTGAGCCCGCTCGACGGCGTGGGAGCCAGCGAGATCGGCAGCGCGGCCTTGCTCGCGCGCGTGGGCGACGGCGTGGTGACTGAAGTCATCATGGCCACCAGCTTCACGGCAGAAGGTGAAGTCACGGCGCACGCCTTGGGTGCCGTGATGCAAGCACGCGGCATCAAAGTCACGCGCCTGGCACGTGGTGTGCCGGTAGGCAGCGAGCTGGAGTTTGTTGATCTGAGCACCATCGCGCATGCCTTGGTTGACCGCCGCTAACACTGAAAGAGAACGCATATGACGCTGACCCTGGCCCACCTGTGCATCCTGGCCGCCGCGCTCCTGCCCATCGTGTGTGTGGGCATCGCCAAGGGCGGCCAGTTCGGCAAGCCGCGCTCCAAGGGCGGCTACGACAACCACGATCCGCGCGCTTGGTTGGCCAAGCAGACGGGTTACCGCGCCCGCGCCAACGCGGCGCAGGCCAACAGCTTCGAAGCCTTGCCGCTGTTCATCGCCGGCGTCTTGATCGCGCAGCAAACGCAGGCGCGCCAAGGC
>JANOJR010000310.1:0-8393 GCA_031418855.1 Rubrivivax sp.
CTCGTCGCCAGGTTGCCCCGCGTTACCGTTCGACTTGCATGTGTAAGGCATGCCGCCAGCGTTCAATCTGAGCCAGGATCAAACTCTTCAGTTCGATCTTGTTTTCTTGCTCTCAGGAATCGAAGTGAACTTCACTTCTATTTCTATGAGCGTTTAAGGTCATGAGACCTGAATCGTGCAATTGCTTGCAGTCATCTGGCACTCACCTTCAAACGCCCACGCTTATCGGCTGTATGTTGTTAAAGAGCTTGCCTTTCGGCGTGCTGACCAGTGATCAGCGAAGACTACGATTTTGACATTTTTTTCAATCCAATGTCAAGCACTTGGTCTCTTTCCAGCTCACCGGAAGACCGACTCGCTGCCTCACTCACCGCAAACTCGCCTGCGATCAACGGAGCCCATGACTTTAGCACAGCATTTGCCGTTGGTCGCAGAAGAATCTTCTCAGGTGCCTCGGGCCATGCTTCCAGCGTATGCAGTTCGAGTGCCGCGCAAATGCGCTGGTGGTCAGGTCGACTGATGCGGCGGACAACTAGAGCGTGCCCATGCCAATGTGTACCGAGCTGGCTGCTGCGATTGGGCGAATGGGCGGGCACGGTGTGGGTCGAGCAAGTCGATGGGCGCCCGTGTTGGACTCGCGACGGCCTGCCCGGCATATCACTGGCTCAGTGCAGACGCGACAGCGCGCGCTTGGCGGCTTGTCCAGGGTCCTCTTCGGCGAGCCAGGCAGGCAGCTGAGCGGCCAAGCGCGACGCGTCGGCGCGCAGCAGCCGCTGCTTCACGGCCGCCAGTCGTGCGGGATGCATTGAGAAACTGCGCAGCCCCATCGCTAGCAATAACTCGGTGAAGTCGGTGTCGCCTGCCATCTCGCCGCAAACGCTGACGCCGCGCCCAGCTGCGTGGGCCCGCGCGATGGTTTGCGCAATGAGGTGCAATACAGCGGGGTGCCACGGGTCGTAGAGATGTGACACCGACTCATCGGCGCGGTCGATCGCCAGCGTGTACTGGATGAGGTCATTGGTGCCGATGGAGACGAAGTCGAAATGCCGCAAGAAGGCATCGATCATCAGTGCGGCCGCCGGCACTTCGATCATTGCGCCGACCTCGACGTGGCCATAGCTCTTGCCACTGTCGTCGAGCTGTTGTCGGGCTCGACTCACGGCCTCGATGGTCTGACGGATTTCGGCCAGTTGCGCCACCATAGGCACCAGGATGCGCACTTTGCCGAATGCGCTGGCGCGCAAGATGGCGCGCAGTTGTTGCCGGAACATGGCCGGCTCTGAAAGGCTCCAACGGATGGCGCGCAGGCCCATCGCCGGGTTCAGAGAGTGCTCGTGGCGCAGCTCCTGAACGCTAAGGCGGTCCAAGGGTTTGTCGGCGCCGACGTCCACCGTCCGAATCGTGACCGGCAGTCCCCGCATCGCAGTCACGGCAGCGCGATAGGACTCAAATTGCTCGTCTTCCGTAGGCAGGTCATTCGCTCGGTTCATGAAGAGAAACTCGCTGCGAAACAGACCCACGCCGACGGCGCCCGATGCCAAAGCAGCTGCCGCATCGCCAGGCATTTCGATGTTCGCCAACAACTCGATGGCTTGGCCGTCCAGGGTCACGGCTGGGGTGTGGCGCAGGCGGTCCAATCGCGCACGTTCGAGCTCGCTGGCGCGGCGGCGAAATCGATACTCCTCCAGCACGATGGGCGACGGGTTGACGAGCACTACGCCGACGTCGCCGTCGATGATGACCCAGTCGTCTTGACGAATGAGGCGGCTCGCCTCGCGGGCACCGACCACCGCCGGTATGTCGAGGCTGCGCGCGACAATGGCCGTATGCGAGTTCGTGCCGCCCACATCAGTGACGAAGCCGGTGAATACGCTGCGCTTGAACTGCAACATGTCGGCGGGCGCGACGTCGTTGGCCACCAGCACCAGCGGGTCTTCCCCCGCCAGGTCGCGCGTCGCCGCTGCCGTCACACCGCCCGCAGCGGTGCCGTTCTCATTTGCACCTCGGCCGCTGCGCGCCAGCACGTACAGCAAGCGCTCGACAACTTGCTCGACGTCGGCTTTGCGCTCACGCAAGTACTCATCTTCCATCTCGTCAAATTGCCGCGCCAGCACCTCGAGTTGCGCCGACAAGGCCCACTCGGCGTTGTAGTGGCGCTCGCTGATCCAGACTTTCGTGGCGTCGGACAGGGCTTCGTCATGCAGCAACATGATGTGCACGTCTAGCAATGCCGAGAGCTCCGGGGGCGCATCGGCGGCGAGGTCACGCTGCAGCGCATGCAGCTCAGCCGCGACACCGTCGCGCGCTTGGCGCAGGCGTTCGATTTCGCTCTCAACCTGCTCCAGCGTGACGAAGTAGTGCGCCACGTCGACGCGGCTCGATGCCACGAGAACCGCGCGGCCGATGGCCCCGCCGCGCGAGACCGGTGTGCCAAAGACTTGAATGCTCATCGGCTCAATGTAGCGCAGCTTGTCTACGCATCGTGCGGGTCTTGCGCGACGGGGACTTCGGCACCAAGCTGCCGGCTACTGGCCTTCGCCGAACTTGTCGCCGATGAGCGCGCGCAGTGCCGTCATCGCCTGCTCTTCGTCGGCGCCCTCGGTCTCGATCTCAATCTCGCTCCCGAGCCCGGCGGCCAGCATCATGACCCCCATAATGCTCTTGGCGTTGACGCGCCGGCCGTTTCGGGTGAGATGGACTTCACTGCGAAAGCTGCCGGCCAGCTTGGTCAGCTTGGCCGAAGCGCGCGCATGCAGGCCCAGCTTATTGCTGATCGTGATGGGGGTCTTGACCATGGCTCCAGGCACTGGGGCCTTGGTTGGCGGGGCGCGTCGACGCCATCTGCACGATGCCCAGCCGGCCACCGTCGGTGGCGCGCGCGACAAGTTGCTCGAGCGCCTCGTGGCGGTAGCACAGCGTGCGCCACAGCATCGGCACATTGACACCCGCCACGAGCCGAACCTTGGCTAGCGTCTCGCTCGCACGCCACGCGCCCATGTGGGGCGTGGCACCGACGACGTCGGTGAGGATCAGGATGTCGGAGCCGCCCAACGCGGCCAACGCCTGTTGAACCCTTCGCGCCACGTCGTCAGGTGCCTCCTCGCGTGCAACGTCCACGGCGACAGTCTGTGCGCCGCACTCCGGATAGGCATGCACCGCGACCCCTGCCAGGGCGCTGGCCAGGGGTGCGTGGGCGACGATGAGGACGGCTGCCATGTTGGATGTGGGGTGAAGGATTATCGACGTGCCGCGCCGACGCCACGCAGGAACCAGAGGTAGGACAGCACGCAGGCCACTGCAAACGCGGCGAACGCTGCCTGAAAGCTCAACGTCACCGACAGGCCCGAGGCCATCAGCGCGTCGATTAGCAGGCCGATGCCCCATTGCATTGCAAACACGCCCAGGAAGATCACCAGGTTGAACGCTGACAGGGCCTTGCCGGCTTGTGCCGCCGGGAAGGCCAGCCCAACGGCCGGCTGGCTCAGGGTCACAAACGAGCTGCACACGCACCACACTGCCCATGCTCCAGCGCCGGTGGTGGCGCCGCCCAGCACGTTGATGCACAGCACCACCAAGCTCAGCGGCAGGCCCCAACGCATCAGACGCAACGCGTCCCAGCCTCGGGCGGTGAGCCGTGGCATGCAAAGGCCCCAGGCCATGAAGGCCACCAGCATGCCCAGGTTGATGACAAAGAGCCCACCAGCGGCCGCTTGTGCGCTCCAGCCGCCCACACGGGTCAGCCAAGGCCCGGCCCACAGCGCTTGCAGGGCGATCATGCCGCCGTAGACGAAGAAGGCCAGCGGCGCGAGACAGCGAAAAAGCGGATGGCGCACGATCTCGCCATAGCCGACGGCGGCGTCGCCGAAGCTGGCGATGGCCATAGCGCCCACGACATGGCGCGGCGCACGCCAGGCGATGACGGCAATGGCCACCACCAAACACGCGGCCAGCCACCAGAACAAGCCGCGCCAGCCCAGCGTCGGCAACAGCCACTGCACGGGCAAGGTCGACGCCATCATGCCGAGTGAGCCCGACATCAGCATCCACGAGTTGGCGCGCAGCTGCGCAGCTGGCGTGAAGACGTGGCGATAGCACGTTAGCGGAGCCATCAAACACGCGCTGACGCCGACGCCGATCAAGGCGCGCGCCAGCACCAAGGCCGGCAGGCCTTGGGCGAGTGCGACGCCAGCGCAGCCCCCTACCGCCACCGAGAGCAGCGCGATCAACACACGCCGCGCGCCATAGCGGTCCAGCGCCATGCCCAGCGGCAGCTGCATGAGCGCGAAACCGAGGAAAAACGCCCCTGCCAGCAGACCCAACTGCGCGGCACCCACGCCCAGCTCGACACTGAATACCGGCGCCAGCGTGGCCGTCACGGCGCGTAGCAACGCCGAGAGAAAGTAGGCTGCGGCAAAGCTCAAGAAGATGGCGATCGCGGCAGCTCGGGTGACGCCGCGACCGGTATCACCTGCGCCCGTGGCGTCAGCTGGCAACACGACTTGCGTCACCACACCCGCAGCGATGCAAAGTACAGCGCGGCCGCCTCGGGCAGCGCCTGAGCCCCCAAGACACTGGCCTGATAGATGGCGGTGCCGCGTGCGAACACGGCCAGCTCTTGCGCGGCGGGCCTGCCATCGGGAAGCCTGCCTTGGAGCTGCACGCGAGCGGCCTCGGCATTGGGCGTGGCGCCCGGGGGCGCCCAAGGCAGCGTGTCTGCGGCCGGGGCGGCGAGGTTGCGCTGCGCCGCTGCACGCAGCGACAACAGTGCTGACGTGACCAGCGCAGGGTCTTTCAGGTCGCCCCAGGCCAATGCCCAGGTCTGTTCGCCGGCGCTGCACGCCAGCAGGTTCCAGTCGAGCGCGACACCTTGCAATTGCAGCGGCCGCGCGAAGGTGGATGGCTTGCAGGGCAACTGCACCTGCACGCCCGCGCCTTCGGGGCGCAGCTCGCGCCAGTTCAGCGCGGGGGTACAGGCGATCAAGGCGATCAGGCCGAGCGGCGCCAGGCGGCGCAGACGCTGCGGGTTGTGGGTCTGGGCAAGGCAGGCAGGCTGGGGCATCACAGCATTATCCCGTTGCCCTTGGTGCGCTCTTCCCGCGGTGCCACATGGCACTCGGGCACACCGTGTGCGCTGCGATCCCGTCCTTGGCGACGCTGATTGCGCGTGAAATTGCGCGTGAAATTGTCGACAACCCGACGTGGCGCATCGGTCTTCACCCCCCGGGGCTCGGGGTCGACAAGCTCGACCCCCGCACCGAGCATCGGCGTCTTGTATCGATTTGTATCCTCGCCACGCCATGACACCGGACCACGACCGCCACAAGACGACCCCAGCGTCGAGCGCACCGCCCTCGCAGGTCGCTGAATTCGACGCCTTTGACCTGGTGGCGCAAGTCGGCAGCGAAGTCGCCGAGGCCATGTCGTCGGCGCTAGAGCGTGTCAACAGCCTGACCTTGAGCGGCCGCATCGACCGCAGCAGCCTGCGTGCGCTGCGCGATGAGATCGAGTCGGCGCGCCGCACCGGCATGCTCGGCCAGCAAGTCAGCCGCGTGGCCAGTGGGCGCATTCGCTTGTCTGACGAACAGCTCGACCTCACCACGATGCTGCGCGAGGCGCTCTCGCAGCGCAGCCGCGAGATGGCCGCGCGTGGGCTTGAGGTCAAGCAGATCCTCAATCCCGCGAGCGTGCGCAGCGACGCAACGTTGCTCTTTTCGATGCTGCAAGGCGTGCTGGACTGGTCTTTCGAACATGCGAGCTCGCGCATTGACCTCTGCGTCGAGGTGAAGTCTTGGCCAACGCAGGCGCAACTGCAGGTGGCATTTGTCTGTGGTCGCCGCGACGCCGCGACGCCGCGTAGCCCGCTGCGGGTGGCTGCGAGTCTGGAGACGATGTCGTGGCGCCTCGTCGAGCGCTGTGCCCATGCGCTGGGCCTGACGCTTGATCGCCAAGATCGCAGCGAGCGCACCGTGTTGACCATCGGCTTCCCGAGGACGCAGATGACCAGCGAAACGCTGGACACGCTGCTCGACCTTGGCCAAGACAAAGACGCCGTACACACGCTCAGCGGCAACTCCAAGCCTTTGGCGGGCAGCCATGTGCTGGTGGTGTCGACGCAGCGCGAGGTACGCACCGCCGTGCGCGAGGTCGTGCGCGCTATGGGCGTGATGCTCGACTTCGTGAGCACGGTCGACGAAGCCCGCGAGTTCTGTGCCGGCGGCCTGCCGCATGCCATCGTCTACGAGTCGGCCTTGGGCGGTGGCCACATGCAGCACTTGATGGCCGAGCTGATGCACGACGCGCCGGCCCTGTCCTTTATCGAGATCGCTGAACAGGGCCGGCCGTTCGAAGTCATGAACGTGCTCGGGCGCGAACGCACACGCGTGTCCAAACATGCTTTGGCCGAGGCCTTGCCCAAGGCCTTGATCTTCGAGCTGGCGCGCCGGCCTTGAGCCGGGCCGATAGCGAGGCCGACAGCGAGGCTGATACCCAGCCAGTGTTGCCGACTTTTCGCCGAATTTCGCGTCAGCGCAGTCGGCGGTTCGGTGGCCGCGCTCGATAAACTCGCTGCGTCCCAGCGCCTCGATGGCCCCGCACACGGGCCGCCCTCCCCGCATGAAGATCCTGCTCACCGGCGCCGCCGGTTTCATTGGCATGACCACCTGCCTGCGCCTCTTGGCGCGTGGTGACGAGGTCGTTGGCCTGGACAACTTGAACGACTACTACGCGGTGCAGCTCAAGCTCGACCGCCTGGCACGTTTGCAGCCGCACGCCAACTTTCGTTTCGTGAAAGTCGATGTTGCCGACCGCACGGCCATCGAGCAGCTCTTTGCGGCCGAGAAGTTCGACCGCGTCATCCACCTTGCCGCGCAAGCCGGTGTGCGCTACTCACTGGAGAACCCGCAGGCCTACGTTGATAGCAACATCGTCGGCTTCATGAACGTGCTTGAAGGCTGCCGGCACAGCAAGGTCGCGCACCTGGTCTACGCCTCAAGCTCCAGCGTCTACGGCGGCAATACGCGCATGCCGTTTTCCGAACGCGACAGCGTCGACCACCCGGTGAGCATCTACGCGGCCACGAAGAAGGCCAACGAGCTGATGGCGCACACCTACAGCCATCTCTTTGGCCTGCCCACTACAGGGCTGCGCTTCTTCACCGTCTACGGGCCCTGGGGGCGGCCGGATATGGCGCTGTTCCTCTTCACCAAAGCCATCCTTGAAGGCCGGCCGATCGATGTCTTCAACCACGGCCAGATGCGGCGCGACTTCACCTTTGTCGACGACATCGTGGAAGGCGTGATCCGCGTCACCGATCGCGTCGCTGAGCCCGACCCGGCCTTCAACGCCGATGACCCCAGCCCCGCCACCAGCCATGCGCCATTTCGTGTCTTCAACATCGGCAACCACAACCCCGTGCCGCTGCTGGACTTCATCAGCTGCATTGAAGAAGCCCTGGGGCGCAAGGCACAAAAGAACCTGCTGCCACTGCAAGACGGCGACGTGCCCGCCACCTATGCCGACGTCGACGCGCTGGCCAACTGGGTCGGCTTTGCGCCCGCCACGTCGATACAAAGCGGCATCGCGCGCTTCGTCGAGTGGTACCGCGCGTATTACCGCGTCTGATCTCGCGTCTGATCTCGCGTCTGAAGCTCTGCCCGCCTCAGCGCGGCGTGTTCAGCAGGTCCAGCACATGCCGCACGGGTATCGCGTAGCTGATGCCACTCGGGTTCGATAGCGCGGTTTCGCGCACACCCTTGGTCAGCACGGAGTTCAGCACGCCGATGACGCGGCCGCTCTCCACGTCGAGCAAAGGCCCGCCGCTATTGCCCGGGTAGGCGGTGGCGTCGAGCTGGTAGATGGCGAATGCGCCATCACGAATTTGCGCGGCGGCGCGCGCGGTGAGTTGGCGCGCATTCGGCGGCGGCATCACGATCTGCGGCACCGACGCGACGATGCCACGGTGGGTCACCAGCGACATGCCCAGCGCGCTACCGATCGGGAAGCCGATGAAGGCGATGGCCGTGCCTTCGGGCACCGTCTCGGGCGCGCCCAGGGCCAGCGCGGGCAGCGGGTCGCCCTCAATGCGCAGCAAGGCGAGGTCGTGCGCGGCGTCGGTGCGCACCAGCGTGGCCACACGCTCGGGCTGGCCGACAAGCCCGGAGACGATGCGCACACGCAGCTGGGTGCCGAAGTTCGTGTCGCCGGGTTGTTCGGCCACGACGTGCGCGTTGGTGACGACGGAGCGGCCATCACCTACCACAAAGCCGGTGCCGCGCATGGTGAAGCGTGGGCTGGAGGTGGCGTTGTAGATGCCCACTGCCACCACGGCCGGCTTGGACGCCGCCACCACCTCGACCAAACGCGCTTGCGCCAGACAGCTGCCCACCGAGCCCAAG
>JANOJR010000311.1:0-1636 GCA_031418855.1 Rubrivivax sp.
CCAAGCCCGGGCAGGCCACGTTTTCATCCGGTGGCAGCGGCACCAGCCATCACCTCTCGGGCGTGCTCTTTGGGCGCTTGACGGGGAGCGAGCTTTTGCACGTGCCCTACAAAGGCGCGCCGCAGGGCATCTTCGCGGTGATGGCGGGTGAGGTGGCCATGGGCTTCTTCAATACGCCCACCGTCATCACTCAAGTGCGCGAGGGCAAGGTCAAGGCCCTGGGTGTGACGAGCCTGGCGCGCTCACCGCTGTTGCCCGACGTGCCCACGCTCGACGAGCAAGGCATCAAGGGTTATGAGATGAACACCTGGTTCGGTTTTATCGCACCCGCAGGCTTGCCCAGCGACATCGCGGCCAGACTCAACAGCGAACTCAACCGTGTGCTTGCCCAACCCGAGCTGCGCGACAAACTCGCCGCGCAGGGCTTCGAGCTCGCGCCGGCCATGGCGAGCGCGGCCTTCGGCAAGATCATTGCCGACGACATGAGGAAGTGGGTGCCGATCGTGAAGGCGTCGGGGGCGGTGGCCGACTGACGCCATCGGCTGCGCGCGATCAGACCTTCACGTAGCCCCCGGCCACCCAAGCCGCCGCGCTGGTGGCGTTGAGCTTGAAGCCCGCGCTCACGCGCACGCCGCCAAGCCGCTCACCTTCAGCGCTAGTCGCCGCCAGCAGGGCGTGCGCGTCGTCGTCGTCAGGCACGATGTCCAGCGTGACCTCGATGCGCCCCGACGCTGTGCTCACGAAGACACTCTTGTGCAGCTGCGCGTGCAGTTGCTGCTCGTGCCGGCGCAGCACCTCGCTGGCGGTTTTCACCAGCGTGTTGAAGGCGTTGGTGTCCAGCGGCTTGGGGTCTTTCTTGTTGCGCCCCATGGTCCAGGGGCCTACCAGCGCGGGCTCGGCCTCACCGGCCTTGATCATCTCGACGGCCCAGCCTTCGTCGTCGTTGTTCTTGATCACGCGGGCCGTCCAGCCGTGGTCTTGCCACAGGCGCGGCTCGTAGATGGCTGCGGGCGTTTCAGATGCTTCGTTGGGGTTCATCGCGCGATGGTAGCGGCGCGCTTCCCAAGCGCGGCGCGCGTGGCTATCGTGGGCGCATGAAGGCTAGCCTCACGCGGCATGGCGGCGACAAGGGCGCGTATGCGTTGGCGCGTCGGCTGCTGTGCCTTGGCTTGGTCTGCGCGGCTTCGCTTGGCGCGACCGCCGCAGCCACTGGCCACCACAGCTTCACACCGGCCGAGCTGCAGCAAGTCCTCAGCCTCGGGCCCTGGCCGCCGCCGGTGCAGCGCGACCCCAGCAACCGCGTGTCGGGCCAGCCACTGGCCGTCACCTTGGGCCGCCAGCTTTTTCGTGACCCGCGCATGTCCCCGGTGGGTTACATCGCCTGCGTGACCTGCCATCAGCCCGACCGCGCCTTCACCGACCACAAAGCACGCGCCCATGGCCTGGCCGACCTGCCGCGCAACACGCCCACGCTGACCAACCTGGCGCAGCAGCGCTGGTTCGGCTGGGGTGGCGGCAGCGACAGTTTGTGGATGGCCAGCATCGCGCCCATCCTCGACCCGCGTGAATTCGACGGCAGCGCCGCCTCGGTCGTGCAGCTCTTCGAGCGCGAGCCGGCCTTGGCCGACTGCTACCG
>JANOJR010000312.1:0-2118 GCA_031418855.1 Rubrivivax sp.
AAGCTCTCCACCGGCGTGGATGCGCGCAACGTGCGCAACATCGTGCTGATGCGGCCGGTGGCCTCGATGATCGAGTTCAAGCAGATCATTGGCCGGGGCACGCGGCTGTACGACGGCAAGGACCACTTCACGATCATCGACTTCGTCAAGGCGCACCATCACTTCAGTGACCCGCAGTGGGACGGCGAGCCCATCGAGCCGGTGCCACGCACACTGAGCACCGGCAGCGGCGCGACCGACGTGCCGGCGGGCGAGCCCACGCCGCCGCCCTTTGCCGACCCACCTGCAGCGCCAGCCAGGATCAAGATCAAGCTCGCTGACGGCAAGGAGCGCAAGATCCAGCACATGACGGCCACGACCTTCTGGAGCGCCGATGGCCGACCGATGTCGGCGGCGCAATTCCTGCAAACGCTCTACGGCGCGCTGCCCGGATTCTTCAGTGACGAGGACGCCCTGCGGCGCATCTGGAGCGCCCCAGCCACGCGCAAGGCGCTGCTCGCCGGCCTTGCCGACAAGGGCTTCGGCCGTGAGCCGCTGGCCGAGATGCAGAAGCTCATCGAGGCCGAACGCAGCGACCTCTTCGACGTGCTGGCCTATGTCGCCTTCGCGGCGGCGCCGCTGACACGCGCGCAGCGCGCGGTGCAAGCCAAGCTCGCGATCGCCACCGAGTTCAGCGACAAGCAGCAAGCCTTCGTCGACTTCGTGCTGGCGCAGTACGTCACGCAAGGTGTGGACGAGCTCGACACCGACAAGCTCGCACCGCTGCTGAAATTGAAGTACCACAACACGCTCGCCGACGCCCTGGCCGAACTCGGCCAGCCCGAGCAGGTGCACGGCCTGTTCGTAGACTTTCAGCGGCATCTCTACGCGCGCAGGCCCGCAGCATGAGGCGCAGCACAGCTGGTCCCTCCGACAGGAATCGAACCTGTATCTAGCGCTTAGGAGGCGCTCGTTCTATCCATTGAACTACGGCGGGTAACGGAAAGCATGATACATGCTCTCCTAGGAAAAGCTAGCCCCTATTCGCACTCGTTCGCCCCTGTTATGCTGTGTCGGTGCTACGCGTTTGCTACGCGAGTGCTACGAAGGAGGCAGCAGGATGGCGAGCGTTATCAAGGTCGGCGAGAAGTGGCGCGCTCAGGTTCGACGCAAGAATCATAAGACCCTGACCAAGACGTTTCCCACACGCGAGGCTGCGGCCAAGTGGGCGCGCTCGGTCGAGGTCAAGATCGACGCCGGCCTGGCCTCGAAAGCCACCGCGAACACGCTGGTCGGGGAACTGATCGATGAGTACCGGCGGATTCGTGAAGAGGGCGGGCGCGAGCTGGACCCTACGTCGAACGCCGCATACATGGCCAAGCGCCTGGAGGATTACCTCGGCTTCGAACCCGTCGCCGCGCTGACGCCGGCCCGCTTGGTGCAGTGGGCTGCCGCTCGCAAGAAGGAGGGTGCCGGCCCGTACACGATCAACATGGAGTTGAGCTACCTCGGCACTGTGCTTCGGCACACCGCCAGCTTCCTCGACCTGCAGCTACCGGACGTGACGGGTCAGGCCAGGCCGTTGCTGCTGCACTTGCAACTGATCGGCGCCGGCAATCGCCGGACACGCCGGCCAACGGAAGACGAGCTCGCGGCCGTTCTCACCTGGGTGCGCGAGCGCAGCCCTGTGGCCGCAGACGGCATGCTGGTGGCGTCCATCACAGGACTTCGGCGAAGTGAGCTGGTGACAAAACTGCAGTGGGCAGATATCGACGAGAAGACGCGAGCGGCGCTGATCCGCCAGCGCAAACATCCGCGCCGGCAGATGGCGCGCGATGAGTGGGTGCCGCTGCTGGGCGCCGCGTGGGACATCGTGCAGCGACAGCCTCGATTGGTCGAACGCGTGTTCCCGATCTCACCCGAGAAGATCACCGACCTGTTTACGGCGGCCTGCAAGGCCTGCAGCATTCCAGACCTGAGGCTCCATGACCTGCGCCACCTCGCAAGCAGCGCCCTGCAAGAACTGGGTTTCGATGACGTTGAGCGAATGGCCATCACCGGCCATCGGACTGTGGGGATGAATGCCAGGTACACCCACCCTACGCCTGAGCATTTGCACGCGAAGTTTGATGCGGCGCA
>JANOJR010000313.1:0-2222 GCA_031418855.1 Rubrivivax sp.
GCCGCCAGCTCTTCAGCTTCTTGCATCGCAATGGCGCGGCGCTCGCCCTCGTCCATCTCTTCCTTGACCTTGCGGGCCTGGTGGAAGGCCATGCCGGTGCCTGCGGGAATGAGGCGGCCGACGATGACGTTTTCCTTCAGGCCACGCAGCTCGTCGCGCTTGCCCATGATGGCAGCTTCGGTGAGCACGCGCGTGGTCTCCTGGAAGGACGCGGCAGAGATGAAGGAGTCGGTCGACAAGCTGGCCTTGGTGATGCCCAGCAGCACATCGGCGTGCGTGGCGGGCAGCTTGCCTGCCGCGCGCAGCGCGTCGTTGGTGTCGAGCAATTCGCTGCGCTCGACCTGTTCGCCGTTGATGTACTTGCTGTCGCCGCAGTTGGTGATCTGCACGCGGCGCAGCATCTGGCGCACGATGACCTCGATGTGCTTGTCGTTGATCTTCACGCCTTGCAGGCGATAGACGTCCTGCACTTCGTCCACGATATAGCGCGCGAGTTCTTCAATGCCCAGGAGCCGCAGGATGTCCTGCGGGTCGGCCGAGCCGTCGACCACCAATTCACCGCGGTTGACCACCTGGCCTTCGTGCACCAGGATGTTTTTCTCTTTGGCCACCAGCTCTTCGTGCACCTTGCCTTCGGGGTCGGTAATCTGCAGGCGGTTCTTGCCTTTGGTCTCCTTGCCGAAGCTGACGGTACCGGTGATCTCGGCCAGCGTGCCCACATCCTTCGGGCTGCGCGCTTCGAAGAGCTCGGCCACGCGCGGCAAGCCACCCGTGATGTCGCGCGTCTTCTGGCCTTCCATCGGGATACGCGCCAGCACTTCGCCCGGGGCGAGCTCCTGGCCGTCGCGGATCTGGATCAGCGCGCCCACGGGGAAACCGATCGTCACCGCATGGTCGGTGCCGGGGATCTTGACTTCCACACCCGCCGCGTCGAGCAGCTTGACCTGCGGGCGCACGACCTTGGCGGCACCACGGCGCTTGGGGTCAATGACGACGAGCGTCGACAAGCCAGTCACCTCATCGACCTGCTTGGCCACCGTCGAGCCTTCTTCGACGTTCTCGAACTTCGCACGACCCGCGAACTCGGTGATGATGGGTCGCGTCAGCGGGTCCCAATTGGCCAGCACCGTACCGGCCTTGATGTTCTGGTCAGGCTTGATGTTGAGCGTGGCGCCGTACGGCAGCTTGTGACGCTCGCGCTCGCGGCCATGCTGGTCGCTGATGACGATTTCGCCCGAGCGCGAAATCACGACCAGTTCGCGCTTGCCGTTGGTGACGTAGCGCATCGTGGCGTTGAAGCCGATGATGCCGTCACTCTTGGCGTCCACACTCGAAGCCACCGCCGCACGCGAGGCCGCACCACCGATGTGGAAGGTGCGCATCGTGAGCTGCGTACCCGGCTCGCCGATCGACTGCGCGGCAATCACGCCAATCGCTTCGCCGACGTTGACCAGACCACCACGACCGAGGTCGCGGCCGTAGCACTTGGCGCAGATGCCAAAGCGCGTGGCGCAGGTGAGTGCGGTGCGGACCCTGACTTCGTCGACACCAGCCGCGTCCAGCGTGTCGATGATGTCTTCATCGAGCATCTGGCCCGCGCCCAGCATCATGGCCTGCGTCTCGGGGTGTAGCACTTCGGTGGCGGTGACGCGACCGAGGATGCGGTCGCGCAGCGAGTCAATGACCTCGCCGCCTTCCACCAGCGCGCGGCGGTTCATGCCATTGCTGGTGCCGCAGTCTTCTTCGATCACCACCAGGTCTTGCGTCACGTCCACCAAGCGGCGCGTGTGGTAGCCCGAGTTCGCCGTCTTCAACGCCGTGTCCGCCAGGCCCTTGCGCGCGCCGTGGGTGGAGATGAAGTACTGCAAAACGTTCAGGCCTTCGCGGAAGTTCGCGGTGATGGGCGTCTCGATGATCGAGCCGTCAGGCTTGGCCATCAGGCCGCGCATGCCGGCGAGCTGGCGAATCTGCGCGGCCGAGCCACGTGCGCCCGAGTCGGCCATCATGTAGATGGAGTTGAAGGACTCCTGATCCACCGTCTTGCCGTGGCGGTCCACCACCTTCTCTTTGGCCAGCTGGCTCATCATGACCTTGCCGACTTCGTCGCCGGTCTTGCCCCAGATGTCGACCACCTTGTTGTAGCGCTCGCCGGCCGTCACCAAGCCCGAGACATATTGCTGCTCGATCTCTTTGACTTCCTTCTCCGCGCGCTCGATCAGGCC
>JANOJR010000314.1:0-15758 GCA_031418855.1 Rubrivivax sp.
CGGTGACCAACCCGCGCAATACGCTGTACGCCGTCAAGCGCCTGATCGGGCGCAAGTTCAGCGAAAAAGAAGTGCAAAAGGACATCGGCCTGATGCCCTACAAGATCTCGGCCGCCGACAACGGCGACGCCTGGGTAGAGGTGCGTGGCAAGAAGATCGCGCCGCCGCAGATCAGCGCCGAAGTGCTGCGCAAGATGAAGAAAACGGCCGAGGACTACCTGGGCGAAGAGGTCACCGAAGCGGTGATCACCGTGCCGGCGTACTTCAACGACAGCCAGCGCCAGGCGACCAAAGACGCCGGGCGCATCGCCGGGCTGGACGTCAAACGCATCATCAACGAGCCCACGGCCGCCGCGCTGGCCTTCGGCCTGGACAAACACGGCAAGGGCGACCGCAAGATCGCGGTGTTTGACCTGGGCGGTGGCACCTTTGACATCTCGATCATCGAGATCGCCGATGTCGACGGCGAAAAGCAGTTCGAAGTGCTGTCGACCAACGGCGACACCTTCCTGGGCGGCGAAGACTTTGACCAACGCATCATCGACCACATCGTCACCGAGTTCAAGAAAGAGCAAGGTGTTGACCTAACGAAGGATGTACTGGCACTGCAGCGGCTCAAGGAAGCGGCTGAGAAGGCCAAGATCGAGCTCAGCAACAGCACGCAGACCGACGTCAACCTGCCCTACATCACGGCCGATGCCTCGGGCCCCAAGCACCTGAACATCAAGCTCACGCGCGCCAAGCTCGAAGCGCTGGTGGAAGAGCTGATCCAGCGCACCATGGAGCCCTGCCGCATCGCCGTGAAAGACGCCGGCGTGAAGGTCAGCGAGATCGACGACATCATCTTGGTGGGCGGCATGTCGCGCATGCCCAAGGTGCAAGAAAAGGTCAAAGAGTTCTTCGGCAAGGAGCCGCGCAAAGACGTGAACCCCGACGAGGCCGTGGCCGTCGGCGCCGCCATCCAGGGCCAGGTGCTTTCGGGTGACCGCAAGGATGTGCTGCTGCTGGACGTCACGCCGCTATCGCTTGGCATCGAAACGCTGGGTGGCGTGATGACCAAGATGATCAAGAAGAACACCACCATCCCGACCAAATACGCGCAGGTGTTTTCCACCGCCGACGACAACCAGCCGGCGGTGACGATCAAGGTCTTCCAGGGCGAGCGCGAGCTGGCCGTGGGCAACAAGAGCCTGGGTGAGTTCAACCTCGAAGGCATCCCGCCTTCGCCGCGTGGCCTGCCGCAGATTGAGGTCACCTTCGACATCGACGCCAACGGCATCTTGCACGTCAACGCCAAAGACAAAGGCACGGGCAAGGAAAACAAGATCACCATCAAGGCGAACTCGGGGCTGTCAGAGGCTGAGATCGAGAAGATGGTCAAAGACGCCGAGATCAACGCCGCCGAAGACCACAAGAAGCTCGAGCTGGTGCAGGCCCGCAACCAGGCCGACGCCATGATGCATTCGGTGAAGAAGAGCCTGTCCGAGCATGGCGACAAGCTCGAAGCGGGCGACAAAGAGAAAGTTGAAGCCGCGCTGAAGGATGTCGAAGAAGCGCTCAAGGGCGACGACAAGGCCGACATCGAAGCCAAGACCGAAGCGCTGATGACGGCGAGCCAGAAGCTCGGTGAGAAGGTCTACGCCGAGCAGGCTGCGGCTGCGGCGGGTGGTGATGCTGGTGGTGCGGCCGGCGGTGGTGGCGCTGAGCCAGCGCCCGGCGGCCAAGGCCCGCAGGGTTCGTCCGCCCGGCCGGCCGACGACAACGTCGTCGACGCCGAGTTCAAAGAAGTGAAGAAGTGACCTCACGCGCGGCCCGTGCGTTCAGTGGGGCCGCCGTGATTTCGCGCCGCGTTGGAGATGTCAGGTTCGCACTTGGCCCTCAACGCGGCGGTTTCGTTTAGATGACCTGAGAGTCTCCATGGCCAAGCGCGACTACTACGAGATCCTCGGTGTGCCCAAGAACGCCACCGACGACGACATCAAGAAGGCCTACCGCAAGCTGGCCATGAAGCACCACCCTGACCGCAACCAGGGTGACGACACGAAAAAATCTGAAGACAAGTTTAAAGAAGGCAAAGAAGCCTACGAGATGCTGTCGGACGCGCAAAAGCGCGCCGCCTACGACCAGTACGGGCACGCGGGTGTCGACCCCAGCATGGGCGGCGGGCGCCCCGGTGCCGAAGGTTTTGGCGGCTTTGCTGACGCCTTCGGCGACATCTTTGGCGACATCTTTGGCGGCGGGCAGCGCCGGGGTGGCGGTGGCCAACAGGTTTACCGTGGCAGCGACTTGAGCTACGCCATGGAGATCACGCTCGAAGAAGCGGCCGCGGGTAAGGAAACGCAGATCCGCATTCCCAGCTGGGAAAGTTGCGAGCCTTGCAAAGGCATCGGCGCCAAACCCGGCACCAGCCCCAAGACCTGCACCACGTGCAACGGCTCGGGCACGGTGCATATGCGCCAGGGCTTCTTCAGCATCCAGCAGACCTGCCCGCAATGCCGAGGTAGCGGCAAGATCATTGCCGAGCCCTGCCTCACCTGCGCCGGTGCCGGCAAGACCAAGAAGCAAAAGACGCTGGAGGTGAAGATCCCCGGCGGCATCAACGAAGGCATGCGCATCCGCTCGGCCGGCAACGGCGAGCCCGGCTCCAACGGTGGGCCCTCAGGCGACCTCTTCATCGAGATCCGCGTCAAGCAGCACGAGATTTTTGAGCGCGATGGTGACGACCTGCATTGCAACGTGCCCGTGGGCATGACCACCGCCACCTTGGGCGGCTCGATCGAAGTGCCCACGCTGTCGACCAAGGCCGAGATTGAGTTGCCCGAAGGCACGCAGCACGGCAAGACCTTCCGCTTGCGTGGCAAAGGCATCAAGGGCCTGCGCTCAAGCTACCCCGGTGACCTGTACTGCCACATCACGGTGGAAACCCCGGTGAAGATCACCGAACACCAGCGCAAGCTGCTCAAGGAGCTGGACGAGTCGTTTCGCAAGGCTGGCGACAGGCATTCGCCGAACTCGAAGAGTTGGACGGATCGCGTGAAGGACATCTTCAAGTAGAGCATTTGGCGAGCCGTTGACGCCCTCAAAACAGGCTCTGCTGTCCTTGCGCTATGGCCCCACCAGGCGCGCGAAACTGGCTCAAGTCGAGCTCAACGCGTTTGCGGTTCAAGCCCAGGCGTTCAGCGCACTTGGTGAAGCGCTGGCGCAGCAGCTGCGCCCACAAGCCCGTTCCCGTCATGCGTGTTCCGAACTGCGCATCGTTGTCGCGGCCGCCGCGCATCTCGCGCACGCGCGCCATCACTCGTGCCACGCGCTCAGGGAAGTGCTGCGCGAGCCATTGCTGAAAGAGCGGGTTCACTTCCCAAGGCAGGCGCAGCACGATGCTGAAGGCCGAGCTCGCACCCGCATCACGCGCGGCCTTGAGCACGCTTTCCAGCTCGGGCTCGTTGATGAAGGGGATGATCGGCGAGACGCTCACGCCCACAGGAATGCCGGCCTTGGCCAGCGCTTCGATGGTGCGCAGGCGGCGCTGCGGCGCCGCAGCACGTGGCTCCAAGATGCGCGCCAGCGCGGGGTCCAGTGTGGTGATCGAAACGTAGACAGCCGCCAGCTTGTCTTGCGCCATCGGCGCGATGAGGTCGATGTCGCGCTCGATCAGGCTGGACTTGGTGATGATCGAAAAGGCATGCCGGGTTTCCTGCAAGACCTCGATCACCGAGCGTGTGATGCGCAGCCTTCGCTCGGCCGGCTGGTAGGCATCGGTCACTGAACCGATGTTCAGGTGCATGGGCGTGTAGCTGCGCGACGCCAGCGACTGGCGCAGCCGTTCGGCCGCGTTCACCTTGGCCACGATGCGCGTTTCAAAGTCTAGCCCCGGCGAGAGATTCAGGAAGCTGTGGGTCGGGCGCGCGTAGCAGTAGATGCAGCCGTGCTCGCAGCCACGGTAGGGGTTGATGGAGAGATCAAAGCCGATGTCGGGCGAGTCGTTGCTGGCCAGGATCGAGCGCACGTTTTCTTCGAGCACTTGCGTTTGCGGTGACAAGCGCTCTTCGCTCGCGGCTTGCTCCAGCGTGCCCCAGCCGTCGTCGAAACTCTCGCGTTCACGCTGGGTGAAGCGGTGCTCAATGGCCCAGACGGTGCCACGCCCCTTTTGCGGCGCGAGCATCAACACAGCTGCGGGCTCGGTGTTTTTGGGCGTGGAGAGCATGGCTGTAAATGTATACAGCTATTCGCCAGCGCGCAAGCGGGGTGCGACAGAGGAGTGCAAACAGCGGCGCGCGAACGCCGCGCGATCAGTACTCGGCCGAGCCCCCAGAGGCAAGGTTCTCGAACTTGGTCTGCGGCTTCAAGAAGGTGAGCTTGACCGTGCCCACCGGGCCGTTGCGTTGCTTGCCGATGATGATCTCGGCAATGCCGGGCTCCTTGCACGCGTCCTTGGTGTAGTACTCGTCGCGGTAGATGAACATGATGACGTCAGCGTCTTGCTCGATCGCGCCCGACTCGCGCAGGTCGCTCATCATCGGCCGCTTGTCGGTGCGCGACTCCACACTGCGGTTGAGCTGCGAAAGTGCCACCACGGGGCACTGCAATTCTTTGGCCAAGGCCTTCAGCCCGCGCGAGATTTCGCCGATCTCAGTCGCGCGATTTTCTTCGCTGCTCGAATTGCCGCTCATCAGCTGCAAGTAGTCAATAACAATCAAACCGAGCGTGCCACCAAACTGCCTGGCCATGCGTCGCGCGCGGGCACGAAGTTCAGCTGAGGTGAGCGCCGGTGTTTCGTCGATGAAGACCTGCGCTTGCTTCAAGCGATCTACCGCTTCGGCCAGCCGCGTCCATTCGTCGCCGACGATCTTGCCGGTACGCAGCCGCTGTTGGTCGATGCGGCCGAGTGAACCGACCAAGCGCAGCGCCAGTTGCGAAGCTCCCATCTCCATCGAGAACACCAGCACTGGCAGGCCTTCTTGCACCGACACGTGCTCGGCCATGTTCAGCGCGAAGGCCGTCTTGCCCATCGACGGGCGTGCCGCCAGCACAATGAGGTCGCCCTTTTGCAGGCCCGCCGTCATGCGGTCGAGATCGTAAAAACCGGTGCGCACGCCGGTCACGTCTTCGGCGCCGTTTTCATGCAACTCGTTGACGCGATCGAGCAAGGCCACCATCAGCTTGTCGATGCTTTGAAAGCCCTGGCGCTGGCGCGAGGTCTCTTCGCCGATGCGAAAGATCTTGGTCTCGGCCTCGTCGAGGATTTGCCCGGCGCCTCGCCCCTGCGGGTTGAAAGCCTGCGTGGCAATTTCGTCGCTGGCGGCGATGAGTTTTCGCAGCACCGCGCGCTCGCGCACGATCTCCGCGTAGCGGCGCATATTGGCCGCACTGGGCACGCTCTGCGCCAGCGCGTTCAGGTATGCCAGGCCGCCGCTGTCGCTGGCGCGGCCCAGACTCTGCAAATGCTCGAAGACGGTGATGACGTCGGCCGGCCGCGAGTTTGAGACCAGGCTGCCGATGGCCGAGAAGATCAGCCGATGTTCGAAGCGGTAGAAGTCGCCGTCGGTCAGCAGGTCTGCCGCGCGGTCCCAGGCCAGGTTGTCCAGCAGCAAACCGCCCAGCACACTTTGCTCGGCCTCCACCGAGTGCGGCGGCACGCGCAGCCGCGCAATGTCTTCATCACGCGGCGCGTTGGTGGGGTTCAGGGTGTCGAAGACGGCAGACATCGAAGGATCATAAGAGTGGCCACGCGCGACGTCTGTGTACAGAGCTGTGGACAAGGCCGGTAATTCCTGGGGGCAAACAAAAAGCCGCCCTCAGGCGGCTCTCAATGGCAAGAAAAACCCGACCTCAGGCGAGCTTTTCCTTGATGCGCGCCGACTTGCCGCTGCGCTGACGCAGGTAGTACAGCTTGGCTCGGCGCACGTCGCCACGGCGCTTGACTTCAATGCCAGCGATCAAGGGGCTGTAGAGCTGGAACGTGCGCTCCACACCTTCGCCGCTTGAAATTTTGCGCACGATGAAGCTGCTGTTGAGGCCGCGATTGCGCTTGGCAATGACCACGCCTTCGTAGGCCTGCACGCGCTTGCGTGTGCCTTCAACGACGTTGACGTTGACGATGACCGTATCGCCCGGCGCGAAGGCTGGAATGGTGCGGTTGAGGCGAGCAATTTCTTCGTGCTCGAGTGCTGCAATGATGTCCAAAGGGGTTCTCCGTGCGATCTTGAGCGGCGCTGTGAATGGAATTGGGTTGCAGCCTTGGCTTGCGGCCGTCAGAGGATCGAAAAGCCTTTGATTATAGCCCGAGAGTCGCTAGAAAGGCCTCGTCTGCCTTGGCCAACTTTCCTGCGGCCCGTGCGGCAGCAATCAGCTCGGGCCGGCGCCTGGCGGTGAGCTCCAGCGAGCGATCGCGATGCCAGCGCGCGATCTGCCCATGGTGGCCGGACATCAACGCTGTGGGCACAACGGCCTCGCTGCCGCCAGGAAAGTTCAGCCGCTCGGGGCGGCTGTAGCAGGGCCCCTCCAGGAGACCGTCCGAGAAACTGTCGTGCTCATGCGAGGCAGCCGTCAGCACCCCTTGCTGCAGGCGCGAGACCGCGTCGAGAAGCGCCAGCGCGGGAAGTTCACCGCCGGAAAGCACGAAGTCACCAAGGCTGATTTCATGACTGACAAACGACTCGATGAAACGTTGATCCACGCCTTCGTAGCGGCCACACACCAGCACCGCGCCGCTGCCGGCCGCGAACTCCGCCACCACGGCCTGCGTCAAGGGCACGCCCGACGGCGTGAAGTGAACGACGGGGCACGGCACGGCCTCCAGGCGCTGCGCGCGCACCGCCTGCAATGCCGCGATGAGCGGCGGCGCCAACATGACCATGCCCGGGCCGCCGCCGAAGGGCCGGTCGTCCACACGCCGATGGGCGTCGGGTGCAAAGTCGCGCAGTGGCCACAGGCGCACATCAACCAGGTCGGAGCCGTAGGCGCGGCGCGTCACGCCCAGTTCAAGGTGTGGCGCAAAGAGTTCCGGGAACAGCGTGATGACGTCGAAGCGCATGGCGCTCGAGCCTCAATCGTCGAATGCCCAGTCGACCGTGATGGTGCGCCCGGGCAGGTCGACACGGTCCACGTAGGCCGAGACAAACGGAATCAAGCGCTGCTGGCCTTCGCTGTCCGTCGACGACAAGCGCAGCACGCAATGCGGTCCAGTTTCGATGAGGCCAACGACATCGCCCAGAGCAACACCCCGTCTGTCGAAAACGTGCAGGCCAATGAGGTCGACCCAATAGAATTCGTCGTCGTCGGGCGTCGGAAAACTCGTGCGCGCAATGAAGATGCGCCAACCAGTCAGCGCTTCGGCGGCGTTGCGATCGTCGAGGTCTTGAACCGTGGCCACGACGTGGTCGCCCTGCTCGCGCGCCAGCGTGATGCGCAGCACGCGCCCCGCCGCCGCTTTCAAGGCCGCGCGCGGCTTCAGCTCGTCAACAACGCCCGCCTGAATGAACCAGCGCTTGGACGAGAAAAGCGCCTGCGGGTCGGCAGAGAACGCCTTGACCTTCAAACCGCCCTTGATACCCCAGGCGCCCATGATGCGGCCGACCTCGACGGCATCCTCGGGCCACGCTGGCTCGTCAGCGGCCAGCACCGGGTGAGGCAAGCCCACCCCGGCCGACAATCAAGCCGCCTTCTTGGCCTGGTCGACCAAGCGCGCCACGGTGGGCGACAGCTGTGCGCCAACACCTGCCCAGTGCGTGACACGGTCAAGCGCCACACGCAGCGGCTGCTCACCGCCAGCGGCCATGGGGTTGTAGAAACCCACGCGCTCGATGAAACGGCCATCGCGACGCTCACGCGCGTCTGCGACGACGATGTTGTAGAAGGGGCGCTTTTTGGCGCCGCCACGGGCCAGACGGATTACGACCATGTCGAACTTTCTTTGAAACTGTGGCAACCACCCGACCTGGAGACACACAGGCTGGTTGATCAAAATTGGCCTTAGCTGGCCTGTGGCGCGTTCATCGCGCACGAGCTCGCTCAAACCCTGGCTGACACCGTAGATACGCTCGTATGGACGGATGGTCGGGTTGGCCCCGACATCCCCAGCGCGAGCCGGCGCCGAAAACTGCGCATTATAAACTGCCCCGATGCACTCAAGCCCACCTTCAAGCTCGTCCCCATGAACCCTGCACCACTGCTGTTGCGCCCCAGCTCCGAAGGTGACCTGCCAGCGATGGCCGCCATCTACGCCCACCACGTGCAGCGAGGCACCGCGAGCTTTGAGCTCGACGCGCCCAGTGTTGATGAGCTCGAACTCAGGCGTGCCGAGGTCCTGTCCAAAGGTCTGCCGTGGCTGGTGGCCGAATCAAACGGCCAGCTGCTGGGCTACGCGTATGCGAGCCATTTCCGCATGCGCCCGGCGTACCGCTTCACGCTGGAGGATTCGATCTACCTTGACGACGCCGCGCGTGGCCGTGGCATCGGTCGCTTGCTGCTGGCCGAGCTGATCGCCCGCTGTGAAGCCACGGGCGCGCGCCAAATGCTCGCCGTCATCGGCGACGCTGCCTCCAACGCAACCTCAATTGCGCTGCACCGCGCGCTGGGCTTTCAGGACGCCGGAGTGCTGTCCGGCGTGGGTCGGAAGTTCGACGCCTGGCGCGATGTGAAGTTGATGCAGCGTGCATTGGGAAGCGGCGCGAACACCGCGCCCGCAAGCTGATGCGCTACCGCTCGAAGTCCATCGCCACGTGGCTGGCCTTGTTGTTGGGTGCCACCGGTTTGCACCGCGTGTACCTGTACGGTGCTCGCGATGGGCTGGCTTGGCTGCATCTCGTGCCCAGCGCGGCCGGGTTGATCGGCGCCATGCGTATGCGCCACCTCGGCCAGGACGATCAGCTCGCTTGGCTGTTGACGCCGCTTCTAGGGCTGATGCTGTCGCAGGCCGCGCTCGTGGCCATCGTTTGGGGCCTCACGCCCGACGAGCGCTGGGACCAACGTTTCAACGCAACGCACGCCGCGCGCCCGACACGCTGGGCGCCCGTACTGGGCGCCGTGCTGGCGCTCTTGCTCGGCGGCACGGCGCTGATGGGTACCATCGCCTTCAGCGGCCAGAAATTTTTCGAGTGGCAGCTAGGGCGCTGAAGCTCAGAACAGCCAGAAACTCACGCCGTAAAACACGGCCGCAATGAAGGCCGTGATGGGGATCGTAAAAACCCAGGCCATGACGATACTGCGCGCCAAGCCCCAGCGCACGGCCGACGCGTTACGCACCGAACCGACACCAAAGATGGCCCCTGTGATGGTGTGCGTCGTCGACACCGGAACACCCATCCATGTGGCCAGGAACAAGGTGATGGCGCCACCCGTTTCGGCACAAAACCCACCCACTGGTTTGAGCTTGGTGATGCGCTGGCCCATGGTCTTGACGATGCGCCAGCCGCCAAAGAGCGTGCCTAGGCCGATGGCGACGTAGCAGCTCCAGATGACCCAGCCGGGCGGCGCCTTAGCGGTCGCGCTGAGGTAGCCCGAAGCGATGAGCAGCAACCAGATGATGCCGATAGTCTTCTGCGCGTCGTTGCCGCCATGGCCGAGTGAATACAAGCCCGCGCTGACCAATTGCAGGCGGCGAAATCGGTTGTCCACCTTTGAGGGCGAACTTCGCCGACAAAGCCAGGCCACGGCCACCATCAGCAAAGACCCGAGCAAGAAGCCCATGGTGGGGGAGATCAGGATGAAGGCCACCGTCTTCACCAGCCCCGAGGCAATCAATGGCGCACTGCCAGCCTTGGCCATGGTGGCGCCGACGATGCCGCCAATCAAGGCGTGCGAGCTGCTCGAAGGTATGCCGTACCACCAGGTAATAACGTTCCAGGCGATGGCACCGATGAGCGCGCCAAAGATCACGTGCTGGTCCACAACGCCCGGATCGACGATGCCCTTGCCCACCGTGGCCGCCACCTTGAGCTGGAACACAAAGATGGCCACGACGTTGAAGAAAGCGGCGAAGGCGACCGCCTGCTGCGGCTTGAGCACACCGGTGGACACCACCGTGGCGATGGAATTGGCGGCGTCATGAAAGCCGTTCATGAAGTCGAACGCCAAAGCCAGCGCGACCAGCATCACGACGACCCAAAAGGCGATCGGCAAGGTTTGCATCGGCGGCCCGTCAGGAGTTTTCCAGCACGACGCCTTCGACCAAGTTGGCCACGTCTTCGCAGCGGTCTGAGATCGATTCCAGGTGCTCGATCACGGCCTTGACCTTGATGAGCTCGCGCGTATCGGGCTCTTCGCGAAACAGGCGCGACATGGCGCTGCGCATCACGCGGTCGGCGTCGGACTCTAGGCGGTCAATCTCTTCGCAGGTCTTGAGTGCCGACTCGGCCACCTGGGCGTCTTTCAGCCTTGGCAGCAAGGTCACCACGTGCTGCACGCGCTCGCAGCAACGCACCGAAATTTCGGCCAAACGCACCACGTCGTCGCCCACGCTTTGCAGGTCGTAGAGCGACATAACTTCGCTGGAGTCTTGCAGCAGGTCAAGGATGTCGTCCATGGCGTTGATGAGGCCATGGATCTGCTCGCGGTCGATCGGGGTGATGAAGCTGCGATGCAACTCTCGGTGCACCTCTGCGGTGACCTTGTCGGCGGCGCGTTCGGCAGCATCCACCTCGGCCATGTACTTGTCGCGCAGGGTCACGTCACTGTAGTTCTGCACCATGAGCATGAACGCCTTGGCACCCGTGCCAATGTGCGCGCCATGTTCGTTAAAGAGCGCAAAGAAATTTCCCTCGCGCGGCAACAATTTGCCAAAGACCATGAGCGCTCCAATGCGTGGCCGGCTGATACGCCGAGGTGTTGTGGGGTCATTGTAGGAGGCGCGTTCCGACAAGCAGGGGCGCTGGGCACCCGAACACGCCTCGCTCAAGCCGACGGCGGCGGCTCGTTCGTGGTCTCGCCCGAAGCCCCAGACGCCGGCTTGCGTCGCCGACGCCGGCGCCGCTTGGGCGCGCCGTCAGCTGGCGATGCGATGTCAATGTCGATGTCTGCGCTGGTGTCATCGCCCTGCCCCGCCTCAGCATCCGAGCGCGCCGGCTCACGTTGGGCCGGCCGGCCCTCGCGTGTCGCCGCCTTGGGCACACGTCGCACGGGTGCTGTCTCGCGCACGGCCTGCACCAAGGCCACACGCTCGTCGTCGTTGCCCAGGTGGTAGTCCTCCCACCAGTCGGCCAGTGCGACGTCACACTCACCACTGTCGGCACGCAAGCGCAGGAAGTCGTAGCCGGCACGAAACCGCGGCTGCGCTTCCAGGGCCTGCGCGCTGCTGGCTGTGCGGCGCTCGAAGCGTGGCTGCATGAGCCAGATTTCGCGCATGTCTGCGGCCAACTTGCCGCGGCCCGAGATGTCGCCGATGCGCGCATCAAACACCGCGTCGACGGCCTGTTGCAACGCCGGCATGGGCATCTCGCCCTGAGCCTGCAAGGCACTCCAACGCAGCTGCACGTCGTGCCACAAGAGGCAGGCCAGCATGAAGCTCGGCGCCACCGCGCGGCCTTCGGCGACACGCGTATCGGTATCCGTCAGCGCAAGCTCAACAAACTTCAAACGCTGTGACGGCGCAGCGTCTTTCGCAAATGCAGCGTCCAACACCGGGAACACGCCGCGATCGAGACCCTGTTTGCGCAACTGCTCGATGCTGGCTAATGAGTGCCCCGTTTGCAGCAGCTTGACCATCTCATCGAAGAGCCGTGACGCCGGCACGTTGGCCAACAGCGCAGCCATCTTCTTGATGGGTTTTTGCGTCGCGGGCTCGAGCGCAAAACCCAGCTTGGCGGCGAAGCGCACGACGCGCACGATGCGCACCGGGTCTTCGCGGTAGCGGGTCTCAGGGTCACCAATCATGCGCAAGAGCCGCGCACGCGAATCGATCAAACCACGGTGGTAGTCGACCACCACCTGGCGCACCGGGTCGTAGTACATGGCGTTGACGGTGAAGTCGCGCCGCGCGGCATCCTCGATCTGCGGGCCCCAGACGTTATCGCGCAAGACGCGGCCCGCCGCGTCCACCACGTGCGCCTTGTCCGCGATCTCGCGCTTGGCGGTTTTCTCGTTGCCGGTGACCTGGTCCGCAGCGCTAACGTCCAAGTAAGCGCGGAAGGTCGAGACCTCGATGACTTCATGCTCGCGGCCACGGCCGAACACAACGTGCACCAGGCGAAAGCGCCTGCCGATGATGAACGCGCGTCGAAACAGCGCCTTCACTTGCTCGGGCGTAGCGTCGGTGGCGACATCAAAGTCCTTGGGGCGCAAGCCGACGAGCAGATCGCGCACGGCGCCGCCGACGATATAGGCCTCGAAGCCGGCGTCTTTAAGTGTGCGCACCACGCGCACGGCGTTGTCGTCGAGCAGTTTGGGGTCGATGCCGTGTTCGGCAGCGGCGTACTCCACGCGCTCACCGGCCGGCACGGCGGGCTCGGCTGCTGGTGCGGCCTTGTCGGCACCGCCGAGCAAACGGCGGATGAACTTCTTGATCATGCGGTGGTGGGTTCGAAAAGCCTGAGGCTGGGCCAGCCGCGCGCCTGCGCAATCTGCGCCAGCGCCGGGCTGGGGTTAGTGGCCACCGGGTGCGAGACCTGCTCGAGCAGTGGCAGGTCGTTGGTGGAGTCGCTATAAAAGTAAATCTGCTCGAAGTCCTGGCGCACTTGCTGGCGGCTGGCGAGCCACTGGTCCAGGCGGGTGATCTTGCCTTCACGAAAAGACGCTGTGCCCAGAATGCGCCCGCTGACTTGGCCGGTGACGTCCCGCGCCAGCTCGGTGGCGATCAAGTCTCGCACACCAAAGAGATCGGCAATCGGGCGCGTGATGAACTCGTTGGTGGCCGTCACGATGGCCACCACGTCACCGGCACTTTGGTGCTGGCGCACGAGCGCCAGCGCGCTGTCATGCAGCGCCGGGCGAATCGCCTGCGCGATGAACGCTTCACTGAGGCGCACCAGCGCTGCGGCATCGCGCGTGCGCCACGGCGCGGTAGCGAAGTCGATGTAGGCGTCGATGTCCAGACGTCCCGCCTGGTACTGGAGATAGAACTCGTCATTGCGACGACGAAACTCGGTGGCGTCGGCCCAGCCGATGTGCACCAGGAATTCACCAAAGGCGTGGTCGGAGTCGGTGGCGAGCAAGGTGCCATCGAGGTCGAACAAGACCAGCTTCATG
Source organism: Rubrivivax sp. (assembly GCA_031418855.1). GTDB lineage: Bacteria > Pseudomonadota > Gammaproteobacteria > Burkholderiales > Burkholderiaceae_C > Rubrivivax. The sequence continues at coordinate 13,180 of JANOJR010000314.1, forward strand.
CCCTGTTTTGTCTCCTGGTTCATGCGCTAACGCTATCGATGAGCGGTGTGCGCTCAGTGAGCATCTGGCGCAACAAAGGCACGGTGACGCTGCGCAAGCGCGACAAGGCAAATTCATCGAGATCGTCCAGCAGTGCCATCAGCGACTTCAGGTCCCGTGAAAAGCGGGTCAAGAGGAAGTTCATGACCTCGTCAGAAAGCAGGATGCCGCGGCGGTCGGCCTCGCGACGCAAGGCCGCACGGCTCTCGGCTTCCGTCGGACAGGTCAACGCGAACACATGCCCCCACGCCAGGCGCGAGCGCAGGTCGTCGCGCAAGGGCAAATCCACCGGCGGCAAACGCCCTGCTGCCAGCACCTGCACACCGTGGTTGGCCGCGTCGACAAAGAGCGTGAAGGCAGCCTGTTGGGCGTCGCGGTCGAGCCCATGGCAATCGTCGATGACAACGAGGGCCCAATCTGGCGACAAGGGCCAAGGCGTACTGTCGCCCGCACAAAACGACGCGGCGCGCTGCCCGCGTTGATGCAAGGCATGCACCAAGGCACGCAGCAAGTGCGACTTGCCGCTGCCCGACGGCCCCCACAGGTAGACGGGTGCGGCCGGCAAGACCAGATCGCGCAGATGCGCCAACGCAGCCTGGTTGGCACCCGCGATGAAGGTCTCGAAGCTGGGTGCCGTCTCGGGGCCGATGGCCAATGGAATCTGCTGCATCTGCGGGCTCATGGCACGCTGGCGCCACCACGCTGACGCCAATGCTGCACGCGACGCTGCAACGCCGCAGCGTCACCCGCGCCGGGGCAATGTTGGAGATATGCGGCGATGTCCAGGCGCGCATGCGCCAGGTCGCCGAGTTCGGCCAATACCAGGCCACGATCGCGGGTCTCGCTCCAGTCATCTGGCAACAACACGAGCAGCCGCTCTTGCACCGCCAGCAGGCGCACCCAGTCAGCGGCGGCACGGTGGATGGCCTTGAGGTTGTGCAGGAGCCTGGCAATGACCTCACGCGCAGGCGCGGGCTGCAAGAAGAGACCCAGCGGCACGTCCGACTCACCTAGCACGCCAGGCTGTTGTCGAAACAGCGCCAGCCGATCTTCGAGCTCGCCCTTCGACAAGGAGCGGCCCGTGAAGGGGTCGATCACCGCCTCGCCGGGCGGCAATCGCAGCTTGACCAGAAAGTGACCGGGGAAGGACACGCCCGACGCCGTCAAACCCGCTTGCGTGGCGAGCTCGATGTAGAGCATGGCCAGGGTGATGGGGATGCCACGGCGCGTCTCCAGCACGTCGGGCAGGTAACTGTTGCGCGCGTCGTAATAGTCGTTGACGTTGCCGGCAAAACCCAGCTCGTGAAAGAAGTATTGGTTGAGCAGGCGCATGCGCTGCAGCGGCGCGGCGTCTCGCGGGATGCGCTGGCAAAGCCGAAGCGCCAGCGCGTCAACCTCGGCCAGCAGTGCCAGTGTGTCCAGCTGCGGGTATTCGTCCTGCGCCACGCAGACGGCGGCTTCAAGCAAGGAGAAACTGGCGTCGTCGGCCACCAGCGCGGCAAAGAATTCCAGCGCCGTCGGGGTGTCAAATTGCATCGGCAAAGCCATGGGCCAGATTGTCGCGCGTCGCTGGACGGTCACACCCGGCGCATGAACGACGACCACTTCAGCCCCAGCGCCCAAAGGCTGCCGAAGTACAGCAGCGCTGCACCCGGCAACGCCAGCGCCATGGCGGCGACGCGCAAGTGCCAGCGCGATTGCAGGCCAATCCAGTCGATCGCATGTGCGGCCCAGAGCAAGGCCGCGCCGAGCAATGCGCAGGCCAGCACGACGCGCAGGATGAAGGCTGGCCAACCAGGCTGCGGCCGGTAGACCCCCATGCGCAGCAAACCAATCAACAGCATCAGCGCGTTCAAGGTCGCTCCCAGCCCGATCGCCAGCGCCAAGCCGGCGTGTCCGATCCAGGGCACCAACACGGCGTTCATCAGCTGCGTTACGAGCAAGACCACGAGGGCGATCTTCACTGGCGTGCGTACGTCTTGCCGTGCATAGAAGCCCGGCGCCAACACCTTCACTGCAACCAAGCCAAGCAGGCCCACGCCGTAGCCGCGCAGCGAGCGCACCGTCTGATGCACGTCATGCGCATCAAAGGCACCCATGTGAAAGAGCACGGCGACCAGGGGCGTCGTGAAAACGATCAGCGCCACGGCACAGGGCAAGGCCAACAAGACCACCAAACGCAGGCCCCAATCGAGCAAGTCGGAGTAACGCTGCGCGTCGCCACCACCTTGCGCCGACGACAACTGGGGCAGCAACACGACACCCAAGGCCACGCCCAAAAGGCCGACGGGGAACTCCATCAGGCGGTCGGCATAGGTCAACCACGACACGGCGCCCACCGCAATGTGTGAGGCGATCTGTGTGTTGATAAGAAGTGAGAGCTGCGCCACCGATACACCCAGCAGTGCCGGCGCCATGAGCGTGAGGATGCGACGCACGCCGGGGTGCGCCCAGGCGGCGCGCAACTTGCGCCAACCCAGGCCAATGCGCGGCAGCACACCAGCCCGGCGCAGTGCGGGAATCTGGATGCCCGCCTGCAA
>JANOJR010000315.1:0-23531 GCA_031418855.1 Rubrivivax sp.
GGCCGTGCTGTCGTGCTGGCGGTGAACAAGTGGGATGCGGTGGACAGCTACCAGCGCGAGACGCTGCAGCGCTCCATCGAGACGCGGCTGGCGTTCCTGAAATACGCGCCGATCTCGATGATCTCGGCCATCAAGCGCCAGGGCCTGGCGCCGGTGTGGAAGGCCATCGGCCAGGCGCACGCGTCGGCCACCTGCAAGATGAGCACGCCCGTGCTGACGCGCCTCATCCTCGACGCCGCGCAGTTCCAGGCACCACGCCGCGAAGGCCGCTTTCGGCCCAAGCTGCGTTATGCCCACCAAGGTGGCATGAACCCGCCGGTGGTGGTGATCCACGGCAACTCGCTGGACCACATCACCGACTCGTACAAGCGCTTCCTTGAAGGCCGCATCCGCGAGCACTTCAAGCTCGTGGGCACACCGCTGCGCATCGAAACGCGATCGGGTGAGAACCCCTTCGACACGCGTAAACCTTGAACTGCGCCGGGGTGTGCGGGCTTTCCCGATGTCGGTGGCAGGCCTGTGATAACGTGGCCGCCTTCACCTCTACAACACGGAGCATATCGTGAGCAACAAAGGCCAACTTCTGCAAGATCCCTTCTTGAATCTCCTGCGCAAGGAGCATGTTCCGGTGTCCATTTACCTCGTCAACGGCATCAAGCTGCAGGGCCAGATCGAGTCCTTTGACCAGTACGTCGTGTTGCTTCGCAACACCGTGACGCAGATGGTCTACAAGCACGCGATTTCGACCGTCGTGCCCGGGCGCGCCGTCAACTTCCACGTCGCCGAGAGCACCGACGCCCCTTGAGCGGCGCTGTCCCCTCGCGCCGCCTCCAGGCCCGGCCTGAGCATCTGCTTTGAGCTCTTCCGCGCAATTGCCTATGGACACTCGCGACACCCGCGACACGCGCGGCGGCCCCACCCGGGCCGTGCTCGTGGGCGTGGACATCGGGGGCGGCAAGCACTTCGATGCCACGCTCGACGAGCTGTCTTTGCTCGCGGCGTCGGCCGGGGACGTTACCGTCGGCAAGGTCATCGCGCGGCGCAAGGCGCCCGACGCGGCGCTCTTTGTGGGCAGTGGCAAGGCCGATGAGATCAAGCTGCTGGTGACGGCCACCGAAGCGCACGGGGTCATCTTCGACCAAGCGCTAAGCCCCGCCCAGCAACGCAACCTTGAACGCCACCTGGGCGTGCCCGTGGCCGACCGCACCTCGCTCATCCTCGACATCTTTGCCGAGCGCGCGCAGAGCCACGAAGGCAAGCTGCAAGTCGAGTTGGCGCGCTTGCAATACATGGCCACGCGCCTGGTGGGGCGCTGGTCGCACCTGGAGCGCCAACGCGGCGGCATCGGTACCCGTGGTGGCCCCGGTGAAGCGCAGATCGAGCTCGACAAACGCATGATTGGCGAGCGCATCAAGTCGGTCAAAGAGCGGCTGGAAAAGGTCAAGCGCCAACGCGGCACGCAGCGCAAAGCGCGCGAGCGGCGCGGCAGTTTCCGTATCTCGCTGGTGGGCTACACCAACGCCGGCACGTCCACGCTCTTCAATGCCCTGGTCAAAGCGCGTGCCTTTTCCGCCGACCAACTCTTCGCCACGCTGGACACCACCACGCGCTCGATGTGGCTCGAAGGCGCCGAGCGCTCGGTCTCGCTGTCCGACACCGTGGGCTTCATCCGCGACCTGCCGCACAAGCTGGTGGAAGCCTTCGAGGCCACCTTGCAAGAAGCGGCCGACGCCGACCTCTTGCTGCATGTGGTCGACGCCGCCAGCCCAAACCTGCGCGAGCAGCAGGCTGAAGTCGAGCGTGTGCTTGAAGAGATTGGTGCTGGCGCCGTGCCGCAGGTGCTGGTCTTCAACAAGTGCGACTTGCTCGACGATGCGCAGCAACCGCGCGTCACTGTCGATGCCATCGAGGCCCACCCGGGGCTGCGCCGCCCGCGTGTGTTTGTCAGCGCGAAGTCTTCGCAAGGGCTGGCCGAACTGCGCCAGCTCATTGCTGAGATCGTGCGCGACGACTTGAATCTGGCGGCCTCGGGTCCACCTGATGCGCGGGGACTTTTCTTGCCCCAACACACCGACGCTGTCAGCGTCGATACGCCGTTATCCATGACCACCCCGATATGAGCACGAGCGAAACTCCAATCCCACCTTTCCCGTCGCGGCTGAGCCTGTTGGCGCAGTCGTTGGTTTTGCTGATATCGACGCTGATTCGACCGCGCCGCGCGTCGACCATGCAGCAAGGACGCAACGACGGGCCGCCTGATCTTGACGAGCTCTGGCGTGACTTCAACCGCAAGTTGACGGGGCTGTTCGGTGGCAAGGGCGGCGGCAAGGGTGGCGGCCAAGGTGGCGGCCAAGGTGGCGGCCAAGGCGGCGACCGTGATCCCGGCTCGCCTTCACCTTTCCAGCCCGACATGAAGAGTGCCGGCATCGGCATTGGCCTCATCGGCGCGGTGGTGGCGCTGGTCTGGTTGGGCAGTGGTTTCTTCATCGTGCAAGAAGGCCACCAGGCGGTGGTCACCTCTTTCGGTAAATACACGCATACGGCAGACGCTGGTTTTCAATGGCGCTTCCCGTACCCGTTTCAGGCGCATGAGACGGTACCCGTGACGCAGCTTCGCTCGGTCGAGGTCGGCCGCGCGACGGTGGGCCAGGCCACGGGATTGAAGGACTCTTCCATGCTGACGCAGGACGAGAACATCGTCGACGTGCGCTTCACGGTGCAGTACCGCTTGAACGACGCTCGCGCCTACCTTTTCGAGAACCGCAACCCCGACGAAGCCGTGGTCCAGGCGAGCGAATCGGCGGTGCGCGAAATCGTCGGCCGCAGCAAAGTTGACCAGGTGCTCTACGAGCAGCGCGACGCCATTGCGGCGGACCTGGTGAAGTCGGTGCAGCAACAGCTCGACCGCTTGCGCGCCGGCATCACCATCTCCAACGTCAACCTGCAAAACGTGCAGGTGCCCGACTCAGTGCAAGCCTCGTTCAACGACGCCGTGAAAGCCAGCGCGGACCGCGACCGTTTCAAGAACGAAGGCCAGGCCTACGCCAGCGACATCATCCCCAAAGCACGCGGCATGGCCTCGCGCCTGGCTGAAGAGGCCGAGGGCTATCGCTCGCGCGTGGTGGCGCAAGCCGAGGGTGACGCACAACGCTTTCGCTCGGTGCTGACCGAGTATCAAAAGGCGCCCACGGTGACGCGCGACCGGCTCTACCTGGAGACCATGCAACAGGTCTACAGCAACGTCACCAAAGTCATGATCGACAGCCGCGCCGGCTCCAACCTGCTGTCGCTGCCCCTTGAGCGCTTGCTGCAAGGCGCGGGCGCCACGCCGCTGCCAGGCGCAGCTGGCAGCACGCCGCTGGTGGCACCTGCCGAGACTGCCGCCAGCCCGGCCGGCACCGACATTCGCTCGCGCGACGGCGCACGCACGCGCGACCGCGAAGGACGCTAAGCATGAACCGCATTGGATTGATCCTTGCCAGCGCACTCATCGTGCTGCTGATTGCTGCCTCGACACTCTTCGTCGTCGACCAACGCCAAGTGGCGGTGATCTACTCCTTGGGTGAGATCAAAGAGGTGGCCACCGAGCCGGGCTTGAAGTTCAAGCTGCCGCCGCCGTTCCAGAACGTCGTCTTCCTGGACAAGCGCGTGCAGACGCTGGACAGCCCGGAGACGCGCCCCATCTTCACCGCCGAAAAGAAGAGTCTCATCATCGACTGGCTGGTGAAGTGGCGCATCACCGAGCCGCGCCAGTTCATTCGCAACAACGGCGTGGACTTTCGCAACTTGGAGACGCGCCTGAGCCCGGTGGTGCAGGCAGCCTTCAACGAAGAGATCACCAAGCGCACCGTGCGCAGCATGCTCTCGGGTGAGCGCGACAAGGTCATGAACGACGTGCGCAGCCGCTTGGCCGATGACGCCAAGTCCTTCGGCATCGAGATCGTCGACGTGCGCATCAAGCGCGTGGACTTCGTCGCCGACATCACCGACTCGGTCTACCGCCGCATGGAGTCCGAGCGCAAGCAGGTCGCCAACGAGCTGCGCTCGCAGGGCACAGCGGACGCCGAGAAGATCCGCGCCGACGCTGAACGCCAGCGTGAAGTCATCGTCGCCGAGGCCTACCGCGACGCGCAGAAGATCAAGGGCGAGGGCGACGCCAAAGCCTCAGCCCTGTACGCCGACGCCTTCGGCCGCGACCCACAATTCGCGCAGTTCTATCGCAGTCTGGACGCCTACCGCGCGACCTTCCGCAGCCGCTCTGACCTGATGGTGCTGGACCCGAACAACGAGTTCTTCCGCGCCATGCGAAGCGGCGGCCCAGGGCTATCGGCGCCTGCGGCCAAGGGAAAATAACGCCAAGCCCGACGTGACACCGGCGCTGCGTCACCGATGTCCGAATTGCTGATTGGCGCCTTCGCGTTGATGCTGATGTTCGAAGGCCTGCTGCCTTTCATCAGCCCGCGTTCATGGCGCGAGATGTTTGAGCGCGCCACGCGTTTGAGCGACGGCCAGATCCGCTTCATTGGCCTCGCGTCGATGCTCGCCGGGCTCGTGCTTTTCATGCTCTGGCGTTGACTCGCGCGTTGACCGGCGAAGGGCTGGCGCAGAGCCCGCCCCGTACAATGCCGTTTTTAATCCTGGGTACTTTTTGATGATGTCTGCCTGGCTGCTGCCGGAGCACATGGCCGATGTTCTGCCCGCGCAGGCCAGTCGGATCGAGCAGTTGCGCCGTCGTTTGCTGGACCGCGCGCGTGGCTACGGCTACGAGCTCGTGATGCCGCCGCTGCTGGAGCATTTGGAGTCGCTGTTGTCGGGCACGGGCAGCGAGCTCGATCTGCAAACCTTCAAGCTTGTGGACCAGTTGAGCGGGCGCCTGCTGGGGCTGCGCGCCGACACCACACCACAGGCCGCACGCATCGACGCGCACCTGCTCAACCACGAAGGCGTAACGCGCCTTTGTTATTGCGGCCCGGTGCTGCACACGCGGCCGGCGGGCTTGCTGTCAACACGTGAGCCTTTGCAGTTCGGCGCCGAAGTTTTCGGCCACGCTGGCCTCGAAGCCGACCTCGAAGCCTTGGAGCTGGCGCTGGACTGCCTGCAAGCCGCCGCCTGTGAGCCGCTGGTGCTCGACCTCGCCGATGCGCGTGTTTTGCGCGGCGTGCTGGCCGGTGTGCCGATCGACGCGCAAGGCTTAAAAGACGTGGTGCAGGCGCTGGCCGACAAGGACGCGGCGCTGGTGCACGCGCTGAGTCAAACCATGCCCGATGAAGCGCGCGCCGGCTTGCGTGCACTCTTGTCGCTGTACGGCGATGGTGATGTGCTGGCACGCGCACGCCGTGACTTGCCAGCACGTGCGCTCATTCATACGGCGCTCGATGAGCTCGAATGGCTTTGCAGCCACCTGCAGCGCGCCTACCCGTCGCTGCGCGTCGGTTTTGATCTCTCGGACATGGGTGGCTACGCGTACTACAGCGGCCCGCGCTTTGCGATCTTTGGTGCCGGCTGCAGCGACGCGCTGGCGCGTGGTGGCCGCTACGACGAAGTCGGTGCCGTCTTCGGCCGCAACCGCCCCGCCGTCGGCTTCAGCCTCGACCTGAAGACCCTGGCCGAAGCCACGCCGCAGTTGGCAGCGTCGGCGGCCGTGCTCGCGCCCTGGGGCGAAGAGCCCGCGCTGCGTGCGGCCGTGCGCCGCTTGCGCGAGCAAGGTGAAACGGTACTGTCGGTGCTGCCGGGTCACAACCCCGAAGCGCAGGCGTTTGAATGCGATCGCGAATTGGCACAGGTGGCCGGGCAATGGGTGCTCAAAGCCATCATGCCTACTTGCGGCAAGGTCTCCTGATTTACTGGAAGGTTCACCCCAGATGCAAACCGTCGTCAGCCCCCAAGTCGGGCGCAACGTCGTCGTCGTCGGTACCCAGTGGGGTGACGAAGGCAAAGGCAAGATCGTCGATTGGTTGACCGATCATGCCAAGGGCGTGGTGCGTTTCCAGGGCGGACATAACGCCGGACATACGCTGGTCATTGCCGGTCGTAAAACCGCCCTGCAGCTCATCCCCTCGGGCGTGATGCGCGAGGGCGTGGCCTGCTTCATCGGCAACGGCGTCGTCGTCGACCCGACACACATGTTGACCGAGATCGAGCGCATCGAAGCGCTCGGGGTCGACGTGCGTTCGCGTCTGTTCCTGAGCGAAGCCTGCCCGCTGATCTTGCCCTTCCACGCCGAGCTCGACCGTGCGCGTGAAGCTGGCCGGGAGTCAAGTGGCAGCGGCAAGATCGGCACCACCGGCAAGGGCATCGGCCCGGCGTACGAAGACAAGGTGGCACGCCGTGCGCTGCGTGTGCAGGACCTCAAACATCCGGCGCGGTTTGAAGCGAAGCTGCGTGAACTAGTCAAGCTGCACAACGCCGAGCTCACCACGGTGCTGGGCGCGCCCGCGCTCGATGCCGGCCCCATGCTCGAAGGCGCCATGCGTGCGGCCGAGCAGATCCGCCCGCTCATGGCCGACGTCGGCTACCGCTTGCACAAGTCGCACCTGGCCGGCGACAACCTGCTGTTTGAGGGCGCGCAAGGCACGCTGCTGGACATTGACCACGGCACCTATCCGTACGTGACCTCAAGCAATTGCGTGGCCGGCAACGCCGCAGCGGGCTCGGGCGTCGGGCCGGGCATGCTGCATTACATCCTGGGCATCACCAAGGCCTACACCACGCGTGTGGGCAGCGGGCCCTTCCCAACCGAGCTCGACATGAGCCAAAGCGGCAGCATCGGCCACCATCTCTCGACCGTCGGCCAAGAGCGCGGCACCGTCACCGGCCGCGCGCGCCGCTGCGGCTGGCTTGATGCGGCGGCACTCAAGCGCTCGATCATCATCAACGGCATCTCGGGGCTGTGCATCACCAAGCTCGACGTGCTGGATGGCCTGGCCGAGATCAAAGTCTGCGTGGGCTACCAGATTGGCGCGCGCCAGCTTGACATCCTGCCGCTGGACGCTGACGAGATCGAACAAAGCCAACCCATCTACGAGACCATTCCGGGCTGGAGCGAAACCACCGCCGGCCTGACCAATTGGGAGCAGTTGCCAGTCAATGCCAAGCGCTACCTGCACCGGGTGCAGGCGCTCACCGGCGCGCCCATCGACATGGTCTCCACCGGCCCCGACCGCGTGCACACGATTCTGCTGCGCCACCCATTCCGCGCTTGAATTTCACTGCCACTTTCGCCCCACACTCAAGGAGTTAGCAGCCCATGCTCACCGACGACGGCAAACATCTCTACGTCTCTTGGGATGAGTACCACATGCTCATTGAGCGGCTGGCGCTGAAGGTCCACAACTCGGGTTGGGAGTTCGACCAGATCCTGTGCCTGGCGCGTGGCGGCATGCGCCCTGGCGACGTGCTTTCGCGTGTGTTCGACAAGCCGCTGGCCATCATGTCGACGAGCTCGTACCGTGCCGACGCCGGCACCATCCAGGGCAGGCTCGACTTGGCCAAGTACATCACCATGCCCAAGGGCGAACTGGCCGGGCGTGTGCTGCTGGTGGACGACCTGGCCGACACCGGCCACACGCTGCGTGCGGTGGTCGATCGCCTGCGCGGCATGCCCTCGATCAGCGAGCTGCGCGCGGCGGTGATTTGGGTCAAAGGCGTCTCGACGTACACGCCCGACTATTACGTCGAGACGCTGGCCACGAGCCCTTGGATCCACCAGCCCTTCGAAGAGTACGACGGCATGCGGCCCGACAAGTTGGCGAAGAAGTTTGTCGTGTAAAACGAAAAAGGCCAGCACGTTTGTGCTGGCCTTTTGACTTACTTTTTGGTGCCCAGAAGAGGACTCGAACCTCCACGCCGTTAAGCGCTAGTACCTGAAACTAGTGCGTCTACCAATTCCGCCATCTGGGCTAGATCAGAGCTAAGGATTCTATCATCAAGGATAAAACTGCCGACCTCGAGCACACCGTCTCCGGTGTTGCGTTGATGGGTGAATTTGAAGGTGTTGTCGACGGCCATCGCGACGGCCATGGCTTCGTCTTGTGCGAGGGCGGCGAGCCCTCAATTTATCTTGCGCCGCAGGAAATGCGCGCCGTGTTGCACCGTGACCGCGTGCGCGTTCGTGTCGTGCGTTACGACCGCAAAGGCAGGCCCGAAGGCCGCGTGCTCGACATCGTCGAGCGGCGCAAGACGCCCATCATCGGGCGCCTCTTGCATGAAGGCGGGCAGTGGCTGGTGGCGCCCGAAGATCGCCGCTTCGGGCAAGACATCCTCATCCCCAAAAACGCCACCGCCAGCGCCTCGGTGGGGCAGGTCGTGTCGGTCGAATTGACCGAGTCGCCATCACTGCATTCCAAACCCGTGGGCCGTGTCGCCGAGGTATTGGGCGAGATCGATGACCCTGGCATGGAGATCGAGATCGCGGTGCGCAAATACGAAGTACCGCACCAATTTTCGGCCGAGACTTTGGCGCAAGCGGCGGCCTTGCCGCAGCAGCTGCGCCCGGCCGATCGCAAGCATCGTGTGGACTTGACCGACGTCGCGCTGGTCACCATCGACGGTGAAGACGCGCGCGACTTTGATGACGCGGTGTACTGCGAGCCCTTCAAGCGCGGCCGCGGCAAGTCGGCGTTTGAAGGCTGGCGTTTGCTGGTGGCCATCGCCGACGTCAGCCACTACGTCAAGCCCGGTGAGCCGCTAGACGAAGACGCCTACGAGCGCGCGACTTCCGTCTACTTTCCGCGCCGCGTGATCCCCATGCTGCCGGAGAAACTCTCTAACGGCCTGTGCTCGCTCAACCCCGAGCAAGATCGCTTGGCGATGGTGTGCGACATGCTGGTCGACGGCGAGGGCCGCATCGAGGCCTATCAGTTCTATCAGGCGCTGATTTGCTCACACGCGCGCTTGACCTACACCGAAGTCGCAGCCGTGCTGGGCAATACACGCGGCCCCGAAGCACAGCGCCGCGCTGAGCTGGTGCCGCACTTGCTGCACTTGCACGAGGTCTACCGCGCGCTCTTGAAGTCACGCCAAAAACGCGGCGCCATCGACTTCGAAACCACCGAGACGCAGATCGTGTGTGACGACAACGGGCGCATCGAAAAAATCGTGCCGCGTGTGCGCACCGAAGCCCACAAGCTGATCGAAGAAGCCATGCTCGCGGCCAATGTCTGCGCGGCTGAGTTCATCGCCGAAGGGGAGCATCCTTCGCTGTACCGCGTGCACGAAGGCCCGACGCCCGAGAAGCGCATCGTCCTGCAAAGCTACCTGCGCGCGCTGGGCCTGGGTCTGCACCTGAGCGACGACCCCAAGCCCGCCGAGTTCCAGGCCATCGCGCACGCCACGCAAGACCGTGTGGACGCCACGCAGATCCACACCATGCTCTTGCGCTCGATGCAGCAGGCGATCTATACCGCTACCAACAGCGGGCACTTTGGCCTCGCCTTCGAGGCCTACACGCACTTCACGAGCCCGATCAGGCGCTACCCCGATTTGCTGGTGCACCGTGTCATCAAGGCGCTGCTGGGGCAACGCCGCTTTCATCTCATCGCCAGCGACAAGACGCGCGTGCCCGAGCTGCGCCGCGGTGGCAAGCCAGCGCACCGGGCGCCCAAGCCAGCCTCGCAAGAAGCGACGCTTTGGGAAGCCGCCGGCGCGCATTGCAGCGCCAACGAGCGCCGCGCCGACGACGCCTCGCGCGATGTCGAGGCCTGGCTCAAGTGCCGCTACATGCGCGAGCATCTTGGCGAGGAGTTCTCCGGCACGGTGAGCGCAGCCACCAGCTTTGGCCTCTTCGTTTTGCTCGACTCGCTGTACGTCGAAGGCCTGGTGCACATCACCGAGCTTGGCGGCGAGTACTACCGATTTGACGAAGCGCGGCAAGAGCTGCGTGGTGAACGCAGCGGTGTGCGCTACGCCATCGGCACGCGCGTGCGGGTGCAAGTCAGCCGCGTGGACTTGGACGGCCGCAAGATCGACTTTCGCATGGTGCGTGAAGGCGAGGGCGAGCGCCCCGTGGCGCATGCACGTGCTGGGACGGCCAAGGCGGTGGCACCGAGCACGGCGGTTGAGGAGCTGGCCTCGATCCGCGACAAAGACCGCGCCGCCAAGGTCGCTGGCCGCAGCGCCAAAGGCAAAACTGCGGAGGCCAGCCGGCGTTCGCGCAAGCCCGCACCGCGCAAGACCACACCGCGTGCGGGGCCGCGGCGTTAAAACGTTAGCAATTCAGCACGGCTTGCATGGCCGCGATGAGTGACGTGGCGGTCAACGGTGACTTCAGGCCTTCGCGCGCGGCGCACGCATCGGCGGCCGCGCCGTGCAGCCAGACTGAAGCGCAAGCCGCCTGAAACGCGCGACCTGTGGTGTCGCCATCGCCGCCGCCGTACGTGTTACCCATCGCGCACCAAGTGCCGCCAAGCCAGCCCGCAAGCACGTCACCCGTGCCCGCAGTGGCCAGCTTGCCGTTGCCGCTGAGGTTGATCGACGGCAGGTAGCCAGGTGCCGCGATGACCGTGCCCGAGCCCTTGAGCACGATGACGCAGGCAAAGCGGTGTGCCAACCGTGCCGCGTGCGCAAGTCTGTCGCCCTGCACCTCCGCGCTGCTCGTGCCCAGCAATCGCGCGGCTTCCAGCGGATGGGGTGTCAATACGGTGGCCAGGCCACGCTCAGCGCGCGCCGTGAGCAGTGTTTGAAGCATAGGGTCTAGCGCCACGGCGTTGAGCGCATCGGCGTCGAGCACCAGACGCGGCACGCGTGACAGCAGGGCCGGCAACGCCTCGCGCACGGCTTGGCCGCCGCCGCAGCCGCAGACCACGGTGGTCTGCGCCAGCACCGCAGGCGGCGATAGCCACCACGCTGCGCGGCCCATCAACTCAGGGTGCGATGGCAGCAGCAATTCGGCGTCTGCATCGAGCGGGCTGACGAAGACACGGCCAGCACCCGCGTACAGCGCCGAGATGCCAGCGAGCCATGCGGCGCCCGACATGCCGCGCTCGCCGCCCACCGCCGCCAAGTCGCCGAAGCGGCCTTTGTGGCTGGCGTGCGCTCGCGCGGGCCAGGCTTGCCGATAGGTGTGGCTAGCGCCGACGCGGGCCACCGCGTGTGTGTCGCTGGCAGGCGTGCCAAGGTCATCGAGCCAAACCTGCCCGGCGTGGTCGCGGCCGCAGCCGGTGAAGAGCCCCGGCTTGAGCGTCAACAGCGAAAGCGTGTGATGTGCGCGTACGGCAGAACCCACGACTTGGCCGGTATCGGCATGCAATCCGCTGGGCACGTCCACGGCCAGCACGATGGTTGCCGACGCATTGATGTATGCGATGGCGGCGGCCATGTCAGCCTGCGGCGCACGGCTCACGCCCAGGCCGAGCAGCGCGTCAATGGTCAGTTCGGCTTGCACGTTAGCTTTCGACGCGTTGAAGTCATGCAAGGCCACCCCAGCGTCTTGCGCTTGCGCCAGGGCCCAAGCGGCGTCGGCGGGCCGACGTTGGCCGACACCAGCGCCCACCCCAGCGCCAACACAGCCGACGGCCACGTTGCGTCCCCACTGCGCGAGCAGACGCGCAGCGACGAAGCCGTCGCCGCCGTTGTTGCCGGGGCCGCACACGACGTGAATACGCGACGCAAATGGCGCGATGGCCACCGCCAAACGCGCGGTGGCCTCGCCAGCTCGCTGCATCAAGGTGTGCGCGGGCAACGCGACTTGATGCGCAGCTTCAAGTGCGCGCGTGCCGGCGCCGTCGTGCAACCAACCGCCATGGTCAGCGCTGTGGTGATGTGTCGAGGGCATGTTCATGCTGAGCGAGCTTGCCGTCAGCGCAGGCGCGCAAGGTCCAGCCCGGCGGCGTCGATCGCGGGCGCGCGGCCCGACACCAGATCGGCCAGCAAGCGGGCCGAGCCGCAAGACAGCGCCCAACCGCTGGAGCCATGGCCAAGGTTGAGCCATACGCCAGCCGCGCCGCTCGCGCCGATCAAGGGCGGGCCATCGGGCAGCATGGGGCGCGCGCCTTTCCAGGCCTGTGCTTGTGAGGTCACGGCCGCACCCGGAAACCAATCGTCGAGCACGCGGTACAGCGTACGCAAGACGGCTTGGTTGTGGACCTTGGCGTGGCCGCCAATCTCGGCGCTGCCGGCCACGCGCACACGTTGCCCCAGCCGTGTGATAGCGACCTTGTAGGTCTCGTCCATCAAGCCAGCGCGTGGCGCCATGTCGGGGTGGGCTTCAAGATGCCGCACGGGCGCGGTGATCGAGTAGCCGTAAATCGGTGCTAGCGGAACCCGTACGCGCAGTGGCGTCAACAACGATGCAGCCTGGTGGCCCGCGCAGACGACGATGGCGTCGAACGCCGGCGGTGGCTCGATGCGCGTGTCGCCGGCATGGCCGGGAAGGTCGAACTCCAGTGTCGGGCGCGGCCCCGGCACGATGCGGCGCACATGGTGTTCAAAGCGGAAGAGTGCGCCGTATTGCTGTGCCAGCGCCTTCAAGAGGTGGGCGAATTGGCGACAGTTGCCCACGCCGTCATGCGGCAGGTGGATGGCCGCGGCGAGCGCGGTCTGTGGGTTCAGCGCGGGTTCGATGGTGCGTGCCTGCTCGGCGTCTACCAGGGTGTGGGCGACGCCCAGTTCGCCAAGCAGGCGCAGACCGGCCTGCGCGCGAGCCACGTCGCGCGTTTTGCGCAGCAGCACAAGGTAACCCTGGCGCTGCTCGTACTCCAGTTGCAGCGTCTTGGTCAACTCAAGCTGGCGTTCGCGGCTGTAGTGCGCCAGGCGCTGCAGCGTGCTGCGATTGGCTTGGTGCGCCGCGCGCGCGCAGTTGCGCCACCATCGCCACATCCAGGGCGTTTGCGCCAGCGCGTTCCAGCCACCAAAGCGCACGGCGGCATGCGTGCTGAAAAACTGGCGCATGACTTTCCACGGCATGCCCGGTGCCGCCCAGGGCGTGACGTACCCAGGCGCCAACACACCGGCGTTGGCGAAGCTGGTTTCGGCGGCCACCGAGGAGTGCCGCTCGTAGACGATGACCTCATGGCCATCACAAGCTAACTCGTAAGCGGTGGTGACGCCGACGATGCCGGCGCCGATGACAGCGATACGCAAACTCAGCCCCCGGCGCGTGCGTCGATTGCATCGACGTGTGGCGCGAGTGCGGCTTCGATCGCCAGCGATACGTCGAGCACCACGTCGTCTTGCATTGCGCCGGCCCACACCATCAGCCCGACCGGCATCTCGCCTGCCGCCTGACAGGGCAGCGACAGCGCGCAGCCGTCCAGAAAATTCACCACCGCCGGGTTGCGCAGCAAGCGCGCATTGACCGCGAAGAAGGCAGCGTCGTCGATGACCAGCGGCGCCAGGGCCGGTGCCGCCATCGGGACGGTGGGCGAGAGCAGCGCATCGAATCCCGCGCTGCGCGTTTGCACGTCGTGCATCCAGGCTCGGCGGGCAGTGTGCAAGTCGATGTAGTCCGCCGCCGAGATGGCTTCGCCGCGCGTGTTGCGCGCGGCGACACGCGGGTCGTAGCCTGCACGCTGGCTGGCCAGGCGCTGGCGATGCCAGGCCCAACTCTCGGCGGCGGCAAAGCCACCCGTGGCTTGCAGGCCCGCGAGCTCCAGCACCGGTGGCAGCGCGAACTCTTCGACGCTGGCGCCGGCGGCGCGCAAAGTTGCGACGCTGCGCGCAAAGGCTGCCGCCACCACGGGTTCGAGCTCGTCGAGCATCAAGGTCGTCGGCACGCCCAGGCACAGCTGGCGTAGCGGCCGACGGAGGAGCAGCACCCGGCGCTGGGCCAGCACCTCGTGCAGCAACACGGCGTCGCGCACCGAACGTGTGATGGCGCAGGCGGTGTCGAGTGTGGTCGACAAAGGCACGCTGCCTGCCAGCGGTGTCAGCCGTTGTGTGTTCTTGAAACCGACCAGGCCTTGCAGCGCAGCGGGGACGCGGATCGAGCCGCCGGTGTCCGAGCCCAGCGCGGCCCATGCCGCACCGCAGGCCACGCTGACCGCGCCGCCTGAGGTGGAGCCGCCGGGGATGCGGGGCGTGGAATCCAGTAGCTTGGTGGCAGCGTTGGCGGGCGTGCCGAAGTGCGGGTTGATACCCACCGCCGAGTAGGCGAACTCGCTCATGTTGGTGTGGCCCACGAGCGCGGCGCCGGCCGCGCGCAAGCGCGCCGCGACAGGGCAATCCTGCGTCGCTGCGGGCTCGCCTTGCAGCACCTTGGAGCCCGCCGTGGCGGTGAAACCCTGCACGTCGAACAAGTCCTTGACCGACACCGCGAGGCCGCCCAGCGCAGGCAAGGGAGCGCCGGCCGCCAGCCCTTGATCGACCGCAATGGCAGCCGCGCGCGCCATCGCGTCGAAGCGGCGCACGAAGCTGAATTCGGCGGCCCCGGACGCCGCCGCGCGCTGCGCGATGTCGAGCTGCACCAAAGCACTTGTGCGGCCCGCCAGGATGTCGTCGCGGGCCGCGCAAAGGTCAACGGCCATGCCGCGTGGTAAAGTCATTGGGTTTGTCTCGTGGCGTACAACATAGGTTCTTCGGGTGAGCTCGTGAACCAACCAGTGCGGCACTTGCTGCGTTGGCAAACAACGTGTTTGAGTGTTCTTGTTCTTTTATCAATCGCGAACCCGGCCAACCAAGGTGTTGCGGTGGACAGGGCTGAAAAGCCTGGGCTAACAAGCCAACCACCTATGCAATTTGCGCCAGGATTCTAGACCCAACCTTCGGAGTCTTTCATGACCGTATCCATGCGTGAAATGCTGGAAGCCGGTGTCCATTTCGGGCACCAAACGCGCTTCTGGAACCCCAAGATGGCCCCGTATATCTACGGCCATCGCAACAAGATTCACATCGTCAACCTCGAGAAGACGCTGCCGCTCTTCAACGACGCGATGAAGTTCGTGCGCCAGCTCGCTGGCCGCCGCGGCACCGTGTTGATGGTCGGCACCAAGCGCCAGGCGCGCGACGTTGTAGCGCTGGAAGCCCAGCGTTGTGGCATGCCCTATGTTGACCAGCGCTGGCTGGGCGGCATGCTGACCAACTTCAAGACCGTCAAGGGCTCGCTGAAGAAGCTCAAGGACATGCAGGCCATTAAAGAGGCCGGCACCGAGATGATGATCAAGAAGGAAGGCCTGATGTTCGAGCGCGAGCTGGTCAAGCTCGAGAAGGACATCGGCGGCATTCAAGACATGGGCGGCTTGCCCGACGCGCTGTTCGTCATCGACGTCGGCTACCACAAGATCGCCATCGCTGAAGCTGTCAAGCTGGGCATCCCGGTCATCGGCATCGTCGACACCAACCACTCGCCTCTGGGCATCGACTACGTCATCCCCGGCAATGACGACTCGGCGAAGGCCGTGGCGCTGTACGCGCGCGCCGTCGCAGACGCCGTGCTCGAAGGCAAAGCCAACGCCGCCACCGAAGTGGTGACGGCCGTGGCAGGCAGCGACGAGTTCGTCGAAGTCAACGAAGCTTGATCGGTAGGTGGCGTGGCGCGCTGCGCCGCGCCGTCACCACCTTTCCTGCGTTAGACCCTTCCTTGCGCGCGCCGTTGCTGGCCTTCGCCGCGCGCTGACTTGGAGCATTGAAATGCCTGCTATTACCGCAAGCCTGGTGGCTGAACTGCGTGCCAAGACCGACGCGCCGATGATGGAATGCAAGAAGGCGCTGACCGAAGCCGAGGGTGACCTCGGCCGCGCCGAAGAGATCCTGCGCGTCAAGCTCGGGAACAAGGCTGGCAAGGCCGCCTCGCGCATCACTGCTGAAGGCGTCGTCGCTGTTGCCGTCAATGGCAGCACGGGCGCCATGGTCGAAATCAACTGCGAGACCGATTTCGTCTCGAAGAACGACACCTTCCTGGCCTTTTGCAACGCCTGCGCCACACTCATCAACGCCCATGCACCTGCCGATGTGGCGGCGCTGTCGACGCTGCAATACACACAAGACGGTTTCGGCCCGACGCTGGAAGACGTGCGCAAAGGCCTCATCGGCAAGATTGGCGAGAACATGGCGATCCGCCGCTTCAAGCGCTGGTCGGGCGGCGGCAAGCTGGCCCACTATCTGCACGGCGTGCGCATCGGTGTGGTCGTCGAATACACCGGCGACGAAGTTGCGGCGAAAGATGTGGCGATGCATGTCGCCGCGATGAAGCCCAAGGCCTTGGCCACCCGCGACGTACCGGCCGAGCTGATCGCCGTCGAGCGCCGCGTGGCGACTGAAAAGGCCGCCGAGTCGGGCAAGCCTGCGGAGATCGTGGCCAAGATGGTCGAAGGCTCGGTGCAGAAGTTCTTGAAAGAGGTCTCGCTCTTCAACCAGACTTTCGTCAAGAACGACAAACAGACCGTCGAGCAAATGCTTAAGGAGCGCGCGACCCAGGTCGCAGGTTTCACGCTCTACGTCGTGGGCGAAGGCATCGAGAAGAAGACCGAAGACTTTGCCGCAGAAGTCGCTGCGCAGCTTGCAGCGGCCAAGACTCCATAAGCCTGGCAGGGGCCGTGGCCGAAGGTGCGTGCGACAACGTGTGCGCCTTACACTGCGCCCCGACTTCAATTTGACTTTTACGGCCGTCTAGGAGCCCACCGCATGCCCGCGTTCAAGCGCATCCTGCTCAAGCTCTCGGGCGAGGCCCTGATGGGCGACGATGCTTACGGCATCAACCGCGCCACCATCGTGCGCATCGTGCGCGAAATCCAGGAAGTCACGGCCATGGGCTGCGAGGTTGCCGTCGTTATCGGCGGGGGCAACATATTTCGCGGTGTGGCCGGCGGCTCGGTCGGCATGGACCGCGCCACCGCCGACTACATGGGCATGTTGGCGACGGTGATGAACGCCTTGGCCCTGGCCGACACCATGCGCCAGGAAGGCATGACGGCGCGTGTGATGTCGGCCATTGCCATCGACCAAGTGGTCGAGCCCTATGTGCGGCCCAAGGCCTTGCAGTACCTCGAAGAAGGCAAGGTCGTGATCTTCGGCGCCGGCACGGGCAATCCGTTTTTCACCACCGATACCGCAGCCGCGCTGCGTGGCGCCGAGATGGGTGTGGAGATCGTGCTGAAGGCAACCAAGGTCGACGGCGTCTACACCGCAGACCCCAAGAAAGACCCGCTGGCCACGCGCTATGCGCGCGTGAGTTTTGACGAAGCCATCTCCAAAAATTTGCAGGTGCTGGACGCCACCGCGTTCGCGCTGTGCCGCGACCAGAAACTGCCCATCAAGGTATTCAGCATTTTCAAACCCGGTGCGCTCAAACGCGTGGTGTCGGGTGAAGATGAAGGCACGCTCGTGCACGTGTGAGGAAGCGCCATGCCACTAACCATTGACGACATCCGCAAGACCGCCGCCGAGAAGATGGCCAAGTCGGTCGACGCGTTCAAGAATGAGCTGCACAAGATCCGCACCGGGCGCGCGCACCCGGGCCTGCTGGACCAGGTGCACGTGGACTACTACGGCGCTATGGTGCCCATCAGCCAGGTCGCCAATGTCACGCTGCTCGACGCGCGCACGATCGGCGTGCAGCCTTGGGAAAAGGGCTTGAGCCAGAAGATCGAAAAGGCCATCCGCGAATCGGACCTTGGCCTGAACCCGGCCGCGCAAGGCGACTTGCTGCGTGTGCCGATGCCGGCGCTGAGTGAAGAGCGCCGACGTGACCTCGGCAAGCTTGTGCGCCACGCCGGTGAAGAGTCAAAGATCGCCGTGCGCTCGGTGCGCCGCGACGCCAACGAGCACCTGAAGAAGCTGCTCAAAGACAAGCTCGCCAGCGAAGACGACGAGCGGCGCGCGCAAGAAGGCGTGCAGCGCCTCACCGACGGCACCATCGCCGAAATCGACCGCCTGGTGCAGGGCAAGGAAGCTGAAGTGATGGCCGTTTGACGCGGCGCGCAGCTTCCTGCCCCATGGCTCCCGTTTCATCGGTACCTTCGCAAGCCGCCATGCCCACAGCAGAGCGCCCTGTGCCGCGCCATGTCGCGCTGGTGATGGACGGCAACGGCCGCTGGGCCAAGCAGCGCTGGATGCCACGCCAGATCGGCCACAAGCAAGGCGTCGACACACTCGTGCGTGCCATCGACGTCTTTGCCGATCGTGGTGTCGAGTACCTCACCGTGTTCGCCTTCTCGTCAGAGAACTGGAAGCGCCCGGCCGATGAAGTCTCGGGCTTGATGGGCCTGGTGTTGATTGCCGTCTCGCGCTTTCTCGACAAGCTGCACCGCGATGGCGTGCGCGTGCGCATCATTGGTGACCGCTCGACCGTGTCTGATCAACTCATTGAAGCCTGGGACCGCGCCGAGACGCTGACCGCGAAGAACCGGCGCATCAACCTCACGGTGGCTTTCAACTACGGCGGCCGCTGGGACATGGTGCAGGCTTGCCGCCGCGCGGTGGCTGACGGGCTGGACGGTCATCAGATCGATGAAGACGCCATCACCCAGCGCCTGGCCCTGGCCCATGCGCCCGACCCCGACCTCTTCATCCGTACCGGCGGCGAGCAGCGCATCAGCAACTTCCTGCTTTGGCAGGCGGCGTACTCTGAGCTGCACTTCACCGACTGTCTCTGGCCCGACTTCGACGAAGCGCACATCGACGCTGCGCTCGCCGCCTACGCCAACCGCGAGCGCCGCTTCGGCGGTGTCGAGCCGGCAGCTGCTGCTGTGCCGCAGACCGCGCTCGGTGATTGAGCCTCGATGCTGAAGCAGCGCATCGTTACCGCGCTGGTGCTGCTGGCCTTCTTGCTGCCGGCTTTGTTCGCCCCGGTCGCGTGGCCCTTTGCCTTGCTAACACTTGTCTTGATTGCCGCCGCAGGCTGGGAGTGGGGGCGACTCAACGGCGCGGGTATGACGTTGTCGTTGGCTATGGGCGCGCTGTTGGCGCTGTGCGGCGCAGCGGCGCTGTGGTCGGGTTGGACGGCGCAAGCGCCGCGCCAGCTGTGGTGGCTGGCGGCGTTGATTTGGATCGTCGGCGCCGCGATCGCTCTGCGCGCCGGCCCCGCGCCGTGGCCGCGTGTGCCGCAAGTGCTGCGCTGGGTCATGGGCCTGCTGGCACTCTTCATCGCCTGGCTGGCCTTGAGCCAGGCGCGGCACATCGGCATCAACTTTGTGCTGTCGGTGTTGGCGTTAGTTTGGGCGGCCGATATCGCCGCTTACGCCGGCGGCCGCGCCTTTGGCAAACGCAAGTTGGCTGTGAGCATCAGCCCGGGCAAGAGCTGGGAAGGTGCGTACAGCGGCGCGGCGGCAGTGCTGTTGTTGGGTGTGTTGTGGCAGCTCATCGACGGCAGGTTCGCGGTCGACAGCGTCAGCATCTACACGCGCCTGGTGGCGCTCGGTGGCGTCGTGGTGTTTGTACTTGGAGCCTTGCTCTTGTCGGCGAGGAGTGTGGTGGGTGACTTGATGGAGTCGCTGGTCAAGCGTGCCGCCGGCGCCAAAGACAGCAGCGGCCTGCTGCCCGGCCACGGCGGCGTGCTCGACCGTGTGGACGCGCTGCTGCCGGTCTTTCCCTTGGCGATAGCCTTGGCCACGGCATGACGAGGCTGAGCGCGTGAGCAGCCGTCGCACGATTGCCATTCTTGGCTCCACCGGTTCGGTGGGCGTCAACACGCTGGACGTGGTGGCGCGCCACCCCGAGCGTTTCGAAATCGTCGGCTTGAGCGCGCAGCAACGTGTCGACGAACTCGCCGCGCAGTGCCGCCAGTTCGCGCCGCGTGTGGCCGTCGTCGCTAGCGACGCCGCGGCACGCAAGCTGCGTGAGTTGCTTGCGGGCAGCGGACTGAAGACGCAAGTGCAAGTCGGTGCCCAGGCATTGGTCGAGCTCGCGTCGCGCGACGATGTCGACACCGTGATGGCAGCGATCGTCGGCGCCGCCGGCCTGGCGCCTTGCATGGCCGCCGCGCACCAAGGCAAACGCATGCTGCTGGCCAACAAGGAAGCGCTGGTGCTTGGCGGCGCGCTCTTCATGCAGGCCGTGGCGCAAGGTGGTGCGACGCTGTTGCCGATTGACAGCGAACACTCGGCGATATTTCAATGCCTGCCGCTGGAGCGCAGCCGCTGGGCCGACACCATCGAGCACATCGTGTTGACGGCATCAGGCGGCCCCTTTCGCACGCGTGAGCTTGCGTCGCTGGTGCACGTCACCCCCGACGAAGCCTGCGCGCACCCGAACTGGGTGATGGGCCGCAAGATCTCGGTCGACTCGGCGACGATGATGAACAAGGCGCTTGAAGTCATCGAAGCGCGCTGGCTTTTTGACTTGCGGCCCGAACAGATCTTGGTCTGGCTGCATCCACAAAGCATCGTGCATTCGATGGTGGCCTGTCGCGACGGCTCGATGCTGGCGCAACTGGGCACGCCCGACATGCGTGTGCCGATAGCCTACGGCCTCTCCTACCCCGACCGAGTCGAGTCGGGCGCGACGCGGCTGGACCTGGCAAGCATGGCCAGCCTGAGTTTCGAAGCGCTGGATGTACAGCGTTTCCCAGGCTTGCAGCTGGCCTACGACGCCTTGAATGCGCCCGTGGGCGCCACCGCCGTGCTCAATGCGGCTAACGAAGAAGCGGTGGCGGCTTTCCTCGATCGACGCCTGCGCTTCACCGACATTCACGCCGTCAACGCGCGCTGCCTGGGCGCCCTGGGCCACGCGCCTGGCGCGGTGGCGTCCATCGACGACCTGCTGGCCCTGGACGAGCGCACGCGCGCCCTGGCCCGCACATCCATTTCGGAGCTTGCCCAGTGATCACCACCGTCCTTGCTTTCTTGTTGACCCTGGGCGTGCTCATCGTCGTGCAGGAGTACGGCCACTACCGCGTGGCGGTGGCCTGTGGCGTCAAGGTCCTGCGCTTCTCCATCGGCTTCGGCCGCGTGCTGTGGCGCCATCAAAAGAGCGCCGACAGCACCGAGTTCGTGCTGTGCGCGCTGCCGCTGGGCGGCTACGTGCGCATGCTTGACGAGCGCGAAGGCCATGTGCCCGCGCACGCGGTTGACGGCGCCTTCAACCGCAAGCCGCTGATGCAGCGCGTGGCCATCGTCGCCGCCGGCCCACTGGCCAACCTGGCGCTGGCCGTGCTGCTCTATGCCAGCGCCAGCTGGATCGGCGTCAACGAGCCCAAGGCCGTGCTCGGTGCGCCCGTGCCAGGCAGCGCGGCGGCGGCGGCGGGCATGCGCTCGGGCGACTGGGTGCGTGCCTGGTCGGTTGACGGCACCGATTGGCAGGATGTGCGCTCCTTGAGCGACCTGCGCTGGCAGGTCACGCAAAGCGCGCTGGAAAACGGCAAGCTGCGCTTGTCGCTCAGTGACCGCGAAGGGCGCGGCCAGCGCGAGGTGCTGCTGGACTTGTCGCGGCTGCCCTCGCGGGATGTCGATGCGGCGTTCATGAAGGCCATCGGCCTGGGCGCGGGCTTCAGCGAGCCCGTGCTGGGTGACGTCAAGGCCGGCGGACCGGCGGCGCTGGCCGGTCTCGTGCGTGGCGACCGCGTGCTGGCCATCGACGGTGTGCCGATGCCCGACGCGCAGACCTTGCGCGAGCGCATTCGTACCTCGGTGCAAGGCGCGCAAGCCGTCGAGCAAGTCTGGCGAGTGCAGCGCGCCGGCGCCACGCTGGACGTGCCCATGAAGCCGCGCGCGTCAAGCGAAGCCGGCGCCACCGTGGCGCGCATCGACGCCTTCGTCGGCGCGCCGGCCGAGATGGTCAACGTGCGCTATGGCCCCATTGAAGGGCTGCACAAAGCGGCAGTGCGCACATGGGAAGTCTCGGTGCTAACGCTGCGCATGCTGGGACGCATGCTCATCGGTGAAGCCTCGCTGAAGAACCTCAGCGGGCCGCTGACGATTGCCGACTACGCGGGCCAATCGGTGAACCAGGGCCTGGCGTATTACCTCGGTTTCCTGGCGCTGGTGAGCGTGAGTCTGGGTGTGCTCAACCTGCTGCCGCTGCCCATGCTCGACGGCGGACACCTGATGTATTATCTTTTCGAGGGGGTGACCGGGAGGCCTGTCTCCGATCTCTGGCTGGCACGCTTGCAACGCGGTGGTGTCGCCGTCCTTCTGGTGATGATGTCTGTCGCCCTCTTCAACGATGTGGCCCGCTTGTTGGGCCTGCACTGAATCTCCCCTGATGTCACCCATGCACTTTTTTGCTTCGCTGCGTCCCGTGGCGGCGATCGTGGTTGCGGCTGCGGCCTACGCAACACCGGCCCACGCCGTGACGCCCTTTGTGCTGAAGGACATCCGCATCGAAGGCCTGCAGCGCACCGACCCCGGTACGGTGTTTGCTGCGTTGCCGTTTCGCATCGGTGACACCTACAACGACGACAAAGGTGCGGCCGCGCTGCGCGCGCTCTTCACCACGGGCTTGTTCAAAGACGTGCGCATCGAGATCGAAGGCAACGTCGCCGTGGTCATCGTCGACGAGCGCTCGGTCATCGCCAGCGTCAACTTCGTCGGGCTCAAAGAGTTCGACAAAGACCCGCTGATCAAGTCACTGAAAGAAGCCGGCATCGGCGAAGGCCTGCCCTTCGACCGCGCGCTGGTCGACCGCGCCGAGCAAGAGGTCAAGCGCCAGTACCTCACGCGCAGCCTCTACGGCGCCGAGGTGGTGACGACCGTGACGCCGATCGAGCGTAACCGCGTCAACGTCACCTTCACCATGAACGAAGGCGAGGCGGCGAAGATCAACGAGATCCGCATCGTCGGCGCGAAGGTCTTTTCAGAGTCGACGCTGCTCGGCCTCTTTGACCTCACACCCGGTGGCTGGCTGACCTGGTACACCAAGAACGACCGCTACGCGCGCACCAAGCTCAACGCCGACCTGGAAACACTGCGCGCGTACTACGTCAACCGCGGCTACCTTGAGTTCACGGTCGAGTCGACCCAGGTCACGATCTCGCCCGACAAACAAAGCATTGCCATCACCATCTCCATCCGTGAAGGCCAGCCCTACACGGTGACGGGCGTCAAGCTCGAAGGCGACTACCTCGGCAAAGAAAACGACTTTAAGGCGCTGGTGCAGGTCAAGCCCGGCCAGGCCTACCGTGGCGAGGCGGTGTCCGACACCGTCAAGCGCTTCACCGATCTCTTTGGTCTTTTCGGTTACGCCTTCGCGCGTGTGGAGCAGCGCCCGGAAATCGACCGCAGCAAAGGCCAGGTGGTGGTGGTGCTCACGGCCGAGCCGCAGCGGCGCGTGTATGTGCGCCGCATTGAAGTCGCGGGCAATACGCGCACGCGGGATGAAGTCGTGCGGCGTGAATTCCGCCAGCTTGAATCGTCGTGGTACGACGGCGCGCGCATCAAACTCTCGCGCGACCGCGTCGACCGCTTGGGCTATTTCAAGGACGTCAGCGTCGACACCAACGAAGTCGCCGGTGCGCCCGACCAGGTGGATCTGGTGGTCAACGTCACCGAGAAGCCCACCGGGAACTTGCTGCTGGGTGCGGGCTACTCCAACGCCGACAAGTTGACACTCACGGCATCGATCAAACAAGACAACGTCTTCGGCTCGGGCAATTATCTGGGCATCGAGGTCAACACCAGCAGCACGGCGCGTACCTTGGTGGTTAGCACGGTGGACCCGTACTACAC
>JANOJR010000316.1:0-32257 GCA_031418855.1 Rubrivivax sp.
TGGGCCGAGGTGGTGTTCGGCTACTCGTGTTTGATGGACATCGTGGTGCGCGGCAAGGAAGAGCGTGTGGCCCGAAAGGCCTACGACAGCTTCTGCCCTGTGGGGCCGTGGATCGTCACCGCCGACGAACTCGGTGACCCAAGTAACCTGCGCGGCCGGCTATGGGTCAACGACGAATTGCGCCAAGACGCCAATACGCGCGACCTGGTGCTCGACATCCCCGGCATGATCGAAGTCGCGTCGCACATCATGACGCTGGAGCCCGGCGACATCATCGCTGCTGGCACGCCCGCAGGCGTGGGGCCACTCAAAGGTGGCGACGTCGTGCGCATCGAGTTCGAACGCATTGGCAGCATGAGCATGAACGTGGTGCAGGGCAGCGGCGGCCGGGCCTCGATCTTTGCGCCGTCGGCTTGAGCGTTAGCACGCTTTCGTAAGCTAGCCAAGCAGCCACCATGGACACCGACACCACGCCGGCACTGCGCGAGTTCTCCGCGCGGATTTCGCAGCACGACCTCTCGCCACTGTGGGAGCGCAAGGCGCGGCTGGTGCCGGGCTCGGACTGCGCGCCCGCCATCTGGCGCTACGCGCAGATGCGCCCGCTGCTCGCGCGCTCGGCCGAGCTCATCACCAAAAAGCAGGCCGAGCGCCGTGTCTTGGTGATGGAGAACCCATCATTGCGTGGCAGCTCCTTCATCACGCACGCGCTCTACGCCGGGCTGCAAATCATCAACCCCGGCGAGGTGGCGCCCTCACACCGCCACACACCGAGCGCGCTGCGCTTCGTGCTGGAAGGCGAGGGCGCCTACACCACGGTGGCAGGCCAGCGCATCGCCATGCGCCCCGGTGACTTCGTCGTCACGCCGCCTTGGGCCTGGCACGACCATGGCAACGAAGGTGCTGCGCCCGTGGTGTGGCTGGACGGCCTGGACACGCCCTTCGCCCAGCTCTTCGGCGCGCACTTTCGCGAGAACGACACGCAAGAGCGGCGTGGCGCTGGCGCTGACCTGGCACTTGCGCAGCCGTTGATCTACTCCTTCGAAGAGACGCGCGCGGCGCTCTGTGCCATGGCCGCGCAAGACCAGCTTGACGCCGCACAGGGCTTCAAGCGGCGCTACCCCGGCCCCCACAGCGGCGACGCCTTCCGCACCATGGCCGCGTTCATGCAGCTGCTGCCTGCGGGCTTTCACGGCACGCACTACCGCGCCACCGACGGCGGCGTGTTCAGCGTCGCTCAGGGCACGTGTCGCGTCGAGCTGGCAGGCCAGGTGCACGAGTTGCACAGCCGCGATGTCTTCGTCGTCCCACCCTGGGAGCCTTACCGCTTCGAGGCCGACGCCGACTGCCTGCTCTTCAGCTTCTCCGACCGCGCCGCGCAAGAAGCGCTGGGCTATTGGCGCGAAGAACGCGAGGCAAGCTGATGTCGCCGCACCCCTTCGTCATCAACGACCCCGCCAACCACGACTTCCAGGTCAACCGCCGCGCGCTGGTTGACCCCGAGGTGCTGCAAGCGGAGATGCAGCGCATCTTTGACACCTGCTGGATCTACGTGGGCCACGAGTCCGAAGTGCGCGAGGTGGGCGACTTCAAAACGCGCATCGTGTGCGGGCGGCCCGTCATCTTCTGCCGCGACTCCCACGCCGACATCCGCGTCTTTCTGAACGTCTGCCGCCACCGTGGCGCCATCGTCTGCCGCGAGCGTGAAGGCAAGGCCAAGGGCTACTTCTGCTTCTATCACGGCTGGAGCTACAACCTGGACGGCGCGCTCGACGGCGTGCCCGGCAAGGCAAGTTACCCGCCGAGTTTTGACGCCGCCAAGCTCGGCCTGGCCGAGCCCGCACAGGTTGCGAGTTATCAGGGCTTCGTCTTCCTGACGTTCAACCCGGGTGCCATGCCCTTGGTCGACTACCTCGCCGGCGCCAAGGAGTACATCGACCTCATCGTCGACCAGTCGCCCACAGGGCGCATGGAAGTCATCCCCGGCACGCAGGAATACGACATCAAGGCGAACTGGAAGCTGCTGGTGGAAAACAGCTTCGACGACTACCACCTGATGACCACGCACTCGACCTGGCTCAACTACATGAAGCGCTCGGGCGTGGAGATCAAGAAGCCCGAGCGTGGCGCCTTGATGCCCAGCCACGGCGTGGGCAAGGTGCTCGGCAACGGCCACGCGGTGATCGACAACGTCAACTTCCGCGGCCGCCCGGTGGCGAAGTGGATTCCCCTTTACGGCGACGCGGCCAAGCCCGAGATCGAGCGCATCCGCACCGAGCTCTTCGCGCGCCTGGGCGACGCGCGCGCCACGCGCGTGGCCGACACCAACCGCAACCTGGTGGTGTTCCCCAACCTGGTGTTGAACGACGGCTCGGCCATCACCATCCGTACCTTTCACCCGTTAGCACCCGACTTGATGCAGGTGCGCGCCTGGGCGCTGGGCCCGGTGGAGGAGAGTGCTGTCGCGCGCGCCGTGCGGCTGGACAGCTTCCTCACTTTCTACGGCCCCGGCGGCTTTGCCACGCCCGACGACGTCGAAGCGCTGGAGTCGGTGCAAAAGGGCATGAGCACTTATCGCGAAGTGCCATGGTCGGTGATGTCGCGTGGCATGGCCAAAGACGGCGAGCAGCTCAACACCGACGAGCTGCACCTGCGGGCGTTCTGGATCCGCTGGGCCGAGCTGATGGGGGCCGACATGGGCCATACCGCATGACGGCCACCAACGTCACGCGTACGCAGGTCGAGGATTTTCTCTTCGAAGAAGCCGCCCTGCTGGACGCCTGGCAGCTCGACGCCTGGCTGGCGCTCTTGACCCCCGACGCGACTTACCGCGTGCCGTCTAACGATGCACCCGACGCCACAGCCGGCACGGCCTTGTTCATGGTCGCCGACGACGCCAGGCGCATCCGAGAGCGCGTATTGCGCCTGCAAGACCGTAACGCGCACGCCGAGTTTCCGCACTCGCGCACGCGGCGCCTCATCAGCAACGTGCGCATCACCGAGCGCAGCGGTGACGAGCTTGCCGTCGAGGCCAACTTCATCGTCTACCGCCACCGCCGCCACGCTGACATCCGTTGTTATGTGGGCGTCTACCGCCACCGGCTTTGCGTCACGCCCGAAGGCCTGCGCATCAAAGAGCGCCTGGCTGTGCTCGACGCCATGGAGCTCGGCGAGATGGGCCTCTTGAGCTTCATCCTTTGAGCCGCCACCCTGAAAGCCACGCCATGCCCACGCCGATTCAACTGCCCAGCCTGATTGCGCCGCGCACGCCCGCCAAAGTGCCCTACAAGCGCATCGCGACAGAGGAGGCCTTTGCGCCGCCCGAGATGATCGAGATCTACCGTCGCATCCTTGCGCGCGGCGACGCCGACCCGGGCTTCGCCGGCCTGATGGGCTTCTACATGAGCAGCCCCAGCGAGCGCGCGTTGCACATCATGCGTTGCCTGACCGACCTCGACCAGTTCCGCCTGGCGCACATGGACGCCGCCGGCATCGACATGCAGGTGTTGGCGCTGACGAGCCCCGGCGTGCAGTGCATGCCGGCGGCCGAGGCTGTGGCCTACAGCCGTGTTGCCAACGACTTCTTGGCCGACGCCATCAAGCGCCACCCGACACGCTTCGCCGGCATGCTGGCCGTGGCGCCGCAAGACCCAGCGTCGGCGGCCAAGGAGATCGAGCGCGGTGTCACGAAGCTGGGCATCCACGCCGTCGTCATCAACTCGCACACGCATGGCGAGTACCTCTCCGACCCGAAGTTCTGGGACATCTTCGCCGCGGCCGAGGCCTTTGATGCGCCGATCTATCTGCACCCCAACTCACTGCCGCCGGCGATGCTGGCACCCTTCCAGGAGTGCGGCCTCGACGGTGCCATCTACGGCTTTGGCGTCGAGACCGGTTTGCACGCTATGCGCATCATCACTGCGGGCGTCTTCGACCGCTTCCCCAAACTGAAGATGATCATCGGCCACATGGGCGAGGCGCTGCCGTTCTGGGCCTATCGGCTGGATTACATGCACCGCGCCACCGTGGCGTCGAAACGTTATGCCTCGGTCAAGCCGATCAAAAAACAACCCAGCGACTACCTGCGTGAAAACTTCTACGTGACCAACAGCGGCGTGGCCTGGGAGCCGGCGGTGCGATTCACGCAAGACTTCATGGGCATGGACCGCGTGATGTACGCGATGGACTACCCCTATCAGCACGCGGTGGACGAGGTCAGCACGCTCGACGGCATGGCGCTTTCGCTTGCGGACAAGACCAAGTTCTTCGAAACGAACGCACGCGCAGTCTTCAAGATCAAATGAATTCCTCCCTCCCCCTGGCAGGGGGAGGGTTGGGGAGGGGGTCGAGTGCCTCTGCACAAATCCATCACCACCTCATCCACACATCTCACCCCCACCCCAGCCCTCCCCCTTGCAGGGGGAGGGAGCGATACGAGGCCCTATGTTGATCAAAAGATTGCACGTACTTGCCGCGTTAGTCCTCGCGTCAGCCACAGTGCTGGCCCAAGTCCCCGCCTGGCCGACATCTGTCATCAAAATCATCGTCCCCTTCACCCCCGGCACCGGCATGGACACCATCGCCCGCACCGTGGCGCCCAAGCTCAGTGAACGTCTGGGCCAAAGTGTGATCGTGCAAAACGTGCCCGGCGCCAGCGGCAACATCGGCGCCGACCAGGTGGCCAAGGCGCCCGCCGACGGCCACACGGTGCTGATGGGTGCGAACACCATGCTCATCGCCGCGCAGCTTTACAAGAACGCCAACTTCGACCCCGTGCGCGACTTCAGCCCGGTGTCGATGGCGGCCTGGGGCACGCTGATGCTGGTGGCCAACCCGAAGACCGGCATGAAGACCATGGCGGACCTTGTCAATCAAGCCAAGGCGCGCCCCGGCCACATCACCTACGGCTCGCCGGGCGTGGGCACGCCGCACCACATGGCGATGGAGCTCTTCAAGATCCAGACGCAGCTCTTCATGCTGCACGTGCCTTACCGCGGCACCGCCGGCTACACGCAAGACTTGCTTTCGGGCGAGCTGATGGCGGGCTTCTTGCCCGTGCACGTGGCCCAAGGTTTCGTGGCCAGCGGCAAGCTCGTGGCCCTGGCCGTGGGCAGCGGCAAGCGCCACCCCGTGGCGCCCACCGTGCCCACCTTTGCAGAGTTAGGCGTGAAGGCCGTGGAGGTGGATCTTTGGTACGCCTTCTTCGTGCCGGCCAAGACCCCAGCCGCCATTGTGAGCCGCCTCAACACCGAAGTTAGCGCCATCCTCAGACTACCCGAGGTGCGCGACCTGCTCGGCCGCGCCGGCATGGACGCCGAGCCCTCCACGCCCGAGGCGCTGCACGCGGTGGTGCTGAAGGACTATCCGCGTTGGGGCGCGGTGATCAAGAGGAATGGCATCACGGCGGAGTGATGCCGTGCCTGCTCGCGCCGCCGCATTTGTGCGAGCGTCAAAGCGCAGCGGTAGTCAGAGGGAGAACCCATCAGGGGTTCCTGGACGAACTTCGACGTCGGACCACACCGAATTCCTGATTCACTCCCAGTTCGGACGGTTTCACCGCCGCCCGCGCCGGCTTCGTCGCTTGGGATGCCACTCGGGATTGACGGGTTCGGTTCACTGACGCAGCATCCCAGCAAGCGGCCATCGCCGGTTAGACATCGACATGTCTTGCACCTTGCGGCCGGCCGACGAGCAGTCTGCATCGCAGCGCCTCAGCCGCGCTGCGCCGAAGGAGAGCGTCGATGTTCTCGCCCGCATCGCCAGCGTTGCCTGCCGTGCCGCCGGGGCCGAACCCGTCTGGGGCTGTGACGCGGGGCTGGAGTTTGCCGCCGGCCGTGGTGCTGCCTGGCGCCTTGCTGGTGGCGGTGCTGATCTCCACGCAGTTCCTGTTCCAGCCTTTCGTCTGGCGCAACTGGCCCGTCGACGAGGTCTTGCTCGGCTGGCTCGATGTCCTGCGCGACCGCGCGATCACGGCGCTGGCCATCGGCATGGCCTTGGTCGCGGCCGGCCGCGTGCCTTGGCGCAGCCCGAAAGTCGGGATCATGCTGCTGTGTCTGGCGATTGCATTCGGCGCGGCCCTCGGCGAATTGGCGCCGATTGCTGCGGATGAGGGCGCCACGACGCAGGATCTGCACCTGGCACTCGGCCGAGTTATGCAATGGACCCTGGTCGGCATCAGCATCGCGGCGATGTGGTACCTGTGGCGCCGTTCGGTCGATGAGCAGGCGGCAGTGCAGGACACCGAACTGCGCCGTTCGCAGATTGAAAGCCAGTTGGCGCAGATGCGCCTGCAGGTGTTGCGCAGCCGTGTCGAACCGCACTTCCTGTTCAACACCCTGGCCACCGTGCGCCGCCTGCACCATACCGATCCAGCGCAGGGCGCGCTGCTGCTGGCGCACTTCCTGTCCTACTTGCGTTTGACATTGGCGAGCGAAGAGGTGCAGCACGCGACGCTCGGCCAGGAGATCGACCTGGTCGATGCTTACCTCGGCATCGTCGCGTTGCGCATGTCGGGCCGGCTCACAGTGCGCTGGAACGTGCCCGACGAGCTGCGCGGCTGCGATCTGCCGCCGCTGACCATCGCCACGCTGGTGGAGAACGCCGTCAAGCACGGCATCGCACCACGGCCCGAGGGCGGCACGATCGAGATCCGTGCGCAAGCGTTTGGCGCGATGCTCGAAATCACGGTCGCTGACAACGGTGTCGGCTTCAGCAGCAGTGGCGGCTCGGGCATCGGGCTGGCCAGCATCCGGGCGCGGCTTGCCACGCTGTATGGCGCCGCGGGGACGCTCAGCCTCGAAAACAATCACGACGGCGGTGTACTCGCGCGTTTGCGGTTGCCACGGTTGCGCCGGGGAGTGGCACGATGATGACTGCGGCGGTGGGCTTCGGCTCCGCGCGAGCCGCCTATGGCTGGCGCCGTGGCGTGGCGTATGTGTTGCTGTGGACGCTCATCGTGGGGACTTTGGAAAACTTCGTGCCCGTCTTCTCGCTGAGCCCAAGCGAAGGCTCAGTCTTTGTGCGGGAGGGAATACCTGGCTGGCTCTTCGCTGCACTTGTATTCGTCGTTTTCACGGCGTTCGCCGTGCCACGTTTGTCAACGCGCCAACTGGTGCTCGCGACCCTTGCAGTGGCTGCGTTCATCACACTGATCAGAGCCGCTGCGCCGAACCCTTTCATCACGCTGAGAACAGCTTGGGATCAAAGCTCGGGCCCAAGGCCGAACGCGCAACCCATCTATCTCGGCTGGGCTCTGCTCCTGTACGGCGGGCTGTTCGTGGCTGCCAGTGCACTCGCGCATCGTGCCGAGCGCACGCGCTCGCTGCTGGGCCGCGCCGAGATCGCACGCAGTCGCAGCGAGACGCTGTTCAGCCAGGCACAGCTCGCGGGTTTGCAGGGATCGGTCGACCCCAGCTTCCTGCTGCGCGCGCTGGACGAAATGCAGCGGCGCTATGCCAGCGACTCGGCCGGTGCCGACCGGCTGCTCGACCAGCTTGTCAGCTTCCTGCGGCTGGCGATGCCGGGTGTGCGCAGCGGGCAATCCACATTGGGTGCCGAGTTGGCGGTGGCACGTAGCTACGCCCAGCTCGCCCACGAGCTCGACGCGCAACGCCCGGCCTTGCACTGCGACATCGACGGCGCGCTGGCGGAGCTGCCCTTCCCGCCGCTGCTGCTGTTGCCTTTGCTCGATCAACTTGCTGCGGCCCAGCCTGGAGCGACGGCGCTGACGATGACGGCGCTGCGAGGCAGCTCGCAGCTGACGCTGGCGCTGTACGGCGCGGCAGCGCCGGGCTGGCTGCCAGAGGATCTGCTGTACCGGCTGCGCGTGGGTTTGCGCGCGACCCATGCCGATGCGCGCGTGGCCGTGGCCGAGACGCACGCCGCTGGCCGGCCCGCCTTGACGATGATGCTTCCGCTTGAAATTCCTTCCACCTGCGCCGAGACGGCGCAGCCTCTCCACTCCGACCCAGGAGCCAGCCCACCATGGACGAGTCAACCCACCCCGACGACCTGAACGCGCTGCGGCGCACCCTGCTCGCACTCTTGCCCGGCATGGTGCTGGCCGATGGGGCGAATGCACAGGACGCAGCGAAGATGCAGCCTTCGAGCTATCGCGTCGCCTTTGAGAACGACAAACTGCGCGCGCTGGAATACCGTGGCCGCCCCGGCATGGGGGTGTGCGGCGACGGCATGCACTCGCACCCCGCGCACCTGACGGTGGTGTTGTTCTCGGGCAAGGTACGCGCGAAGACGCCCAATGGCAAAACCCATATCGCTGAAGGCAAGGTCGGCGATGTGTTCTGGCAGGAGGCCGAAACGCACGAGGTCGAGAATATTTCGGGCCGCAACTCGCACGTGATCTTGATCGAACTCAAGCCGGGCGCGGGCAAGTCCTGAAGCCGGACATTGCACATGCCTGCCCCGATCGCGTTGATCGCCGAAGACGAGGCCGTGTTGCGCGAGGAGCTGCGCACGCATCTGCAACAGCTGTGGCCCGAGTTGCGCATTGCCGGCCTGGCGCGCAGCGGCATTGAGGCACTGCAGTTGCTCGATGAACATGGCCCTGACGTGATGTTCCTCGACATCCAGATGCCTGGCCTGACCGGGCTGGAGGTCGCACGCCAGGCCGGCGGGCGCTGCCACGTCGTCTTCGTCACGGCCTACGACGCGCACGCTATCGCGGCCTTCGAACAGGGCGCGCTCGACTACGTGCTCAAGCCCTACGACACGGCGCGGCTGGCCACGGCGGTGAGGCGCGTCAAGCAGCGCCTGCACGAGGCGCCACCGCCACTGGACGGCCTGCTGCGGGAGCTGGCCGCTGCGCAGCCGGCGCGTGAACACCTGCGCTGGATCAACGCGTCGCAGGGGCAGGAGGTGCGCCTGATCACAGTCGATGAGGTCTGCTACTTCCAGGCCGACACCAAGTACACCCGCGTCGTCACCGCCAGCGGCGAGGCCCTGATCAGGCGTTCGCTGAGGGAGCTGCAGGAGCAACTCGACCCGAGCTGCTTCTGGCCGATCCACCGCTCGACCATCGTCAACGCGAACGCGATTGCCGGCGTCTCGCGCGACTTTCGCGGCCGTGTCAGCGTCAAGCTCAAGAGCCGCAGCGAGAAGCTCGCGGTCAGCGAAGGGCATGAGCACCTGTTCCGGCAGATGTGAGAGCGCGGCGCGTCGCGCCTTCGCTGGATGCATGAAAAGACGGGCCCGATGTTCGGGCCCGTTGTGCGCAGTGGCGCTGGGTCAGCGCGGCTGGAAGTGGTTGGCCAACACCCAATTGGCGACGTTCTTGCCTAAAGCCGCACCGTCGACCGTGGACTTGCGGAAGTGCATGCCGCCGGCGATGCGCGCGATCTGGATCTCATCGACAAGGGCGGCGGTGGTCAGGTAGCGGCGCGTCGTGCTGGTGACGGTGCTGCTCATGTTGAACGTGACGTTTGGCGTGCCGTAGTAGCTGCTCAGGATCTGGCTCGTTGCGCCCGAGATGCAGCTGTGCGCGGCGGGATACTCCGGGTGGTTGGGCGTCGCCACGACCGGCGCCCAGCTGGCATCCACGGCGGTGGCGTCGTTGCCGTCTGTATTGGCCAAGGTGATCGCGCTCGACGGCCGCCAGAAATGGTAGTGGTACTTGGATTCGAAGCAGGCGTTGCCGGCGTCGGCCTGTGTCACCCAGACCATCGCCATCAGCCGCGCATGCTCAGCCAGGCTGCGCTCCGTCATCGCGAAGTTGCGCATGTTGTTGGGCCAGAAGAGCGGTGGCGCCTGGGTGTGAAAGCGTGCCACCTCGGTTTGGTCGGCGCTGCGTGTGCTGCTCGTGATCGACCCGAGCGCGCGCGTTTCGTTGACTTCGGCCGCATATTCGGCGCTGGTCAAGGCGGGAGGACCCGGCGCGCGGAACTGTGCGTTCGAGGTCAGCGCAAACGGTTTGATGAAGGGGTTCGGCCGGCCGACCGGGTTGAGACCGCGGAACTGGCCAGGTGCTGTGCCCGGCACGTAAGTCGCCAGGGCGACCATGCGCCCGTCGTTGGCGCGCAGCGCCAGGATGCCGGCCGCGACTTCGGCGCCCAGCGCAATGCCCTGGGTCTTCGCCGCGCCCTCGGGCAAGGTCGCCACAAACGCGTCGTAGGCCGGCTGATAAGTCGCGCGGCGATTCGGGAAGAGGCCGAGTAGCACGCGGTAGGCCGCTGCTGCTGTCGCGGCTTCCGGCAACAAGCCGGCCGCTGCCGTCGTTGGCGTGACGGCATAGGGTTTGTGCGTGCCGGCGATGGCCATCAAGGCGTCGTAGATCGCGACGTGTACCGTGGCGAGATCGACCGCAGTATTCGGTCGCTGCTCTTCGGCCGTGCCAGTCGCCGCCGCCGGCAGGTTAATCGTCGTGGTCGCGACCTCGTTCCAATAGGTCACGGCATTCGGGCCAGCAACGGTCACCGTCACTGGGATGTCTTTTTCGCTGCTGCTGCCGCCGCACGCCAGCAGCAAGGCGTTCGTGCAGGCGATGGCAATCATTGAGGGGGCCAAGCGTGAAACCTGTGACATAGCGTGTGCTCCTTGATCGTTAGCGTGGGATGAGACATTCAATCCCACTGCTGAGCGCAGTGTGAGAGGCCCGGTCGAGCGACGCAACAACTTGCGACGAATGCGGCAAAGGCGGCTGTGAGTGCGGCAGGTCGGGCGTGAGCGGGTCATCGACGGCGCATCGATCGATCACCACCATGCTGCCATGCGACGGCGATGCGCCGCAGTCTTGACGACGTAGCCACCCGTAGCTACATTGCCCGCCATGCACAGCATCGGCATCAAGACCTTGAAGAACCGGCTCAGCGAATTCGTTCGCGCAGCGGCCGCAGGCGAGACGGTGCTTGTGACCGACCGCGGCGTGGTCGTGGCTGAGCTCGTGGCGCCGCGCGTGCGCACCGATGCGTCGCCTGACGCGCAGCGACTGGGCGACTTGCTTCGGCGCGGCCTGCTGGTGCCGGCCAAGGTGTCACCCAAAGCCCGGCTGCCTAAGCGCAAGCCTGTGGCCAAGCTCTCGCAGTTGCTGCAGGGGCTCGCCAACAGCCGGGCCGAGCGTTGATCTACCTGGACACCTCGGTCGTGCTGGCGCAGTTGTTTGCCGAGGATCGCTCACCGCCTGCCGCGTTCTGGTCGCAGACATTCGTGGCCAGCCGCCTGCTGGAGTTCGAGGTCTTCAACCGTGTGCATGCGCACGGCGCCACGGTCACGCACACGAACGATGCACGCCAATTGGTGGATCGCGTGAGCTTGCTCGAGATGTCTGAAGCCGTGCTCAGCCGTGCGCTGCGGCCCTTCGCGCGACCGGTGCGCACGCTTGACGCACTGCACCTGGCGACGATGAATTTCCTGCGCAGCCAAGGCTTGGTGCTGGCGCTGGCGAGCTACGACCAACGCCTGATGACGGCCGCGGTGGCCGAAGGGTTTGCGTTGGCGGATTGCTAGGGCGGGCCGCGCGTCGGCAGCGTCGTCATGGATCGACATGTCGACGCCCGCGACAGAATGTGCGGCGCCAACCAAGGAGCCCACCATGGACAAACTGAGCCTGCAAGACCCCCTCTTCGCCACCTACGCCGTCGCGGCCACGCTGATGATCCTGAAGGCGGTGTGCATGTCGTGGCTGACGGTGGTGCGCATGATGTCGGCGCAAGGCGGGTTCCGCTCGCCCGAGGACTTGCGCAAGACGCCGCTGAACCCGACGCCCGACCCCAAGCAGCTTGAGCCCGACGAGCGCGTCGAGCGTATTCGGCGCATCCATCTGAACGACCTGGAGAACCTGCCGTTTTTTCTGGTGGCGGGCTTGCTCTACGTGCTCACGCAACCCTCACTCTGGCTGGCGCAGCTGCTGCTGTATGGCTACGTGGTCTCGCGTTTGCTGCACTTTGCGGCCTACCTCACCGCGTGCAGCCATGACATGCGCGCGGCGCTGTGGACGGTCGGGTCGCTGATCCTCATCTTCATGACGGCGCGAACGCTGCTCGCGGCCTTGGGTTTCTGAGGCAGCCCGCCGCGCGCCCTAACGCGACAGCCACGACCTGCGCGGCGTGGCCTTGTCCAGCAGTTCCACTGTGGTGCGGTATTTCCCCGTGGCGTATTTGCTGCTGTCATGTCGCCACAGCGCAATGTCAAAGGCGCGTGCGCCCGCGGCGATGACATGGACTTGATCACTGCCCCATTCGGCCGCCATGCCGTCGCGGTATTCGTGGGCGGCGGTACTGCCCAGCGTCGGGTCGGCGCCTTGTGCCAGCAGCCAGCGCACGCCATCGGCGTTGCCATTGAGCGCGGCAAAGTGCAGTGGCGTGAAGCCTTGTTGGTTGCGCACGTTGACGCCCACAGGCAGAAACGCACCGTGGAACATGCGGTGTAGCGGCTTGTTGCCGCTTGCGTCGACGGCCTGGATGTCGGCACCGGCGGCAATCAAGAGCGGTGCGATTTTTGGCCCCGAAACATGCAAGGGCGTGACGCCGCGCAGGTTGCGCGCCATGACCTTGGCGCCGGCCTTGAGCAGCAGCGCTACGCATTCGGCGCAGTCGCTGCCGGCGGCCCAGTTCAAAGACGTGGCGCCGTTGGTGTCGCGCGCCTCCAGCTCAGCGCCTGCGGCGACAAGGGCGCTGATCAGCGGTGCCTGATTCTTGGCGTAGAGATAGCTGCAGGCGAAGTGCAGCAAGGACGCACCATGTGGCCCCGCAGGCGGGCGTCCACCATCGGCGCGCAACAGGCCCACCACAGCGGCCGTGTCGCCATCGGCCATCGCCTTCTTGTAGGCCGCAAAGTCGGCGCCGGCCGCGCTCAGCGCGGACACGGTCAAGGCCAGTGCGACGAGCAGCGCGTGTGCTTTCACCCGTGGCCCGTCAACTCAACGCGCCTGGCGCAATGCGGCTCCACCGCCGCCACACCATGCATCGCGCATTGGGATCGTCTTCGTCGCATGGAACGCTGCGGTTGCGCCAGCAGGCCGTCTGGAATGCATTGGTTGACTTGGTGTGCGTGTCGACATGATCATCGCGTCGAGGCATGGAAAACGGCCTCGTTGTGCACCCGGGGAGGCTACTCGAATTGACGTCAGGAGACACCCTATGAATCGCAAGCATGCACTGGCCATTTCAATGGCAACCGCGCTGATGGCAGCGCTGCCCCTGCCGGCAACAGGTGCCGGTGGGGCAGCAGTCGTGGCGAAGGCCGATCTCAAATGGAAGGACCTGGGCAATGGCATTGCCGCAGCTCAGGTCTCAGGCGATATGGACAAGGGCGCAAGCCGATTTTTCCTGAAGTACCCGGTGGGCCTGGTGACGCCCAAGCATCACCACAGCGCGAACCATCACGCCACGGTGGTGTCGGGCACGGTGACGCTCACCGTCGACGGCAAGACGCACAAACTGGGGCCAGGCTCGTATTTCTCGTTGACCCACAAAGCGTCGCACACGGCGAAGGTCGAGGGCAACGAGGAGGTCGTGTTCTTCATCCAGGCTGAAGGGCCCTGGAACGTCGTGATGGAGAAATAGCGTCGGCTGGTGTGCAGAGCACCGCAGGTCCTGCGATGCCTGCACCCGTCACCGCGCACGTCACCGCGCCTGACACACCACATCCACCAGCGCTGGCCGCCCGCTCTTCACAACCGCCAACGCACGCTTGAGCGCCGCGTTCTGGTCGCAGGCCTGCGTGGCCAGCGGCCTGCTGGAGTTCGAGATTTTCAACCGGGTGCATGCCCATGGCGCCACGCTCACGCATGCGAGCGACGCCCGCCAACTGGTGGATCGTGCGAGCCTGGTCGAGATGTCTGACGCCGTGCTCGGCCGCGCCCTGCGGCCCTTTGCGCGGCCGGTGAGCACGCTCGACGCGCTGCACCTGGCGACGATGGACTTCCTGCGCAGCCCAGGGCTTGGTGCTGGCGCTGGCGAGCTACGACCAGCGTCTCATGGCCGCAGCGGCGGCCGAGGGGTTTGCGCTGGCCGCGTGCTAGGGCCAGCGATTGGCGCCCTGGCCACACCGGCGGGCGGGGCTTGCGTCCACCCTGGATCCAGATTCACTCGATCACCTCGGTGGCTTGCAGCAGGACGGACGGCGGAATCGTCAAGCCCATCGCCCTGGCAAGCTTGCGGTTGATGACGAGATCAAAGCGCGTCGGCTGCTCGATCGGTATGTCGGCCGGCTTGGCGCCACGCAGAATGCGGTCGACATGGCCAAGGGTGACACGCCAGATCTCCGGCACGACGGGCCCGAACGCCGCAACGACCTCGCCACGCGCCCAGGTGCCGGCGTAGGGCAGCACTTTGTGCTCGATGGCCCACGCGTTGATCTTTTGCCAGCCGGCGCCGAGCAGGAACGGCCGGATGCCGACGACCAGCGCCTGCACGCCCTCGCGCATGGCTGCGGCCAGCAGCGCGTCGATGTCGGCCAGGCTCTGGGGGGCAGGCAGCATTGCCAGGCCGACGCCATGCTGCTGTGCAGCCGCCAACCAGTTGCGTGCCCCCAGCGCCGCCACAGGGCTGTCGTCAGGGCGCCAGGCGAGAGCGAGTTTCTTCAGGTCGGGGCGGATGCCACGCACGATGTCGAACTCTTTGGCATAGAAGTCGAGCGCTTGATAGACGAAGCCAGTGACATTGCCGCCTGGCCGCGCCAACGACCTGGCATAGCCCAGCTCGACCGCCGCGACACCGTGCATCACGATCGGGATCGTTTTCGTGGCCTTGAACGCGGCGGCTGCCGCGGCGTCGCCGGGCGCAAAGATGAGCTCCACCCGCGCCGCCACCAGTTCTTCGGCCTGGGCCGGGAAATTGCGTGGGTCGTTCAGCGCAGAGCGCCGCTCGATGACGAGGTTGCGCCCGTCTTCCCAGCCCAGACGCGCCAGCTCGTCGACGATGTCTTTCCACAGCAGCGCTGTCTGCGGGTCGGACGCGGGACGGTAGCCCAGGAAGCCGATGCGCGCGACACGTGGCGCTTGGGCTGACGAAGGAGGCGTCGCGCCAAGCGCGGCACTCGCCACCAGGGACATGAGGGCGCGTCGTTTCATGCGATGAGCTCCTGGCCAGGCGACGACCTGGAGTGCGCAGCCACAAGCTGCCGCGATGTTCGAGTCGTCTGGTTGGTACGCGGCGCAAGTATCACACCGCGCGTGACGGAAGCAAAGGCCCGCATCGGGCGTGCTCACCATGTCTGGCACCCGCCATTCGCTTGCGCCAGCTCGGTGAACGGCGATGACCTGGCGCTCGAATACCCAGCGCCAAGGTTTGGCGCCACCGACGCTGTGATACACGCGTAATACAATGTGCCGTCATCGTCGTCACCGGGGTCCGCCTCATGTCCATCTCCGTGCGCCTGAAACCCGAGATCGCCAAGCTGCTGGAACGTGAGTGCAAGCGCCAGCGCAAGAACCGCACCGAAGTCATCCATGAAGCGCTGGCCGCCTTTCTGCAGCCCGAGCGGCCACGCCTGGGCGACGTCATCCGCGAGGTCTTGGCTGATTCGCCAGAAGGTCTTGGCTTCGAGCGTCAGCAGCCTGCGACCGCCGATCAACGCGACTGGACGCGCTGATGCAGTACATGCTCGACACCAATACCCTGGTGTACGTGCTCAACGCGCGGCCGCAACACCAGGCTGTGCTGGACCGCTTCAACGCGCATGACCCGCGGCACCTGTGCCTGTCGGCGGTAACGCTGGCCGAGCTGCGTTTCGGGGTCGCGCAAAGCCAGCGGCCTGCGGCGACGCAGGCCAAGCTCGACCGCGTGATCGCGGCCCTAAGCGTGTTGCCCTTCGAGGACCGCGCTGCGCGTGCCTACGGCACGGTGCGCGCGCAGTTGCAAGCGGCTGGCCAGCCCATCGGGCCACTTGACACCATGATCGCCGGCCATGCCGTCAGCCTTGGCGCGGTGCTGGTGACCAACAACGTGCGCGAGTTCGCCCGCGTCACGGGCTTGCGTGTCGACAACTGGATTACCGGCTGAGCAGCGCGCGGTGACGGCCGATCAGTCGGGCACGCGTTCCATCGATCACCGCGCCTGGCACACCACATCCAGCAACGCCGGCCGCCCGCTCTTCACCACCGCCAACGCGCGCTTGAGCGCTGCGTTCAAAAGCTTCGGGTCGCTGATCGGCCCCTCGGCCCACACCCCATGCGCCTGCGCCAGCTTGGCGTAGTCGATGGCCGGGTTGTCGATCTCGTTCCCCACCAGTGAAGTGTTAGGCGAGCGACGGTGCAGGGCGGCCATGCGCTGCAAGTGCATGACTTCCTGGTAGTAGCCGCGGTTGTTGTGCATGACCATCAAGAGCGGGATCTTGTGGTGCGCGGCGGTCCACAGCACACCGGGCGCGTACATCAGGTCGCCATCGGGCTGGAAGGTCACGCTCAGGATGCCTTTGTCGCGATTCGCCAGCGCTGCACCCACCGCAGCCGGAGCGCCGTAGCCCACGCCCTGGCCACCGCTGCCGCCCAGCATCTGGTGGTACTTGGTGGCCGGCCAGAGTGAGCGCGACCAAGGAATGCGGTCGCTGACGACCAAAGCCCAGGGCTCGTTCTTGATGACGTCATAGGTCTCCATCGCCAGCCGCGCGGTGGTCACGGGGCTCACGTCCCAGCCGCGCGCGGCCGACTCCAGCAGCTGCGCTTTGGCCTGGCGCGCCTGCACGCCCAGCGCCGCAGCGCGCTCAAGTGCTGTGCGTTGGCGCTCGGGCGTCATCAGCTTCATGACCTGCTCCGTCAGCGGCTGCAGGCTGGCTTGCGCGTCGCCGTTGATCGACAGATCGGCCGGCAAATAACGCTGGAAGTCCTGGTAGTTGGATCGGATGTAGACGTCTTGCATCGACAGGTTGATGACCTTCACGCCC
Source organism: Rubrivivax sp. (assembly GCA_031418855.1). Lineage (GTDB taxonomy): Bacteria > Pseudomonadota > Gammaproteobacteria > Burkholderiales > Burkholderiaceae_C > Rubrivivax. The sequence continues at coordinate 16,831 of JANOJR010000316.1, forward strand.
ATCTTGGCCACGAAGCGCTGAATCTTGTGCGGGTCGCTGAAGCTGTTGAACTGGCCCCAGGGGTCGGCCACTTCCAAGAGCAGCACCACGTCGGCCTCACGCATCAGCGCGCGGCGGCGTTCGCTGTGGCACAGCGCATGCTGGTTGGGGAAGTTCATGCGCCCGCCCATGTCCACCACCGGCGCGCCCAGCGCTTCGGCCAACTTCACCAGTGCGTCCACACCGGCCTGGTTGCGCGCCATGCGGTCGGCCACGATGACGGGGAACTTGGCCTCAGCTAACCAGCGCGCGGCCTCCGCCAATGCGCCGCTGTCGCCCATGGCCGGGATGCTGTGCGCCAGTTTGGGAATCTTCAAGTCTTTGTCGTGGATGGCATCTTCTTGCAGGTCGATGTCGGCCATCACCAGCACCGGCTCCATCGGCGGCGTCATGGCGATCTTGTAGGCGCGCACGGTGCTCTCAGCAAAGTGCTGCAGCGAGCCCGGGTTGTCGTCCCACTTCACGTAGTCGCGCACCATGGCGGCGGCGTCTTGCACCGAGTGATTCCATTCGGTGCCTGGGCGGCGCTTGTTGGCGTCCATGCCATTGCCCGCAATCATGATCACCGGCACGCGGTCGACCCAGGCGTTGTAGACGGCCATCGCCGCGTGCTGCAAGCCCACCGTGCCGTGCAGCAGCACGCCCATGGGTTTGCCGCTGGCCTTGGCGTAACCATGGGCCATGCCTACGGCCGACTCTTCGTGCAAGCAAGTCAACAGCTCGGGCTTCTTGTTGCCGCCGTAGTTGACGAGTGACTCGTGCAGGCTGCGAAAGCTGCTGCCAGGGTTGGTGCTGATGTAGTCGAGGCCCAGCGTGCGGATGACGTCGAGCATGAAGTCCGAGCCTGGGCGCTCGATTGGCTTTTCGCTGGCGGCGGCTGGGGAAGGTGCCGGTGTCGCCGCAGGCTTTGGCGCAGCGTCCACCGTTTGCGCTGCGGCACTGACGGCGGCCACGGCGGTGCCTGCGGCCACGGCGGCGTGCTTGAGGAAATCGCGACGTGCAGGCGCGCTGCGATCCTCAGGCGTGAGGGAGGCGTCAGGCAGTTTGGGCTCGGACATGCGGTGTCTCCTCGGCGGTAGCCGCCATGGTTTCTGTGGCGTGGATCAGGTGTCGGGCCATACCTGGGTGGCTGCTGGCATGCCCTGCGCTGGCAACTTCAATGAGATGCGCCTGCGGCCACGCCACATGCAGCGCGCGCGCGGCGCTGGCGGGTGTGATCAGGTCGCGCTGGCCTTGCACGATGACGCCGTGAATGCCGTGCAAGCGCGCGGCATTGGCCAGCAGCTGGCCTTCGTCAAGAAACCAGGCGTTGCGCGCGTAGTGCACGCCGATGCGCGCCAAGGCCAGGGCGTGGGTGTCGTTGACGGTGGCGCGCGGCGCGTGCGCAAGCAGGCTTTCGGCGTCCATCAGGTCGTGTTCCCAGGCCCACCAGGCGTGGGCAGCCGTCAGCGCATCTTGGTCGTTAGCTTGAAGACGATGGTTCATGGCGTCAAGCACGCCTGCCTTGACGTCGGCGCCGGCCGCTGCGCACAGGCGCTGCCAAGCTTGCGGGTGGCGCGCGGCGGCGCCGCGCGCGCCGTAGAGCCAGCAGGTCTCGGCGCGTGTGGCGGTGAAGACGCCGCGCAGCACGAGGCCGCTGACGTGCTGCGGATGCGCCTGCGCATAGGCCAGCGCCAGCGTGGCGCCCCAGGAGCCGCCGAAAAGCAGCCAGCGCTGAATGCCCAAGTGCGCGCGCAAGGCTTCCATGTCGGCCAGCAGGTGGGGCGTGGTATTCGCGTGCAGCAGCACTTGCGCGCGTGACTGACCGCAGCCGCGTTGGTCGAAGCTGACGACACGCCAGCGCTGAGGGTTGAACCAGCGCCGGTCAGCCGCGGTGCCGCCGGCGCCGGGCCCGCCGTGAATGAAGAGCGCGGTGGGCGCGCCGGGGTGGCCGCTGACTTGCCAATGAATTTGATGGCCGTCGCCGACGTCAAGCCAGCCTTCGTCGTAGGGCTGATGAGGCGGGAACTGCAGCTGCCAGGTGTGTTCAAGCTCCCTCCCCCTGGAAGGGGGAGGGTTGGGGAGGGGGTCGAATGCTGGCGCGCCAACACTGAACCCCCATCCCAGCCTTCCCCCTTGAAGGGGGAAGGAGCAATAGCCATTGCTCACCGAGTCGCTATCAGCCATGTCGCGCGCCATGCTCGCGACCAAGTGCCGCCGTGCTCGGAAACACCAACGACTTGATCACCACCGGCACCGCGCCCGATATGTCCAAGAGCGCGCCGATATCGATGTAGTCGAACTCTTGCAGCACGATACCGTCGATGCTGATCACGGCTTGCGCCAACTTCATCTCGCTATGCAGGTGGATGCCCACCAACCCACCGATGTCGCCGTCGCCCACCAACACCAGCGGCCCGCCCTGTGCGCGCACGGCAGCCAATCCCTCGCTAACGCCCAAACAGAACGCATGCAAACGAGCGAAGGTTGCCGAGCCCTGCCATCGATAGCACAGCGCCACGGCCTGCTCGCCGCTGTGCAAGTCAAGCCGGCGCAGCGTGGCTCGCACGGCCGCCGCGATGGCGCTGGCGTCGAGTTCTTCAACGTCGAGTGGCAGCTTGGGCGTGATGACCGGCAGGTTGCGCAGCGGCAGCGTTGCGGCGGGCTCGACGAAGATGGTGCTGCCGCTGACCTGCACGGTGTACTGCGACGCGCCGACCACCGTGGCGCGAATGCCTTGCTCGGGCGCTTCGATGCGCGGCCCCCAAGCTTGCACGCGGCGCAAAACGGCTTGCGCGAGTGCAGGGCCGAGGTCGCCGTAACTCTGCGCTTCACGGCCGTAGATGTATTCCGAGACGCCGCCGGAGAAGGTCACGACATCGGGCGCGGCGCTAGTGGGCAGCGCATCGAGCCGCAGCAGGGCAGCCGTCTCAGGGCTGAGTGCCGCGCCATGCATGGCCTCGAACAAACGCTGTGCCATGCGCTCGACCAATCGTGCCACGCCGTCGGCGTCGGGCGCCTGGCCATCGATCAAACGCAGGCCGACTTCATCAGCCAGCCGCTGCCCGGCCACTTCAACCCGTTGCACGCGACCGGCGCCGTCCAGGCAAACGATGCGCGCCCCAATGTCGACGGCCGTTTGCGCCACCACCGTTCCACCTTCGCACAGCGCAATCTTCGACGTGCCGCCGCCGATGTCGACGTTCATCACACGCACGCCCTCGCGGATGCTGCGTGCCGCCGCGCCCGAACCCATGGCGGCCAGCGTGGTTTCTAACGCATCACCTGCGCTGACAGCGACAAACTTGCCGGCCTGCGCGGCGAAGACCTCGCCGATGGCGCGCGCGTTGCTGCGGCGCACGGCCACGCCGGTGAGGATCAAGGCGCCGGAGTCGATCTGCTCAGGCCGCACGCCCGCTAGCGCGTACTGGCGGTCGACGAATGTGCGCAGCGCGGCGGCGTCAATGCTGCTGTCTACCGCATACGGCGTTAGCAACACTTCGCTCTCGTGCATGACCTCTCGCTCGGCCACCACGTATCGGCTGTCCAGGCGCTCCAGGCGCAGGCGAGAAAAGACGAGGTGCGAGGTCGACGAGCCGATGTCCACGCCCACGCTGACGAGCACGATCTCGTCTTCACCTTCCAGGCTGCGGCGCACGTTGCTGAAGAAGACGCGGCCACCTTTGGCCGCGTCACTTTCGGCCACGTGCGCGGCGTTCAACCAGCCGCCCCCGCCGGGCCGTCGTCGGGCCGATTCATGGAAGCACCTTCAGGCTTCTGGTACCAAGCCGCTTCCATGCGCGTCTGGATGCCGTGGCCGGCCAACGTGGCTTCGTACTCGCGGCGTAAGTGCGGATCTTCCATCCAGTACGGAATGGAGGTGCCGCCTTCGGTGATGTCCATCGCGGTGTAGTCAGTGTGTTTGCTGCCCGGTGCGCCGGGGTCGCGGCCGGGGTTGTGCGGGCCAAACCAGGCCGTCAGGCGCAGCGGGTCGGCACCCGAGCTGAAGTGCTGGTGGTACCAGCGCGCGCCACCCGGTGCGGCGGTGACCAGGCCCACGGGCTCGTAGTCGACGCGCTTCACCTGGTCGGCCTTGCCACTTTCCCATGGCCGCTCGCCCGCGCGTTCGGGCCAGGTGTAGGTGTAGCCCTTGCCTTTGACGCAGATGAGCACGGCGGCCGAGGTGTGCGCGTGCGCCTTGGAATAACGCCCATGCTCATGCTGGCCGATCCAGAAATAGAACTGGTTGTTGGTCATGAAGGGCTCGACGCGGCGCCAGCCCGGGCTGCGCCGATTGTCCAGCGGCAGCTCGCAATTCACCACGTCGGGGATGAAGTTGGTGCGGCGCATGGCCAGGCCGCGCACGGGGTCGGGCTCGATGTCGTCTTTGGGTTTGAAGAAGTCGTCGGCGCCGTTGAAGCGGTCGCGAAAAACAAAGGGGTTGTTGAACACCGCGTCCACGTTGTTGATCATGTTCAACACGTTCGGTGCGGTGTTGCCTGCCAGCAAAAGCGCACCGCCCGAGGTGGCATTGACGATGCGAAACCAGGCGTTCATGGGGATCGAAAACATCGAGCCCTGTTGCCACTCGAACACATGCTTCTTGGTGTCGCCTTCTTGCCAGACCTCGGTCGTGCCGCGGCCTTCGACCACGAGGTAAATCTCTTCATACATGTGGCGCTGCGCGTGCAGCGCGCCGGCGGGCGGCACTTCCACCACGAAGCAGCCCCACTTGGTTTCGGTGCCCAACAGCTGGATGAAGTGGCCCTTGCCGCCCGTGCGCTTCCAAGAAAAGAGCGGCAGGTTCTGCACCTTGCTGATGCCGATGTCGCGAAAGACGGGGATGCCCTCGCTTTCCATGAAAGCGTCATAAGGCGTGGGCTGCTTGCGAAAGCTGCCGAAGCCCGCCTTCTTGTGGCCTGATGGCTCGTGCCAGTGGGTCAAATCTTTGTCGTGGGGCATGGCGACTTTCGGGCGACGATCGGCGTTGAGGCTGTGTTCCTTTATATGGAACACAGTTCTTTTATTTGAACCGACGACGATTTGACCATACACTTTTGCCAACGTCAAAGCAGCCCCAAGGAGGCCTGTCGTGCGCACATTGGGGGCCCTGTGGATCGCTGCCAGCCTGGCGGCCGCGAGCCTGAATCTCGCCGCGCAACCGCAGACGCAAACGCCTGCGGCCAGCCCGCACGCCGCCATCTACACCTACAAAGGCGCCGACCGCAATGCGCGGCTGCTAGAGCGCGCGCGGCAAGAGGGCAGTGTCACCGTCTATACCTCGTTAGCACCCACCGAAGCCACGCCACTGGTGGAAGCTTTCGAGAAGCGAACCGGCGTCAAGGTCAACCTCTGGCGCGCCATCAGCGAGAGCGTGGTCAAGCGCGCGGTGTCGGAAGCGCAAGCCAAGCGCCATACGGTCGACGTGATTGAAACCAACGGCCCCGAGATGGAGTCGCTGGCGCGCGAGATGGTGCTGGCCGAGTTCCACAGCCCGTACTTTGCCGACCTGCCCCCGGGCAGCATTCCCAAGCATGGCCAGTGGGTGCCCGACCGGCTGAACTTCTTCGTCGTCGCCTTCAACACCAACAAAGTGAAGGCGGCCGATTTGCCCAAGACCTACGAAGGTTTTCTCGACCCTAAGTGGAAGGGCCGCATCTCGCTCGAAGCTACCGATTCGGAGTGGATGTCCGGTGTTGTAAAGACTTGGGGCGAGGCGCGTGGCATGGCCTTCATGAGCAAGCTCGCGGCGATGAAGCCCGACATGCGCAAGGGCCACGTGCTGCTCGCGCAGCTGATTTCATCGGGCGAGGTGGAAGTGGGCCTCACCGCCTACTTGGCCAACGCGCAGAGCTTTAAGCGACGCGGCGCGCCGGTGGACTGGGCGCCGGTCGAGCCGATGATCGCCCGCCCGCAAGGCATCGGTGTCGCGCGCCATGCGCCGCGCCCGCATGCGGCGCTGCTGTTTGCGGATTTCATGCTCTCGCCCGAGGCGCAAGAGATGCTCGCCGCGATGGGCCGCACGCCCGCCAGCCGCGCCGTCAAGTCCGACACCAGCGGCATGAATTTCGTCTTGCTCGACGCGAGCACCGTGCTGGATGAAAACGACAAATGGCAGCAGCAATGGGACAAGCTGTTCTTTGCGAAATGACCTTGACCCTGAACCCTTGAGGAGACACACCATGTCTGACACCACCACCCAAGACAAGCCACCCGCCGACGAAGCGGTGTGGGAGCGCTGGAGCAAGAAGCGTGTTTTCGTGCGCGCACTCGAAGGCACTTACGGCGAGCTGGTGCACGAGCTTTTCAGCCAGCCGCGCGTCTACAAGAGCAAAGACTGGAAGTGGAAAGGCGGGCCGCAAAACTTCGGCAAGAAGATCATCAACCCGCAGGCCGTGAAGGTGGCGCAGAGCATCGAAGCGCACCTGGACGTTTACGCCCCTGGCGGCTATGGCCAGAAGCATGGCCACATGAACAGCGCCGTCTTCTTCGTGCTCAAAGGCAAAGGCCATGACATCCATGACGGCAAGCGGCTGGACTGGGAAGCGGGCGACGCGCTGATCGTTGAAAACGGCTGCGTGCACCAGCACTTCAACGACGACCCGACGGGTGAAGGCATCGTGCTCATCATGAAAGCCAAGCCGCTCTTCTTGTTCATGCACATGCTGTTCCAGAAGGTGGTGGCCTACCCGCCCAAAGACCCGACACCGGGCCAAGAAAACTACCAACTGCCGACCCACCTTTGAGCGCACCCATCATGAGCAAAAGCATCGTTGACGCCATCGAGCATGCCCGCGCGCATGCCAAGACCCGCGAGGTCGATTTCTTCGCCCAGGCACTGGAAGCCTCGACCCAATTCCGCGTCGACTACGAAGCGCGCATGAACGTGGTGAAGGCCGCCGACATGCCTTTCGAGCGCTCGCCCGACGGGCTGATCAAACACATCATCCACGAGCAGATGAACACCAAGGAATGCTGCCTCGACATCTACCAGCAGTTCCTGCCCGCAGGCAAAGCCAGCGGCAAACACCGCCATCTCACCGAAGAGATCTTCTTCGTGGTCGAAGGCAGCGGCTACGACCTGCACTGGGACGTGCGCTTCGACTGCAAAGACGAGTTCGAATTCACCTGGGACGAAACGCCCAAGCGCTTCGAGTGGGAGCAGGGCGACTTCGTCTACATCCCGCCGTATTGCGCGCACCAGCACTTCAACAGCGACCTGAGCAATGAGGCGCGCATCGTCGTCGTCAACAGCCGCATCGTGAAGCCGATGGGCTTCGACTGGTTCGAACAACTCGAACGCGCTGAGGGCTTCTAGGATGATGATGCCCCCACGCTCACTTCGTTCGCTGCCCCCCGAGGGGGCGCGTCAATGCCTTCGGGCGGCCGGGCGGCACTGACATGTGCGGCGACCTCGAAGAAGAAGACCGCTTAGAGGGCGACCTCTACCAGCGCTTCCTGGTGCACAGCCAGGCCATGCTGGAGCGGGCCTCAAGAGGCGACGACATGAGCCGCTACCTCGACGATTTGTTCAAGACGGTCCTCAAGCGCTGCGTCGACGACGCCGAGAAGGCCGCGTCGCCTAACGCTTATCGGCAGGTGGCCATGCAGTCCCTGGTGATGGCGCGGCTGGCCGGGTTTTTGGCCGGGCAGGTGGCCTTGAACGAAGACCCGATGCGCAAGGTGCTGGAGGCGGTGATGCTGGGCTACCAGGAGGCCGAGGCGCCGCCTGAGAGGGACCACCATGGCCATGATCACGACCACAGCCATAGTGACCACCACCACCATCACGGCCACTGAGTTGCCTTGCTCCCTCTCCCTTGAAGGGAGAGGGCTGGGGTGAGGGTGAAATGCTGATGCACGTACATCAGACGTTAGTCACACACGCCGCGTGTCTACCCTGACCCCAATCCTCTCCTTGCAAGGGAGAGGGGGCTAAAGCCCTAGTGCGGTGCGCTCGAAGTCCTAGCACCTATCCGTGTGGGGCAATGTCAGCTTCACCATCGGTTGAAATCACACTGTCGGCCATCAGCCGACGTTCGCGTCCCGCTGTCGAAGAACCGGAACAGTCTGACTCCGGTCCTTCGCTCCGCATCGGCCGTCTGGTACTCGCGCATCGCACTAGACACCGTGCCAACCGAGGCGAGCTGCTGAAGATCCGGGACCCTTCCGACGTTTCAACGCTGACGCCGATCGGTTCGACGGAATCAGTGCAGGCGCGGCATTGAAGCGTAGACTGAATTGGTGTTGTTCTTTGGCGCTTGGGCCGAGTCCACCCCTCTGCCCATGCCCGTACTCTGAATCGCCCTGTCCTGACGGTCGCTGCACTGGGAGGATTGATGCTCAATCGTCGCGCAATTGTTTTGAGCCTACCTTTGGGAGGCTTGGTTGCGCCGCCCCTCCACGCACAACCGCAACCCAAGGTCCTGGGTATCCTCAGTCCCTACTCCAGCCCTGACGTTGAGCAAAATGTCGACGTCTTCGTACGAGCCATGCTTGATCTTGGCTACACAAAGGGCAAACAGTTCGTCGTTTTAGAGCGTCTGGCGGAGGGAAGGAATGAGCGCCTTCCTGAACTCGCCGCTGAGCTGGTGAAGCTAAAGGTTGATCTCATATTGGCGTGGTCGACCAATGCGGTCGCCGCAGCGCAGCGGGCAACCACCAGCATTCCTATCGTCTTCGAGGGTGTGGCTGATCCCGTTCGAGCCGGCTTCGCGGACAGCTTGTCCCATCCCGGGCACAACATGACTGGCCTAGCCAACTTCTCGATTGATCTGGGTCCAAAGCGGCTTCAATTGCTCAAGCAAATGGTGCCGAACCTGACCAGCGTCGCGGTCCTCATGAATTCGACCAACCCGTACTACGAGACTCAGGTTCCGCGAAATCGGGCCGCAGCCGAACAGCTCGGACTGCGCCCGCAACTCGTCAGCGCAAGCAGTCCAGAAGAACTGGAGCCCGCCTTTGAGGCCATTGTTCGGCAACGCACCCAGGCAGTCTCGATCACTGCGGACGCCTATCTCTCTGCGCAACGGAAGCGGATCGCGGAACTGGCAATAAGATTCAAGCTCCCGTCGATGTTTCCATTCGCTGGTGGCGTTGAGGCTGGGGGACTGATGAGCTATGGAGTCGACAGTCTGGAAGCGATTCGCAAGATGGCAACTTATGTGGACAGGATTTTCAAGGGTGCGAGGCCCAGTGAACTTCCGATCGAGCAATCGACCCGAGTCGGCCTCGCCATCAACCGAAAGACCGCGCAGATACTGCAATTGAGCATTCCACGGGAAATCTTGGTGCAGGCACAGATGATTGTCGAATAGACCGATGAGGGCGCTGGCCAGACTTCACAGCGCAGACATTGCCCAGGGCTGTTGATGCCGACGCAGGACTGACCCATGGCGCCAATTTTCGGATGACCCTACCGACAGGCCGAGCAGCCAGCGTTTGCGCGAAGCAATCCCGGATTCGGAGGGTCAGTCGGGCATCGGCAGAACTATCGAATGCGGGTCAATCTGGCGCCGGCGCACACAGCAGAGGACAAATGAGCACGCTGGCGCAACGATCCACCGTGCTGCAGTTGATCGGCCAAGCTTGCAGCGCCGGTGCCCGGCTGCACAAGGCCTGCGCGATCATTGGGCTGGCCGCGCGCACCGTGCAGCGCTGGGTGGATGCCGGCAAAACCGCGCCGTACGTCGGGGACAGGCGCACCCCTGAGCAGCGTATTCACAACTGTCCGCCCAACAAGCTCAGCGACGCTGAACGCCAAGCCGCTCTGGGCGCGCTGAACAGCCAGGCGTACAAAGACCTGCCGCCCAGCCAGATCGTGCCCCGCCTGGCCGACCGGGGCCTGTACGTGGCCAGTGAATCAACCTTGTACAGGCTGCTGCGTCAAGCCGGGCAACTGGCCCACCGCCGCCTTGAGCGCGTGGCGCAAAAGCGCAGCAAACCCCGCGCCTTGGTGGCCACAAAGCCCGACCAGATCTACTGCTGGGACATCACCTACTTGCCCACCAAAGTTCGCGGCCTGTACTTCTACCTGTACCTGTTCGTGGACATCTTCAGCCGCAAGGTGGTGGGCTGGCAGGTCTTTGATTGCGAGAGCGCCGAGAAGGCCGCAGCGCTGTTGGATGGAGGACATCTGCCGGCGCCAGGGCATCAGCGCTAACCAGATCACGGTGCATTCCGACAACGGCGGCCCGATGAAGGGCGAAACGATGCTGGCCACCATGCAGCGCTTGGGCGTGGCGCACAGCCGCAGCCGCCCCGCGGTGAGCAACGACAACCCGTACTCGGGGTCGCTGTTCAAGACCTTGAAGTACAGGCCCCAGCTCCCGCTCAAACCGTTCGCTGATTTGCTGCACGCCAGGCGCTGGGTGACCGAGCTGGTGCATTGGTACAACGAAGAGCACAGACACAGCGCCATCAGCTTCGTGTCCCCCGCGCAGCGCCATGCACAGACCGATGAAGCAATGCTCCAAGCGCGTGCTGCGGTCTATGAAAAAGCCAGGCAACGAAACCCGATGCGTTGGTTGGGGGGTGCAATGCTTGGGGGGTGCCCAGGGCATGACCAACCGTTCCCTCACGTGCGGAAAATTTCCTACTGTTTGATTGTTTGGCGTTTGAATACGGCGCGTATTCAAGTCAAAAGAATCAAAGAGTGAGGCGCCGGGCTCGGTGCCATTGCCCGACCGCACTGCGGCTGAGGTCCGTCGGCGGGGCTTGGGGTTGACGGTGCTGCGGAGTTGCCCCCGGTGTCCAACCACTGCGCCGGCTTCGTCGTTTCTGGTGGCCGGAACGGTACGAAACCCTGTACTGCTGGCGGTACAGCGCAGGTATGGGGCCTTATCGCACTCAACAAAAGACAAAGGGGTCAGTGACTGCCACGTCGCTAACCCCCGTCGTTCCTTGGTGCCGGTGAGAAGAGTCGAACTCCCGACCTTCGCATTACGAATGCGCTGCTCTACCAACTGAGCTACACCGGCGTGTAAGCGCGGGATTATAGCGGGGCACATGGCCCCGGCCGCGCGGCTCAGGTGTAGGTGATCCAGTCGGCGAGCTCAGCGTCGACCAAGTGCGGCAAGTGGTTGAAGCTGTGCAGCGTGTGGCGCTTCGGGGTGAAGGCGAACTCGGTCACGGCGCTGTTACGCAGCCGCAAATTGAGCTCAATCATCGTGGCGCCCGGCGCGCCCAGCACATGCGCCACCGCCGTGGATATCGGGCCACCGCTAGAGACCATCAGCACATCACCCGCATGCTGCGCGCGCACGTGGTCTAGCGCGGCCAGGATGCCCGCGTTGAACGCCGCGAAGCTGGGCATGCCCTTGGGTGTGACCTCACCGGCAGCCCAGGCCCGCAGCCCTTGGCGCAGCAGCCTGAAGTGATGCCGATAGGCCTCGGGCGTACGTGCCGGCTCCAGTGGCCCTGCATGCACCGCGCGGATCACGGCCTCACTGTCGTACTCGTTCAGACCCGGCCAGACCGACGTTTCAGGCAGCTCGCCCAGACCCAGCGCGATGGCGTCGAGCGACTGCGCATGCCGCTTGAGCGAGCCACGCAGCACGGCGTCAAAGCGCAAGCCGCTGGCAGCGAAGTAGGCACCCAGGCGCTGGCATTGGCGCGCGCCGAGTTCGCTCAGCTGGTCGTAGTCGGCCGCGCCAAACGAGGCTTGGCCATGGCGCACGAGGTAGAGCGTTCCCATCAGCTTGAGTGTTTGCGCATCGACAAGTCGGGAATGCGGTGCTTGATCACTGACCGCCGGCCAGCGCGTGCGTGACCACCTCACGCACGTCTGCACTCAGCTCCGCCTTGGCGGCCACACGCTCGATGGCCGCACGCGACAGGCTGCGGTAGGGCTCGGCCAGGATGCGCCAGCGGTCCATGGCGCGGGCCATGCGCGCGGCCACACGGGCGTTGCTGGCGTCCAGGTGCAGCACCATATCGGCCCACAGCGCGTAGCCCGCGCCGTCGCTGCGATGAAAAGCCGCCGGGTTGCCGTTGAAGAGCGTGGACAGCACGCTGCGCGCGCGGTTCGGGTTCTTCAATGAAAAGGCCGGGTGCTTGAGCAGGCCCAGCGCGCGCGCAAACACCGTGCCGGCACGCTCGCCCAGCGGCTCGACCGCGCCGGCCTGCATGGCGAACCACTTATCGACCACCAGCGCATCGTCTTTGAAAATCTCCAGCATGCGCTCCAGCGCAGGGCCTGCTAGGGCCGCATGTGAGTTGACCAGTGCGTTCAGCGCGCCCTGGCGGTCGCTCATGTTGCCGGCGTCCTTGAAGCGCTGGTAGGCACGGCCGGGCCACACGCTGTCACCCGTTTGCGCCGCGCGCAGGCACAGCATGGCCAGCGCGCGGTTGGCCAGCGCGCGTTGGCCCGCCTGCGCCGGTGTGGCAGCGTAACCGTCACGCACCTGGTGCTGCTCATACGCCCACTGCCAATCGGCTTCCAGCGCCGAGGCTTGTTGATATCGAAAGCGCTCGCGCACGAGGTGAATGCGCTGCGGGTCGATGTCCTGTTGCAGTTGTTCGGCGATGAACCTTTCGCCGGGCAACTGCAGTACTTCGTTCTTGAAGGCCGGGTCGAGATCGGGGTGGCGCAAGACGCGGCGCATCGCCTCGATGAAACCGTCGTCCAGCGTTTGTGTGCCGGGCGCGTTGACGGCGTCGACGATGCGGCGCGTGGCGAGCTTTTGCGCAGCCTCCCAGCGGTTGAACGGGTCGCTGTCGTGCGTCAGCAGCACTAAGTGTTCGGCGTCTGACAGCCCGTCGTCCAGCACGATGGGTGCCGAGAAGCCGCGCGCCACGGAGTGCACGGGCTTGGCTGTGATGCCTTCGAAGACAAACGACTGCGTGGCCTCTTCGAGCACCAGCAGTTGCGGCGCCATCAGCTCGCTGCCGTCAGCGCCGATCAGGGCCGTGAGCAAGGGGATGACGAACGGCGCCTTCTCGGTCTGTCCGGGCGTGGGCGGGCAATTCTGCGTGAGATGCAGCGTATAGCGCGCCATGGCCTCGTCGTAATCGCCTCTCGCGCTCACGCGTGGCGTGCCCGACTGCGCATACCAGCGCTTGAACGCCGCCAGCCTGGTGCTCAAGGCGCTGCCCGGGTTGGCGTCGGCAATGGCTTGCGCAAAGTCGTCGCAGGTGACGGCCTGGCCGTCATGGCGCTGAAAGTACAGCGTCATGCCGCGCTCGAAGCCGGCGCGTCCCACCAGCGTCTGCATCATGCGCACGACCTCGGCGCCTTTTTCGTAGACGGTGGCGGTGTAGAAGTTGTCGATCGCTGCGTACTGGTCAGGGCGCACCGGGTGCGCCATCGGGCCCGCGTCTTCGGGGAATTGCGCGGCGCGCAGGCCCACCACATCGTCGATGCGTTTGACCGCACGCGCGCTGGCCGTGTGGGCCATGTCCATCGAAAATTCCTGGTCGCGAAAGACCGTCAGGCCTTCTTTGAGCGAGAGCTGAAACCAGTCGCGGCAAGTGATGCGGTTGCCCGTCCAGTTGTGGAAGTACTCGTGCGCGATGACGCTCTCAATCCCGAAGTAGTCGCCATCGTTGGCCGTGGCCGGGCTCGCCAGCACGCACGAGGTGTTGAAGATGTTGAGGCCCTTGTTCTCCATCGCGCCGGAGTTGTAGTCCTGCACGGCCACGATCATGTAGCGCTCAAGGTCCAGCGCCAGGCCAAAGCGCGCTTCGTCCCACACCACCGAAGCTACCAGCGAGTTCATCGCGTGCTCGGTTTTTTCCAGGTCGCCCGGGCGCACGTAGATTTGCAGCAGATGGTCTTTGCCGCTGCGCGTGCGGATGCGCTGCTCGCGTGCCACCAAGTTGCCCGCGACCAGTGCGAAAAGGTAGCTCGGTTTGGGGAAAGGGTCATGCCACTTGGCGTAGTGGCGGCCACCTTCGAGCTCGCCTTGTTCCAGCAGGTTGCCGTTGCTCAGCAGCACCGGAAAACGCGCCTTGTCGGCACGCAGCGTGACGGTGTAGACGGCCATCACGTCGGGCCGGTCAAGAAAGTAGGTGATGCGGCGAAAGCCCTCCGCCTCGCACTGCGTGAAGAGGCCGCCACTGCTGGTGTACAGGCCCGAGAGCTCGGTGTTCTTCTCGGGCGAACAGGTGTTGCGCAGCTCCAGCGTGAACTCGTCGGCGCTGGGTGGCTGGTCGATGATCAGCTGGTCGCCTTCTTGGCGGAAGGACACGCTCTGGCCGTCGGCCGAGACACGCAGCACGGTGATGTCCTCACCGTGCAGCACCAGCGCCTGGCCGGCAGCGGTGAGCGCGTTACGCTGAACATGCATCTTGCTGGCCACGATGGTCTTGGCCGGGTCGAGGTCGAAGCTGAGTTCGACACTAAGGATCCAGAAGGGCGGCGGCGCGTAGTCTTCGCGCTTGACGATCGTGGCGGTGTTTTCACGCATGCTTGTCTCGATTTTTTGGTGGCGGGTTGCCGTGCTGGATCGCCGGAATGAATCGACCGAACTACAGGCCGCTCTTCAGGCTGGCTTCGATGAAGGCGTCAAGGTCACCATCGAGCACCTTTTGCGTGTTGCTGATCTCGACATTGGTACGCAGATCCTTGATGCGGCTCTGGTCCAGCACGTACGAGCGGATCTGGTGGCCCCAGCCGACATCGGTCTTCGTGTCTTCGAGCTTTTGCTGCGCCGCGCGCTGTTTTTGCATTTCGTGCTCGTACAAGCGCGAGCGCAGCATCTGCCAAGCCTCGTCGCGGTTGCGGTGCTGGCTGCGGTCGTTCTGGCATTGCACGACGATGTTCGTCGGGATGTGCGTCAGGCGCACCGCCGAGTCGGTCTTGTTGATGTGCTGGCCGCCGGCACCACTGGCGCGAAAGGTGTCGACGCGCACATCGGCGGGGTTGATCTCGATCTCGATCGAGTCGTCAACCTCGGGGTAGACGAAGAGGCTGGCAAAGCTGGTGTGGCGCCCGCCCGATGAGTCAAACGGGCTCTTGCGCACGAGCCGGTGTACGCCGGTCTCGGTCCGCAATTGGCCAAAGGCGTAATCGCCTTCCACCTTGAGCGTGGCGCTGCGAATGCCGGCCACGTCGCCTTCGGTTTCTTCCATCACCTCGGCCTTGAAGCCTTTGCGCTCGCAGTACTTGAGGTACTGGCGCAAGAGCATCGAAGCCCAGTCGCAGGCCTCGGTGCCGCCGGCGCCGGCCTGGATGTCGATGAAACAGTTCAGCGGGTCGGCAGGGTTGCTGAACATGCGCCGGAACTCGAGCTCTTCCACCGTTTTGCGCAGCGCGTGCGCGTCGGCGGCGATGGCGGCCAGGTCGGCGAGATTGCCCTCGGCCTTGCTCATGTCGTAGAGCTCGGTGTTGTCGCTGAGGTTGCTTTTCAGGTGGTCGATGGTGGCGACCACCGTTTCCAGCGTCTTCTTCTCGCGGCCCAGCTCTTGC
>JANOJR010000317.1:0-24943 GCA_031418855.1 Rubrivivax sp.
GCGCCACTCGGTGATGCTGACGGTGTAGGTGATGTAGACCACCAGCGCGGTGAGCGTGATCCAGGCAAAGGCGGCGTCGAACTTCCAGGCCAAGAGTGTGAGCACCATCGCCATCTCGATGATGGTGGGCACGATGCTGTACAGCGAATACGAGATCAGCGAGTGCACGCCGCGCGTGCCACGCTCGATGTCGCGCGTCATGCCGCCGGTTTGGCGCTCAAGGTGAAAGCGCAGGCTTAGCGCATGCAGGTGGCGAAAGACCTGCAAAGAGATGCTGCGCGCGGTGCCTTCGGTGGCTTTGGCGAAGATCAGTTCGCGCAGTTCAGTGAAGAGCGATGTCGACAGCCGCAGCAAGCCGTAAGCCACGATCAAGCTCACCGGCACCACCAGCAAGGCGACTGTCGCGCCGGGCTTGAAGGACAGGCCGTCGACCAGGTTCTTCAGGAGCAGCGGCACGCTGACGTTGGCCACCTTGGCCATCACCATGAAGCTGAGTGCGATGCAAACACGCCAGCGATAACGCCACAGGTAAGGGAACAGTCGCGCCAGCGTGCCCCAGTCGGACCGTGGGCCGCTGGACGCAGCAGGCATGGGCAGGGCAACGGCGGGTCGGGTCATGAAAGAATGGTTTTCAACAGGCAGCGCAAAAGAGGTGACGAAGATGGCAAGCGATTCAAGCCCCGCAATGCTCACCGGCCCCACGAGTTTGCCCGACGGCGCTGAACTGGTGATGCGCGTGATGCCCATGCCCGCCGACTCGAACGCCAATGGCGACATCTTCGGTGGCTGGATCATGGCCCAGGTGGACCTTGCCGGCGCCGTGCTGCCCGCCCGCATCGCCAAAGGCCGCATCGCCACCGTGGCGGTGAATCAGTTCATCTTCAAGCAACCGGTCTCGATCGGCGACTTGCTCAGCTTCTACGCGCGCGTCACCCGCGTAGGCCGCACGTCGGTCACCGTGCATGTGGAGGTTTACGCCGAGCGCAACCCGGCCAACCTGCATGTCGTGAAGGTCACCGACGCCAACCTCACCTACGTGGCCATCGACCGCGACGGCCAGCCCCGCTTGATTCCAAAAGACTGATTCCGAAAGACTGACCATGTTCAAAGCCTTGCGCGTGCCCGAGCGGGTGTTCTCGCTGACGATGTGGATCCTGTCGCTGGCCTTCGCCGGCTTTTTGATCGGCCTGGGCAGCCAGCTCGTGGGCGACCTGCCCAAGCTGGACGACACGCTCAAGCTGGAGCAATTTGCCGACCAAGCTGCGCTGCGCCAAGTGCGCGGCGAGCTCGAACGCAAGGGCAAGCTCACGCAAGAGATCGACCAACGCCTGGAGCGGCTGCGTCAAGACACCGAAGCCGCTGGCAACGCCTACCAGTCGGCACGCACGACCTACGACAACTGGCTGCAAACTCGCACCGCCACCACCGACCCCAAACAAGACCCCGAGGTCTTGAAGCGCACGCGCGGGCTGGACGCTTTGCAAGCTCGCGAGCGCGAGGCACAGACCGCCGTCGAAGCCGCCCAGAAAGAAGCCTTGCTAACACGGCAAGCGACCGGTGAGAACCAGCGCCGTGAAGCCCAACTGCTGCAAGCCGCGCAAGCGCAGTTCGACAGCGCCACCTTCAAGCGCGAGATGCGCGTCTTCGGCTCGCGCCTGGCGCTGACGCTGCCGCTGCTCTTGATCGCCGGGTGGCTGGTGGCCAAAAAGCGCAAGAGCGAATATTGGCCGCTGATGCGCGGCTTCGTGCTCTTCGCGCTCTTCGCCTTTTTCGTCGAGCTCGTGCCTTACCTGCCCAGCTACGGCGGCTATGTGCGCTCCATCGTGGGCATCGTCGGCACGGTGGTCGCCGGCCACTACGCCATCCGCGCCATGCGCCGCTACGTCGAGCAGCGCAAGCTCGTCGAGCAGCAGAGCGAAAGTGAAAGGCGCAACGCGCTGACCACCGACGAAGCGCTGAAGAAGCTCGCCGCCAACGTCTGCCCCGCCTGCGACCGCGCGGTGCTGACCACCGGCGACGTCAAACCCGATTTCTGTGTGCACTGCGGTTTGAAGTTATTCGGCAAGTGCGGCGGCTGCCAGACGCGCAAGAACATGTTCTTTCATTACTGCCCGCAGTGTGGGAGTGCGGAGGCTGAGGCGGCGGGGGCGGCGGCGGCAATGACCTAGGCATATCGGCGGCTCAGGGTGGCGGGGTGCTCCGTTGCGCTCCAGTCCCCCTTGGGCTGCGTCAGCTCAGCCATCAGTCGATGAAGAAGTCCGGCAAAAAGTTCTTCGTGCCCGGCTTGTAGGCGTACTGGTCAAGGTCGGTCACGCCGTGCAGGGCCAGCAATTCGTCATCGATGAAGAAGTTGCCGGTGGTGGTTTTCGCGTCGCTGGTGAAGATGGCGTGCGCGGCGTCGGCCACGATCTCGGGCTTGCGGCACATGTCCAGGTCCAGCCCCGGGATCATCTGCAGCGCGGCGGTGACGATGGGCGTGCGAGGCCACAGGCTGTTCACGGCGATGCCGTGCTTGCGGAACTCGCCGGCGTGGCCGAGCGTGCACTCGCTCATGCCGTACTTGGCCATGGTGTAGGCCACGTGGCCCTTGAACCAATGCTCTTTCATCGACAAGGGCGGGCTCATGTTCAGCACATGCGGGTTGCGCCCTGCCTGGGCGCTTTTGATGAGCTCCATCAGGCAGGCTTGCGTGCACAGGTAGGTGCCGCGCACGTTCACGCCGAACATCAAATCGAAGCGCTTCATCGGCGTCATCGGTGTGGGCGTCAAGCTGATGGCGCTGGCGTTGTTGACGAGGATGTCGATGCCGCCAAAGCGTGCCACCGCTTGCTGCACCGCGGCCAGCACTGTGGCTTCATCGCGGATGTCGGTGGGCACGGCCAGCGCCTGGCCGCCAGCGGCCACCACTTCCTCAGCCGCGCTGTACACGGTACCCGGCAGCTTGGGGTTCACGTCGGTGGTCTTGGCAATGAGCACGATGTTGGCGCCATCGGCCGCTGCACGTTTGGCAATGGCCAGGCCGATGCCGCGGCTGGCGCCGGTGATGAAGAGCGTTTTGCCTTGCAGATTCATGGCTAACTTTCGTGATGAACGGTGTGGTGCACATACTGTGACAGGTGCTGGGCGATGGACGCCGCGCAGGCGCGGTACACCGGCGCGCCAGGGTGAAAGCCGTCAAGCGCCATCACGTCGCGGCGCAGTGGCAGCGTCATGCTCACGAGTGAGGCATCACTGCGCGTGGCCACCCAGTCGGCCAGCGCACGGTTGTGGCGCCGCGCGTCGGCCCCGGCCACCCAGCGCAGCGGCTGCGGCAGGCCCGGGAAACGGTGCACGGGCGGCAGCGGTGCAAAGCAGACATGCGCCACGCCGACGGCGTTGCGCAGCCAGTTCACCAGCACGTCGCGGGTGGCCACGGCATGGTGCGAAGGCACTTGATCGACCACATCGTTGACACCGGTGACGATGACCGCAAGGTCGAAGAAGCCCGGGCTCTGAGTGCGCAGGCGTTCATGCACCTGCTTCGTGGTCAGGCCCGACGCTGCCACCAATTGCCAATGCACCTGCACACCACAGCGCTCGGCCAGGCGCGCCGCCATGGGTGCGGCCAGCGCCTGCTCTTGCGCGTCGACGCCCACGCCCGCCGCCGACGAGTCACCGGCCACGAGCAAGCGCAGGCTCGGGCCCTGGCCGACGACACCTTGGCGTTCACCCGCCGCTTCGGGCAGGCGCGGCAGCCGCGCGCGTGTGCGCAGAGCCTGGGCCACGAGCACGGGGCTGAGAGCGAGCTTGAGGGTCAGCGACATGATCGAAGCTATGCGCGTCGATTGGGCGTTAGAACTGGCTGAAGTCGGGCTGGCGTTTCTGGAAGAAGGCCTGGAAGGCTTCCATCGCCTCAGGGCTGCGCAGGCGGTTCACCCAGAGCTCTGATTCGTGGCGAATGGTGGCCTTGATCAGCTCGCGCTGCGGGCCGCATAGCAACTGCTTAGCCTCACGCACGGCGCCTGGCGGCAGCTTGTTGAAGCGCTCGGCCACGCGCCGTGCGTGGCTCGCCACTTCGCCCGCAGGCAGCACGGCATTGGCCAGGCCGCAATCCACGGCCTCCTGGCCGGTGAAGGGCTCCGCCAGCAGCAGCTTCTCGGCCGCCTTGGTGTGGCCCATCAGTTGCGGCACGAGCAGGCTGGCCGCGAATTCGGGCAGCAGGCCCAGGCCGACGAAGGGCATGGCCAGCCGCGCTTCGTCGGAGACAAAGACAAAGTCGCAGTGCAAGAGCATGGTCGTGCCAATGCCGATGGCCGCGCCGGTGACGGCCGCCACCACCGGCTTGTCGCAGTCGATCAGCGCGTGCATGAACTGGAACACGGGTGCTTCCATGGCGTCGGCACCGGTGCTGCGCGGTGGCCGCGACATGAAGTCTTCGATGTCATTGCCCGAGGTGAAGATGCCCGGCTGGCCGGTGATGAGCACGGCGCGCACTGCCTTGTCGGCCATTGCCGCACGCAGCGCGTCGGCCATGGCCTGGTACATGGCCACGGTGAGTGCGTTCTTCTTTTCGGGCCGTGCGATTTCGATGGTGGCCACGCCGTTCAAGGTGGCGGTTTTGATGCTCATGTCGTTGCCTCGCTCAGTTCAAACGCGTTCAAGAATGCCAGCGGCGCCCTGCCCCATGCCGACGCACATGCTGACCATGCCGTACTTGAGCTGGTGACGGTGCAGCGCATGCACCACCGTGGCCGCGCGGATGGCGCCGGTAGCGCCCAGCGGGTGGCCCAGCGCGATGGCGCCGCCCATGGGGTTGACCTTGCTAGCGTCCAGGCCCAGGGTGTTGATGACAGCCAGCGCCTGCGCGGCGAAGGCTTCGTTGAGCTCGATCCAATCCAGCGCGTCTTGCGTGAGCCCGGCATAGCGCAGCGCTGCGGGAATGGCTTCGATGGGGCCGATGCCCATGATCTCTGGCGCGACACCGCGCGCCGCGAAGCTGACGAAGCGCGCCAGGGGTGTCAGGCCAAAACGCTTGATCGCCGCTTCACTGGCGAGGATCAAAACGCCCGCGCCGTCGCTCGTCTGCGAGCTGTTGCCGGCTGTCACCGAGCCCTTGGCGGCGAAGACGGGGCGCAACTTGGCTAACGCTTCAAGGGTGGTGTCTGCGCGCGGGCCTTCATCGGTGTCGACGCTGCGTGTTTTGGTGCCGACCTCACCCGAGGCCAGATCTGGAAAGCGCTCGACGATGGACACCGGCGTCATCTCACTTTTGAATTCACCCGCAGCTATTGCCCTCATGGCCTTCTGGTGCGAGGCCAGCGCAAACGCGTCTTGCGCTTCGCGGCTGACTTTCCACTGAGTGGCTACCTTTTCAGCCGTGAGGCCCATGCCGTAAGCGATGCCGAGGTTCTCATCGCGCGCAAACACTTCCGGGTTGAAGGAAGGCTTGTTGCCGCCCATGGGCACCATGCTCATGCTCTCGGCGCCGCCGGCGATCATCACATCGGCCTCGCCCACGCGGATGCGGTCGGCGGCCATTTGCAGTGCCGTCAAACCCGACGCGCAAAAGCGGTTCACGGTGACGCCGCCCACCGAGTGCGGCAGCCCGGCGATGACCATCGCGGCGCGCGCCATGTTCACGCCCTGCTCACCCTCGGGAAACGAGCAGCCGATGATGGCGTCTTCAATCGCTTTGGGGTCCAGGCTCGGCACTTGCGCCAGCGCCTGGCGCACCGCTGCGACCAAGAGGTCGTCGGGCCGCGTGTGGCGAAGCATGCCACGCGGCGCCTTGCCGATGGGCGTGCGCGTGGCGGCGACGATGTAGGCGTCTTGCACTTGTTTGCTCATGATCAATTCCTTACCGGCTTGCCGGTTTGCAGCATGCCCATGATGCGTTCTTGCGTTTTCGGATGGTCGAGCAGGCCGCAGAAAGCCTTGCGCTCCATGGCCATCAAATAGTCTTCATTGACCAAGGTGCCGGCGTCGACATCACCGCCGCACACCACCTCGGCGATGAGCGTGCCGATGTGAAAGTCGTGCGCGCTGATAAAGCCGCCGTCGCGCATGTTGGCGAGCTGGCCCTTGATGGTGGCGACGGCACTTCGGCCGGCCACCGGGAAGAGCGCGCGCGCCGGCGCGCGATAGCCGCTGGCGAACATCGCTTTGGCTTGCGCGATGGCCACGAAGAGCAGCTCGTCGCGGTGCGGCACGATGATGTCGCCTTCGAGCAAGTAACCCATCTTTTTCGCTTCGAGCGCGCTCGTGGCCACCTTGGCCGTGGCCGCGCTGGTGAAGGCGTCGCGGACGAAGGCGAAGAGGTCGGCGCTGGCGTTGCCAGCTGCGGCCATCTCCGCCGCGCGGCGCGCGATGTAGGCCAGGCCGCCGCCACCCGGCACCAGGCCGACACCGACTTCGACGAAGCCGACATAGCTTTCCATGTGCGCCACGCGCCGTGCGCTGTGGATGGCGATCTCGCAACCGCCGCCAAGTGCTAGCCCTCGAATGGCGCTGACGACGGGCACGCCGGCGTAGCGCAAGCGCAGCATCATGTCTTGCAGCTTCTTCTGCTCGGGAATGATGCCTTTGCCGCCAAGCTTCATGAACACCGGCAACAGTGCTTCAAGGTTGGCGCCGGCCGAAAACACATCGTCCGGCGACCAGATCACCAGGCCTTGGTAGCCGGCCTCGGCGAGCGCCACGGCCTTGACCAGCCCCTCGCTCACCGCCGGGCTGATGAGGTGCAGCTTCGCGGTGATGCTTGCCACCAGCACCTCACCGTCGGGCGTCCACAGGCGAATCTCGTCGTTGCGCCAGAGCTCGGTGCCGCTCTTCAAAGGCGCAATCTCGCCGCCGCCCGTCACGTTTTCGCGGAAGTGTTGGCGTGTGTAGACCGGCAACTGGCGCGGCGCGATGAAGCGCTGCGCTGCTGCACTCCACGAGCCTTCTGCGGTGTGCACACCCGCATTTTCAGCAACCGTGCCGTCAAACACCCAGTCCGGCAGCGGCGCCTTGCACAGCGCTTTGCCAGCATCGATGTCTTCCTTGACCCACGTGGCCACCTGCTTCCAGCCGGCTTGTTGCCACAGCTCGAAGGGGCCTTGCTGCGTGCCAAAGCCCCAGCGCATGGCCAGGTCGATGTCACGCGCGGACTCGGCGATGTCGCCCAGGTGCACGGCGGCGTAGTGAAAGGCGTCGCGCTGGATGGCCCACAGGAACTGCGCCTGCGGGTTGCTCGACTCGCGCAGCAGCTTCAGGCGCTCGCCGGGCGGCTTCTTCAAGATGCGATCGACGATGGTGTCGGCCTTGCCGCCTGCCGCCACGTACTCGGCCGTGGCCGGGTCCAGACGCAGGATGTCTTTGCCCACCTTCTTGTAGAAACCCGCGCCGCTCTTCTGGCCCAGCGCGCCTTGCTCCATCAACTTTGCTAACACCGCAGGGGTGGTGTAGCTGGGGAAGAACGGGTCGCCCGCCAGGTTGTCTTGCAGCGTCTTGATGACGTGGAACATCACGTCCAGGCCCACCACGTCGGCGGTGCGAAAAGTGCCCGACGACGCACGGCCGAGCTTCTTGCCGGTGAGGTCGTCCACCACGTCGTAGCTCAGGCCAAAGGTCTCGGCCTCTTTCATCGTCGCCAGCATGCCGGCGATGCCGACGCGGTTGGCGATGAAGTTGGGCGTGTCCTGCGCGCGCACCACGCCTTTGCCCAGCGCCGTGGTGGCGAAGGCTTCGAGCTGGTCCAGCACCTCGGGCGAGGTGGTGGCGGTAGCGATCAACTCCACCAGCTGCATGTAGCGCGGCGGGTTGAAGAAGTGGATGCCGCAAAAGCGCGCGCGCATCGCTTCAGGCACCGACTCGGCCAGCTTGGTGATCGACAGGCCCGAGGTATTGCTGGCCACGATGGCGTGCGCGGCCACGACCGGCGCGATGCGCTCGTACAGCGCCTTCTTCCAGTCCAGCCGCTCGGCGATGGCCTCGATGATGAGGTCGCACTCGCGCAGCTTGTCCAGGTGCTCGTCGTAGTTCGCGGCTTCAATGCGCGCCGCGTCGTCCGCCACGCCCAATGGCGAGGGCTTGAGTTTTTTCAACCCTTCGATGGCTTTGTTGACGATGCCGTTCTTCGCGCCGTCTTTGGCGGGCAGGTCGAATAACACCACGGGTACGTTGACATTGACGAGATGCGCGGCGATCTGCGCGCCCATCACGCCGGCGCCGAGCACGGCGACTTTTCGGACTTGGAATCGGTTCACGAATAGCACCCCTTATTCGACCCGGATCCAGGTCTGTGTTCGGCCCAGGATCGGCGCGCCGATGTAGCCACGCACGTCGAGCGTCTTACCGCCGTCCTTGGGCGTCATGCGCACTTTGTAGACCTTGCCGTTGTTGGGGTCGAGGATGGTGCCGGCGTCCCAATAGGCTTCGTCGGGGTTTTTCTTCACGCCTTCGACGATGGTCATGCCCAGCACCTTCTTGTCCTTGCGCGCGTCGCTGCACTTGTCGCACACCGAGTCTTGCTTCGTGGCGTCGGTGACTTTCTCGATCTTGCCGCTGAGCACGCCCGCGGCGTCGCTGATACGCACCAGCGACTTCTCTTGTTTGGTTTCGTCGTCGATGGTCTTCCACAAGCCCACGGGCGTGGCTTGCGCCATGGCCAGCGACGCTGCGGCTAACAATGAAACGGCGGTGAGGGTTTTGAACATGGTCGGTGTCTCCGTGAATCAATGGGGGGGTGAACTCTAGAACAGCGCTTCGTCCATGGCCATCAGGGGCGCCACGCCTGCGCGCGCGCTGCGGATGAGCCCCGCTGTTTCGGGCAGCAGCTTGGCGAAGTAAAAGCGCGCGGTGGCCAGCTTGGCCACATAAAACGTGTCGCCCGAAGCCTGCTTGGCCAGCGCGATCTTGGCCATGCGCGCGAAGAAGTAGGCGAAGACGAGGTGGCCGCAGACGCGCAGGTAGTCCACCGCCGCCGCGCCCACTTCATCGGCGTTGCCGAAGGCTTTCATGCCGAGCTCGGTGGTCAGCTTGGTGACCTTGTCGCCCAGGTCCGCGAGCGGGTTGATGAACTCTTGCATGGCTTCATCAACACCTTCGTCTTCAACGAACTCGGCGATCAATTTTCCGAACTTCTTGAGCTTGGCGCCGTTGTCACCCAGCACCTTGCGGCCCAGCAGGTCCAGCGACTGAATGGTGTTGGTGCCTTCGTAAATCATGTTGATGCGTGCGTCGCGCACGTACTGCTCCATGCCCCACTCGCTGATGTAGCCGTGGCCGCCGTAGACCTGCATGCAGTGCGAGGTGGCGAGCCAGGCGTTGTCGGTGAGAAAGGCTTTGCTGATGGGGGTCAGCAATGCCACCAGGTCGGCGCATTCGCGCTTCTCGTCCTCGTCCTCAGTGGCGAGTTCGCGGTCAATCAAAAGTGCCACATAACAAGACATCGCCCGTGCGCCTTCGGCATAGGCGCGCGCGGTGAGCAGCATCTTGCGCACGTCGGGGTGCACGATGATGGGGTCGGCCGCGCGCTCGGGCGCTTTGGGGCCTGAGAGGCTGCGCATCTGGATGCGGTCTTTGGCGTAGACCACGGCGTTTTGGTAGGCCACTTCAGTCAGGCCCAAGCCCTGGTTGCCGACGCCCAGGCGCGCCGCGTTCATCATCACGAACATGCCAGCCAGGCCGCGGTGCGGCTCGCCGACCAAGGTGCCCACGGCGCCGTCGAGATTGATCTGGCAGGTGGCGTTGCCGTGGATGCCCATCTTGTGCTCAATGGCGCCGCAGTAGATCGGGTTGCGCTCGCCTAAGGTTCCATCGGCGTTGACAAGAAACTTCGGCACGGCAAAGAGCGAGATGCCTTTGCTGCCGACGGGCGCGCCTGGCAGACGCGCCAACACCAAGTGCACGATATTGGGCACCATGTCGTGCTCGCCCGCCGATATGAAGATCTTCTCGCCGGTGATGCGCCAGCTGCCGTCGGCATGTGGCTCGGCCTTGGTGCGCAGCATGCCCAGATCAGTACCGCAGTGCGACTCGGTCAGGCACATGGTGCCGGTCCATTCGCCACTGGTGAGCTTGGGCAGGTAGGTGGTCTTTTGCGCCTCACTACCGCTGAGCTTGATGCACTCGTAAGCGCCGTGCGAGAGGCCCGGGTACATCGCCCAGGCCTGATTGGCCGAATTCAGCATTTCGTAGAAGCACTGGTTCAGCACGATAGGCAAGCCCTGGCCACCGTAGGCCGGGTCGCAGCTCAGGCTGGGCCAGCCGCCTTCGACATACCTTTCGTAGGCCTCTTTGAAGCCTTTGGGCGTGCGCACTTCATGCGTGCTGGTGTCCAGCGTGCAGCCTTCAGCGTCGCCGCTGCGGTTCAGTGGGAACAGCACCTCGGCAGCGAACTTGCCACCTTCTTCGAGCACGGCGTTGATGGTGTCGGCGTCGATGTCTTTGTGCCGCGGCAAGTTGCGCAGGGTGGTGCTGGCGTCCAACAGTTCATGCAGGATGAACTGCATGTCGCGCAGTGGTGGGGTGTAGGTTGGCATGGAGGCTCCTGGTAGGAATGGGGTTCAGCGCTTGGTTCAGCGTTTGGCTCAGCGCGTGGTTCAGCGTTTAGGTGCGGCACGCCGGCGCGCCGCAGTGGCGCCGGGCTGGTAGTGCGCGAGCAAGCGCGCAAAGCCGCCGCGCACGCGGTCAAGCACGCCGGGGTCGCGCAAGAAACGCGCGTCGTGGTGCAGGGCGAGGATCAGGCCGTGCATCTCGAAAAGCATCTGCAAGGCGTCGGTGTCGGCGCGCAAATGGCCTTCGTCGATGGCGATCTGGATGGCCCGACGCAGCGCGCCGTGCCAGGCCCGCACCATCTCGGCCAGCGCGTCGCGCACGGGGCCGGGGCGGTCGTCAAACTCGACGGCGCCGCTGATGTAGATGCAGCCCGAGTCGAGCTCTTTGGAGACGCGGTGGATCCAGCGTTCGAACAATGCCTGCAAGCGTGGCAAGCCGCGGGCCTCAAGCATCGAGGGGAAGAACACCTCTTCTTCAAAGCGCGTGTGGTACTCGCGAATCACGGAGATCTGCAGCTCTTCGCGCGAGCCGAAGTGCGCGAAAACGCCCGACTTGCTCATCTGCGCGGCGTCGGCCAGCGCACCGATCGACAAACCTTCGAGCCCCATGTGGGAAGCCTGCGCCAGAGCCGCTTCAAGAATGGCCGCGCGTGTTTGTTGGCCCTTGTGCTGGGGCCGGGTCGGGCTGGCAGTGCGAGCAGCGGGGACGATCGCGATGGGGTTCAAGCAGGTCTCGCAATGAAACGAACGATCGTTCTATTTTGCGCAGAAGACGCCAGGCCCAGTGCGCGCAGGGTCAGCTTTTTCTAGGCCGGTGCGCCTAGAACCGCACGGCTCGGGCCGCGCCTGGGATTTGCCCGCTGCGCGCTCTAAGGGAAGACAGCCCGGGAAGACGGTCATTGAGCGAACGCGGCAAGTTGGTTACCCTCGGGAGCATGGACGTGCTGCAGCTCGACATTTCAGGCCGGCCCCAAGCGTGGATCGCCGCGCGCGAGGCTGCGATCCTGTACGCCAGTGACGCGGTAGCCTGGACGTTGGGCGACGCCTTCCAAGTATTGCGTGGCGGCATCCAGCGCAGTACGGGCATCCAGTCGCGCATCGACGTGCACCCCATCATCGCTGTGCGCGGCGTCATTCCCTCGCGCGCCTGGCGCCAGGCGCCGGCGCTGAGCAACAGCAAGCTCTTTGTGCGCGACCGCCAGGTCTGCGCCTACTGTGGTGGCCACTTTCACCTGGACGAGTTGACGCGCGAACATATCCTGCCGGTCTCGCGCGGTGGCCACGACACCTGGATGAACTGCATCACCGCCTGTCGCGGCTGCAACGGCCACAAGGGCAACCGCCTGCCCGAAGAAGCGCGCATGAGCCTGATGTACCTGCCCTACGTGCCCAGCCTGCACGAGGACATGATCCTGCGCGGGCGGCGCATCGTCGCCGACCAGATGGACTTCCTGTTGGCCTCGGTGCCACGGAGCAGCCGGCTGCACGGTTAGCGGCGCGACACCTCTCTTTGCCTAGGCGCGGGGAACTCTCGCGGCGCCGGCCTGGTCCGACCTCACGCAAACCCTTATCCCAACCTGGACATGCCATGACATCACGCTTCACGCTCACCACGTTCGCCCTTGCCGCCACGCTCCTACTGGGCGCCTGCACAACCACCAGCCCGGATGTCATCAGCCGCCGCGACGCGCAGCAGATGTCCACGGTGATCGACGGCGTGGTGCTTTCGCTGCGGCCGGTGACGGTGGAAGGCACCCAAAGCGGCGTCGGCGCGACGGCCGGTGGTGTCATCGGCGGCGTGGCCGGCTCGTCGGTCGGTGGCCGGCGCGAGGCGGTGGCGGTGGGCGTGCTGGGCGCCGTGGTCGGCGCGGTGGTGGGCAACGCGGTCGAGCGCAGCGCCACGCGTGAAGAGGCGGTAGAGATCCTGGTGCAGCTGAAGAGCGGTGAGCGCCGCGCCATCGTGCAGGCCAAAGCCGGCGAAACTTTGAACCCCGGTGACCCCGTGATCATCGTCACCACGGGCAGCAAGGTACGCGTGACCCGCGCACCCACCGTCGTGCCCACCCAGTCCACCTCGCCTTCCAGGTCTTGATATGGCGATCGCTAGATGAGAGCCTGCGCTCACATCAATAGCAACGATTGACGCCGCGCAAGGCTGCGCACACGGGTCTTAGCACTCCCGTCCACGGAGTGCTAATATGCCGCCACTTTCGGGCCCCGGCCCGCTTTGGAGCGTCTACGAACATGTCCACTGCCACCGCCTTGTCTGTCCGCGACCCCTGGGCTTTGGTGCCCTCGCTGGGCAACCTTGACGCCTACATCAGCGCGGCCAATCGGCTGCCCATGCTCACGCCGCAGGAAGAGCTCGCGTTCGCGCGGCGCCTGCGCGACCACGGCGACCTGGAATGCGCCGGCCGCATGGTGTTGTCGCACCTGCGGCTGGTGGTTTCGGTGTCGCGCCAGTACATGGGCTACGGCCTGCCCCAGGGCGACCTGATTCAAGAGGGCAACGTCGGCCTGATGAAGGCAGTGAAGCGCTTCGACCCGGAGCAAGGTGTGCGCCTGGTGAGCTACGCGCTGCACTGGATCCGCGCCGAGATCCACGAGTACATCCTCAAAAATTGGCGCATGGTCAAAGTGGCCACGACCAAGGCGCAGCGCAAGCTCTTCTTCAACCTGCGCTCCATGAAGCAAGGCTTGAAGGAAGAGGCGCTCGACGCCGACACGCACCGCAACACGCTCACGCCGAGCGAGGTCGCAAAGGTCGCCCGTGATCTCAACGTCAAGCCCGAAGAAGTCATCGAGATGGAAACGCGCATGGGTGGCGGTGACGTCGCCCTGGAGCCGACCAACGACGACGGCGAAGAGTCCTACGCCCCGATCGCCTACCTGGCCGACGACAGCACCGAGCCGACCCGCGCGCTCGAAGCGCAGCACCGCGACTGGATGTCCAGCGACGGCATCACGCAGGCGCTGGCCACGCTGGACGCGCGCAGCCGCCGCATCGTGGAAGAGCGTTGGTTGAAGGTCAACGACGACAGCTCGGGCGGCATGACGCTGCACGACCTGGCCGGCGAGTACGGCGTCAGCGCCGAGCGCATTCGGCAGATCGAAGTGGCGGCGCTGAAGAAGATGCGCAAGGCCATCGAGGCGGACGCGTTGATCGGCGGCTGAGACAGCGCGCGGCCGCCACGCCGCAGCGCTTCAAGGCTTGGCGGCGAGCAACACTTTCAAGTCATGCGTCAGCGCCTCGACACCCGTGCCGTAGCGCGTGAAGAGGCGCACGCGGCCCTGGGTGTCGAAGACGTACGAGCCCGCCGTATGGTCCACGGTGTAGCTGCCCTCGGTCTTGCCCGGCACCTTGGCGAAGAAGACCTTGAAGCCTTTGGCCACCGCCTTGGTCTCGTCCACCGTGCCGCGCAGGGCCACGAAGTCAGCGCCGAAGTTGTTGACGTAGGCCTTCAGCAGCTCGGGCGTGTCGCGCTCGGGGTCGACGGTCACGAAGATGCCCTGCACACGCGCGCCGTCCGCGCCCAGCGCCTTTTTGACAGTGGCCAGCTCCAGCAGCGTGGTCGGGCAAACGTCGGGGCACTGCATGAAACCGAAGAAGACGACGACCACCTTGCCGGTGAAGTCGGCGAGCACGCGGCGTTTGCCGTCGGCGTCGGGCAGGCCGAGCTCACGCGCGTAGTCGGCACCGGTGATGTCGATGGCTTTGAACGAAGGCGCCGGGGCCTCTGTTTTCTGGCACGCCGCCAGCAGCAACGCCAAAGCCGCTAGAAGAACATAACGCCCAAGATGTGCGCTCATGGCAGCAGGTAGTGGTCGAGCAAGAGCGCCGCAAAGAGCAGCGACAAATGCCAGATCGAAAACCGAAACGTCTTGCGCGCCAGCGCGTCGCTGTAGCGACGCCACAGGGCAAAGGCGTGGCCGATGAACATCGCCCCCAGCACGACGGCGCTGGCAAGGTAGAGCCAGCTGCTCATGCCGCGCACAAAGGGCAACAGCGTGGCGGCGAAGAGCACGAAGGTGTAGAGCAAGATGTGCAGCCGCGTGAATTCCGGCCCGTGCGTGATGGGCAGCATGGGCAGCCCCGCCTTGCGGTAGTCCTCGACGCGGTACAGCGCCAGCGCCCAGAAGTGCGGCGGCGTCCACAGGAAGATGATCAGGCACAGCATCATCGCTTCGGGGCCAACATCGCCCGTCATCGCCGCCCAGCCCAGCACCGGCGGCATCGCGCCCGAGGCGCCACCGATGACGATGTTCTGCGGTGTCAGCGGTTTGAGCACGATGGTGTAGATCACCGCGTAACCGATGAAGGTGGCCAGCGTCAGCCACATCGTCAAGGCGTTCACCCACAGCCACAGCACGGCCATACCGGCGCCGCACAAGAGGGCCGAGAAGAGCAAGGTCTGCCGGTTGTCGAGCTCACCTTTGGCGGTGGCGCGCCAGGCGGTGCGTGCCATGCGGGCGTCGATGCGTTGCTCGACGACGCAATTGAAGGCCGCCGCTGCGCTGGCCACCAGCCAGATGCCCAGCGTGGCAAGCACCACCCGCGGCAGGTCGGGCCAACCCGGTTGCGCCAGCAACATTCCGATGAGCGCACAAAAGGCAATCAACTGCACCACGCGCGGTTTGGTCAGCGCGTAGAACTGCGACCAGCGTGGGTGGATGGCGGCGGTGGTGATCGATTGCGACATGGGGAGCGGGGATTCTAGGTAGCGGCGGCGTCAGACCGCCCACGCGCCGACAGCAACACCACGGTCAGCACCAACGCCGCCGCGACGGCCGAGTGCGCCAGCGCAGCAACCAGCGGCCAGCCCAGCACGCCGTTGGATAAACCACTGAGCAGCTGCGCCATCAGCAAGGCCAGTAACAGCCAGGCAAAACGCCGCGCTGGTGCGGCTTGCTCACGCCACAGGCATCGCACCAGGCAGGCCATCGCCAACACCACGAACACAGCAAACCAGCGATGCACCATGTGAATGGCCACCAGCGCGGCCACCAGCGCGACCACTGGCAAGACGTCGCCGTGGCCGCTGCGGCCGAGCGCGCGCAGTACCGTGAAGCCGTAGGCGAAGTCCATCTCAGGCCACCACTGGCCGTTACCCAGCGGGAACTCACGGCAGGCCAGTACGGCGTAGTTGGTGCTGACCCAGCCTCCCAGGGCCGCCTGCGCCGCGAAGGCGGCGATGGCCGCCACCAGCTTGCGCCGCGTGGGTCGCGTCAAGGGCATAGGCCGCTGCAACAGAGCCTCGTGCTGCGCCGCCACAGCAGCCAGCTGTAGGCCGCCATCACCATGATGAGCAAGCCCACCGTCATGGCCAGGTAACGGTGGATCATTTCGATCCAGGCCTTGGGCAGGCTCGCCGGGCCGGTGGGAGCGAGCTGCTCGGCCAGCCGGCTGTCGCCGATAGCGTCCAGCGGGCTGGCCTGGCCATAGCAGCCGGGCCGATCGGGGCAGGCCAGGCCGCAGTCGCACAGGCGCGTGAAAGCGCCAAAGACGACGAGGTCGAAGCTGAGGAAGAGCGAGACGGCTGACAACATCGACAGCCGCAGTGCGGCGCTGGCACCGCGACCACGCAGCCACAGATAGCCCAGTGGCAACGCGGCGATCAAGAGCACCCCCGAGCGCCAGGCGCAGTGCAGGCGCGAAGTCGACCAGCGTCGCGCTCGTCATGCTTAGGCCCGGCCTGGCCGGCCCGACGACGCCGCCGCGCGCAGCGGGCGTTCGAGGTCAGGCCTGACGTGCTCATGCTCGGCCTGCGCCAGCATGCGCATCGTCCACTGGCCCAACGGATCGATCAGGTAGGGGTGGACTTCACACGCGTGGCAGACCTCGGGCAACAGGCGCGCCGGCGCCGGGGCCACTCGCGACCGCAGCTGCACGTCGCTTTCGGACAAGGCCTGCGCGGCCTCATGCCTGCACTCGAGGAAGCTGCGGCGCAGCCGGCCGCGCGGCACCACCACGCGGACGGCGCCCAACAACATAGGCGTTAGCACGTAAGGACCGGGCCAGCCGTTGAGCTGTCGGTTGTCGCGGTAGAGCGCGTGCTTGGCCTGCCTCTGGCCCGTCAGCCGCACATGACGATGCAACGGCGCTGCCAACGGTGACGCGTGGCGCGCCCACCCGTCGCCCATCAGGGCAGCAAGCTCAGGCTGCGCTAGAACGGCCGCATGCAGGGCGTTCTTGTGCGCCTCGCGCTCGAACGATAGGAAATTCAAATGCCCTTTCTGTCGTCCCTGCCCGCCGCGGCATAGCGAGCGACGGCGTCGGTGCCGGCATCAACGCTTGTCCTCCGCATCCTTTGCGCGTCTGGACAGTCGCGAATACAGGGCTGCCGCGACGATCCCGAAGATCACGTTCAACATGAACGTGGCCCAGCCACGCAACTCGATAAACCACGGCGCCACGGCAGTCAACAGATGGAAGTTCACAACGTAGATGACGGCACCGAACGCAGCACCGACAGCTTCGGCGACCCCGAGCTTGCCGACGCGGTGCATCAGCGTCAGGATCCAGGCCAGGACGAAGCCCGAGAAGATGCCCAAGGCATAGTGGGTCACCAGCGCCGCCGCCGTATTGGCCAGGTTGAATTTCGACGGCGCAACACTCAGCGTCGACTCGCTGCCCAGCGTCAGCGCCGCGATGAGTTGCGTGATGCGCCATGGCCCGTCGCTACTCATCGAGGCGGCCCAGGTCAGCTCGAGCACCATCATCAACGCGCCGGCGGCGAAGCCGGCGACGCCGGCGGCAAACCAATCGATCTCGCGGCTTACGCCGCCTTGCCGCTGCAGCTGAAGGTCCATGGAAACCTCGTCGAGAAGTGGTGATCGGACCCCGGGGCGCCGCGATCGGCGAACGCCCGGGATGGTGGGCTCCAGTGCCCTGGCGCGGCGTTGAAGCTCGGGCGCCGCAGCGCGGAGCCAATGTTTTCAGTTGATTCGCCGGGGTGGAGCAGAGGCATGTCGTTTCCTTGTACTGCCGATCAACGAACCTGACAAGGCGTGCTTGCCTGGGCAGCGCACAGTCTGGAAGCCACTTAGAGTCCGCCTACAGAATGCGCCCGCCGCGCCGAACGGCGGCAACGAAGTCCGTTCACTCAACGCTAGCCGCAACGAGGAGATCCTGCATGGGGGTCGCGATCGTATTGGTGCTCTTGGTGGCCGCGTCCTTGCTGTTTCACTTCGTCAGCCCGTGGTACTTCACACCGATCGCTTCCAACTGGGGGGCTATCGACACCACCATCAGCATCACGTTCTGGGTCACGGGCATCGTCTTCGTCGCCGTCAACCTGTTCATGGCCTACGCGATCTTTCGCTTCCGCCACCGCAGCGACCGCCGCGCCAGTTACGAGCCCGAGAACAAAAAGCTCGAATGGTGGCTCTTCGGGGTGACCTCGGTCGGCGTGGCCTCCATGCTGGCGCCCGGCTTGGTGGTATGGGCGAAGTTCGTCGACGTGCCCAAGGACGCCGCACAGGTTGAAGCCATCGGCCAGCAATGGCGGTGGCAGTATCGGTTCCCGGGCAAGGACGGCAAGCTCGGTACGGTGCATGCGCGCTTCGTCAACTCGGGCAACCCGTTTGGCATGAACCCGGCAGATCCCAACGGCCAGGACGACATCCTGATCGCAAACCCGGAGTTGCACCTGCCCCTGGGCAAGCCCGTGAACATGCTGCTGCGCTCGCTCGACGTGCTGCACAACTTTTCGGTGGCGCAGATCCGCGTCAAGATGGACCTCGTGCCGGGCCTGGTCACCAGCGTCTGGTTCACGCCCACGCGCACGGGTGAGTTCGACCTGCTGTGCGAAGAGTTGTGCGGCGTTGGCCACTTCGTCATGCGGGGGCGCATCGTCGTCGACGAAGAACCAGCGTTTCAGAAATGGCTGGCGGCGCAACCGACCTTTGCCCAGTGGCAGGCCAGACCCAAGGGCAATGCGGCCACCGGCCAGGCCCTCTACACCACCTGCGCGGCTTGCCATGGTGCGCAGGGCGAGGGCCTGACTGCGCTCAACGCGCCCAAGCTGTCCGGGCAAGGCGCCTGGTACCTCAAGCGCCAACTGACGCTGTTCAAAACCGGGGTTCGCGGCGCGCACGCGAAGGACACCTTCGGCAAGCTGATGGCGCCGATGGCGGCATTGCTCAGCGACGACGCTGCGATCGCAGATGTGGTGGCCTACATCGGCACGCTGGCGGACAAGGCGGCGCTGCCCACCGTCACGGGGGACGCCAACAAGGGCCATCAGCGCTACGAAACCTGCGCGGCCTGCCACGGCGCCGCCGGGCAAGGCATCGAGGCCACCAACGCGCCGCGTTTGAAGGGCATGAGTGACTGGTACATGGTGACGCAGTTGAAAAACTTCCGCGACGGGATTCGCGGCGCGCATCATCAGGACCTCTACGGCGCACAGATGGGTTCGATGGCCGCCATGCTGCGTGACGACAAGTCGATCCACGACATCGTCGCGTACATCAACGCGAAGTGAGTTCCCTTTGCCGCTGCCGGGGCCCGGGGCGGTGAAGATTCGGTGAACAGGAGATGCCAGTGTCTGAAACTGTTGCGCATGATGCATCGGACTACGCCCCGCCCGCCGAAGTCGGCGAGATGGATCTGTACCACCCGAAGACCTTCATCGGCAAGTACATCTGGAGCCAGGACGCCAAGGTCATCGCCATCCAGTACGCCGTGACCGCCATCGGCATCGGTGTGGTGGCGCTGGTGCTGTCGTGGCTGATGCGGTTGCAGCTTGGGTTCCCCAACCAGTTCTCTTTCATCAACCCAAGCAACTACCTGCAGATGGTCAGCATGCACGGGATGATCATGGTGGTGTACCTGCTGACCGCGCTCTTCCTCGGCGGCTTCGGCAACTACCTGATCCCCTTGATGGTGGGCGCCCGCGACATGGTGTTCCCCTACGTCAACATGCTCAGCTACTGGATCTACCTGCTGGCCGTGGTGCTGCTGGTGGCGAGCTTCTTCGTGCCCGGCGGGCCGACGGGCGGGGGCTGGACGCTGTACCCGCCGCAGGTGATCCTCGACGGCACGCCCGGCGCGACCTGGGGCATCATCCTGATGCTCGTCTCGCTGGCCTTCTTCATCATCGGCTTCACGATGGGCGGCCTGAACTACGTGGTCACGGTGCTGCAGGCACGCACACGCGGCATGACCATGATGCGTCTGCCGTTGACCATCTGGGGCATCTTCATGGCCACGGTGCTGGCGCTGCTGGCCTTTCCGGCGCTGTTCGTCAGCGCCATCATGATGCTGCTGGACTTGTTGCTGGGCACCAGCTTCTTCATGCCGGCCATCATCTCCAGGGGTGAGCCACTCGGCCACGCGGGCGGCAGCCCGGTGCTGTTCCAGCACCTGTTCTGGTTCTTCGGCCACCCCGAGGTCTACATCGTTGCGCTGCCGGCGTTCGGCATCGTCTCGGACCTGTTGGCCATCCATGCGCGCAAAAACATCTTCGGCTACCGCATGATGGTCTGGGCCATCGTGGCCATCGGTGGCTTGAGCTTCATCGTCTGGGCGCACCACATGTACGTCAGCGGCATGAACCCGTACTTCGGATTCTTCTTCGCGACGACCACGCTGATCATCGCCGTGCCGACGGCGATCAAGGTCTACAACTGGGTGCTGACGCTGTGGCACGGCAACATACGTCTGAACACGCCGATGCTGTTTGCGATCGGCTTCATCTTCACCTTTGTCAACGGCGGCCTCACCGGCCTGTTCCTGGGCAACGTGGTGGTCGACCTGCCGCTGTCGGACACCATGTTCGTGGTCGCCCACTTCCACATGGTGATGGCCATCGCGCCGATCATGGTGGTGTTCGGCGCGATCTACCACTGGTACCCCAAGGTCACCGGGCGCATGATGAGCGAGCCGCTGGGCAAGGTCCACTTCTGGATCACCTTCGTCGGCAGCTCCGCCATCTACTACCCGATGCACTACCTGGGGTTCCTGGGTGTACCCCGGCGCTACTATGCGATCAGCGGCACGAACTTCATTCCCGAATCGGCGCACTCGCTGAACGTGGCCATCACGCTGGCGGCGCTGGTCGTCGGTGCGGCGCAGTTCATCTTCTTCTACAACCTCGTGCGCAGCTACCGCAAGGGCGAGCCGTCCGGCGGCAATCCCTGGGACGCCACCTCGCTCGAGTGGCAAACCGAGCACACCCCGCCAACGCACGGCAACTTCGGCAAGGAGCTGCCGGTGGTCTATCGCTGGGCCTACGACTTCAGCGTGCCGGGGGTGCAACAGGACTACATCCCGCAGAACGTCGCCCCGGCCGAGGTCGCCCGTGGCGCCTGGTCAAAACCCTAGCCAATCGAGGACACGGCCGTGACCATCACCCTGGGATTCCTGGCGCTGCTGATGGGCGCCGTGGTCTGGTGGCTCGTCAAGCAGAGCGTCAACATGCAGCCGTGGGTCGCTGTGGTTGGCGCGCAGGACGTGCACGGCTCGCTGCTCAGGCAGCCGCCCGCCAAGACCGCGCTGTGGGTGTTCCTGGCGGTGGCCACGTCCTTGTTTGCTCTGTTCGTCAGCGCCTATGCGATGCGCATCAACTACCTCGACTGGACGCCCTTGCCCCAACCCCGCTTGCTGACGCTGAACAGCGTCGTGCTGGCGCTGGCCAGCGTGGCCATTCAGTGGGCCGTGGTCGCGGCGCGTCGGCGCGACCTTCCAGGGGTTAAGGCGGGCCTGCTCGCCACGGGCGTGCTCACCTTGGGTTTCGTGGCCGGGCAACTCGCCGTCTGGAAGCAGCTCAACGATGCCGGCTACTTCGTCGCCAACAGCGCGGCCACGGGTTTTTTCTACATGCTCACGGCGGTGCACGGCCTGCATGTGCTGGGTGGCCTGGTGGCCTGGACCCGCACGTCGGCACGCGTGTGGCAAGGGGCCAAGGCAGACAGGCTCTTGCTCGGGGTCGAGCTGTGCGCGATCTACTGGCACTTTCTGCTCGTCGTCTGGCTCGTGCTGTTTGCGGTGCTGGCATCGAACTTCCTGGGGCTGTCGATCTGCTCGACATCCGTGCCACTGTGAAGCCCTGTGACTCCGGCAAACATCGATGAGGGAGGTTGCTCGCCATGGCTTCGCATGACATGAGCGGTTCGGCGTTGTCGCAGCCCAAAGGCCTGCAAAGCGTTTCGGCGGACTTTTCGTCGGACCAGCGCGCGTTCAAGAACGTGCCCTGGGGCAAGCCGATGATGTGGCTCTTCCTGCTCAGCGACACCTTCATCTTCGGCAGTTTCCTGATCTCGTACATGACGGTGCGCATGTCGACCACCGTGCCCTGGCCCAACACGAGCCAGGTCTTTTCGCTGTCGATGTTCGGCAAGGACGTGCCCCTGCTGCTGATCGCGATCATGACCTTCGTGCTCATCAGCAGCAGCGGCACGATGGCGCTGGCGGTGAACTACGGTAAACGGCGCGATCGACGCACGACCTTCATCCTGTTGGTGCTCACGGCGGTGCTGGGAGCCACCTTCGTTGGCATGCAGGCCTTCGAGTGGACCAAGCTGATCCACGAAGGGGTGCGCCCCTGGGGCAACCCCTGGGGCGCGGCGCAGTTCGGGTCGGCGTTTTTCATGATCACCGGTTTCCACGGCACGCACGTGACCATCGGCGTGATCTTCCTGATCATCGTGGCGGTGAAAGTCCGACGCGGCGACCTGGAACAGGAGCGGCCGGGCTTCATGACCGGGCGTCGGGGCAACTATGAGATCGTCGAAATCATGGGCCTGTACTGGCACTTCGTCGATCTGGTCTGGGTCTTCATCTTTGCGTTCTTCTACCTCTGGTAGTTCGACCTTGGCAAACGGGCAGGAGCGGCATATGGCACATGCAGGCGAACATCATCATGCACCCGCGGGCGCGTCTTCGGGGGCGCAGGGCCAGCAGCATCCGCTGGGCGTCTACTTCAAGATCTGGGGCCTGCTGTTCGTGCTCAGCATCGCCTCGTATCTGGTCGACTACTTCCACGTCCAGGGCCTGCTGCGCTGGGGTCTCATCCTGGTGTTCATGTTCCTGAAGGCGGGCCTGATCATCGCCGTGTTCATGCACATGATGTGGGAGCGGCTGGCCCTGGTGTACGTCATCCTGGTGCCGCCGCTGCTGCTGATCACGCTGCTGGCCATCGGCGCGCTCGAAGCCAACTACACCTTCATCACGCGGGGCACGTTCTTCGGCGCCGACCCGCCGACGGTGCCGGCAAAGCCCTGACGGAGCCCTGGCGCCTGCTGGCGCCGCTGGGAGGCCGACGCCGCCCTGGCGATTACTCGCCCAAGGGGCGGAAAGCCGCGCTGGGCGTGTGGTGGTACATGCCCAGCTTCTTCTGAAGTGTCACGAGCCAGTGTTGCGCCGAGGTGCCGGTGCCCGCGAGTTCGACCTTCGGGTGCGCCTTAAGGACCTTGTCCAGGGTGGCCTCCTGCTGCGGCACGAGGTCGACGAAGAAGATGTGCTTGCCGTCTTTCAGGGCTTGCTCGAAACGCGCGAAGTTGTGGTTGGGCTTCTGAATGCCCAGGAAGCCACCTTCCCAGGTGCAAAAGCCCAGCAGGATCACGGCGAGGAAGATGAACGGCATCCAGCCAGCGGCGGTCTGCGTCCAACCCGCGAAGTGCGCCATCGAGAGAACCAGGATCACGGCGACGACGCCGACCATGGCGCCGAGCGTCGTCGAATGCACCACATCGCTTCTCAGTACGGACTGCACGGCATGCAGGTGCGCGTGCCGTTCCACGTCGGCATCATTCGAGCTGAGCACGTGGATCTGAGGGGTGGGGACGCCCTGCGCCTCAAGCTGCTCCTCGAGGACCTCCAGATCGTCGAGGTTGTCACTGATGAAGTAGTGGCGAAGCATCTTCATTGTTGATTTCTCCGGCGTATGGGTTCACCTGCGGGCCTGACGAAAGACGCTGCAGCGAGGTTGTGAACCTGGCTGCTGAGGCACTATACGGCGGGCTGCTAGGGTGTCAAGGTATCGACTTCCCCCCCAGACCTTAGCTTCTGGTCGGCTGCCAGATCGCCGTCGCGGCGTTGAAGAAGGCGCGCAAAACGATCGAGGCCGACGCCGTGACCGCAGGCTGAACCGTCAGGCCTTCAGCGCGTGGCTGCCAGCAGCAACTTCAAGTCGTGGGTGAGCGACTCGGCACCCGTGCCGTAGCGCGTAAAGAGGCGCACGCGGCCCTGGGTGTCGAAGACGAAGGACCCCGCCGTGTGGTCGATGGTGTAGCTACCCTCGGTCTTGCCTGGCACCTTGGCGAAAAAGACCTTGAAGTCTTTGGCCACTGTCTTCGTCTCTTCGAGGCTGCCACGCAAGGCCAAGAAGTCGGCGCCGAAGTTGTTGACGTAGGCCTTAAGCATTTCGGGCGTGTCGCGCTCGGGGTCGACGGTGACAAAGATGCCTTGCACGCGCGCACTGTCGGCGCCCAGCGCCTTCTTCACTCTGGCCAGCTCCATCAGCGTGGTCGGGCAGACGTCGGGGCATTGCGTGAAGCCGAAGAAGACGATCACCACCTTGCCGGCGAAGTCGGCGAGCACACGGCGCTTGCCGTCGGCGTCGGGCAGGCCGAGCTCACGCGCATAGTCGGCGCCGGTGATGTCGATGGCTTTGAACGACGGCGCCGGCGGCTCGGATTTCTGGCACGCGGCCAGCCAGACCGTCAACATCACCAGCACCACATAACGCCCAAGCTGTGCGCTCATGGCAGCAGGTAGTGGTCGAGCAAGAGCGCCGCAAAGAGCAGCGACAAATACCAGATCGAAAACCGAAAGGTCTTGCGCGCCAGCGCGTCGCTGTACTCGCGCCACAGCGCAAAGGCGTAGGCGATGAACATGGCGCCCAGCACCACCGCGCTGGCCAGGTAAATCCAGCTGCTCATGCCATGCACAAAGGGCAACAGCGTCGCGGCAAAGAGCACGAAGGTGTAGAGCAAGATCTGCAAGCGCGTGAACTCGGGGCCGTGGGTGATGGGCAGCATCGGCAGCCCGGCCTTGCGGTAGTCCTCGGCGCGGTAAAGCGCCAGCGCCCAGAAGTGCGGCGGCGTCCACAGGAAGATGATCAGGCACAGCATCAGAGCCTCGGGGCCGACGTCCCCCGTCATGGCCGCCCAGCCCAGCACCGGCGGCATGGCACCCGACGCACCGCCGATGACGATGTTCTGCGGCGTCAGCGGCTTGAGCACCACCGTGTAGATGACGGCGTAGCCGATGAAGGTGGTCAAGGTCAGCCACATCGTGAGCGAATTGACCCACAGCCACAGCACCGTCATGCCGGCGCCGGACAAGAGGCCTGAGAAGAGCAGCGTTTGCCGGTTGTCGAGCTCGCCTTTGGCCGTGGCGCGCCAGGCGGTGCGCGCCATGCGCGCGTCGATGCGCTGCTCGACCACGCAGTTGAAGGCTGCCGCGGCTGCGGCTACCAGCC
>JANOJR010000318.1:0-1810 GCA_031418855.1 Rubrivivax sp.
CGCGGCATCAGGCTGCGCAGGAATTGCACGTAGGCGCTGGGCACTTCCATATCGACCATGAAGTAAGCGCGCGCGAAACTGAAGACGATGAGCAACTCGTCTTCTCGAAAGAGCGCCGTGTCGATGACGAGTTGCCCGTGCTCGTTGTGCAGCACGGGCAGGCACATCGGCAACTCATTGAAGCCGTTGATGACCTTGCCCACGATGTAGGCGCCTTTGTTGCGATAGAAGATTGAGCTCAGCACCTGGATTTGAAAATTGGCGCGCAGCCGCCACTCGGCGAGCGGCAATTTAGTCTCGGCCTGCATCGCCGCCAGCACGGCGTCAATATCGCGCGGCAGGTCTTCGAATTCACCCTCCAGGTGAAAGTTATGCACGACACGCAGCAAGGTCTCGCGCAGATTCTCTCGCGTCGGGTAATACGCGCGATAAGTCGGCAAGGCCGTCGGTTCTTCGTTTTCGATGTACTCGGTGGATATCGCCGGGCGCACGAAGATAAAGTTGTTGCGAAAGTAGCTGCGGTGCAGCAGCTTGGCCGTCACCGAATTAAAAAATGTCTCGGCAAGCTCGGGCTGGTGGTGGTCGGTAAGCAGCCCGATGAAGTGCAGCTTGACCTGCTGCCAGATATCCATCGACAACTGGTCGACACCAAACTCCAGGCGCAGGCGCTGCACCGACTCTTCGACGCGAATGTCATAGAACTCGATGCGCTCGGCCTGCGCGCGCTGCTGGCCATGCCAGTCGGATTGTTCGAAGCGCTGTTTGGCGCTGGCACTGGCTTCGCGGAACAGGCGGTAGTGGCGATCAAAACCTTCGATCAGCGCCTGCGCAATGTCAAAGGCGCCGCCGTCGGTGAGCTTGTGCGGGAACATGCATTCACTCCGGCGCGCGCACGTCGGCGCGTGGGTAGCGCTTGAGCGCGTCACCAAAGACCTGCACCACGTGTTCGGGCCCGTTCATCGTCACGCCCAAGTCTTTGAGCAGCCCGTCACGCAGGCCATAAACCCAGCCATGCACGGAGACTTTCTGACCGCGCATCCAGGCGTCTTGCAGCACGGTGGACAAGGCGACGTTGCCGACCTGCTCGATCACATTCATCTCGCACAAGATGTCTTCTTGCTCGGCGGCGGGCAGATGGTCCAGGCGCTTGCGATGGCGCAGGCGCACGTCTTGCACGTGGCGCAGCCAGTTGTCGGCCAGGCCGATGCGCGTGCCCTTCAAGGCTGCACGCACGCCGGCGCAGCCGTAGTGGCCCACGACCATGATGTGTTCAACCTTCAAGTGTTCCACCGCGAACTGGATCGTCGACAAGGCGTTCAAGTCCGAGTGCACGACGAGGTTGGCGACGTTGCGGTGCACGAAGACTTCACCCGGGTCCAGGCCGGTGATTTCATTCGCAGGTACGCGGCTGTCAGCACAGCCAATCCACATGTAGCGCGGGTTTTGCTGCTTGGCCAGGCGGGTGAAGAAGCCGGGGTCGCGTGTTTCGGTGGCGGCAGCCCAGCGCCGGTTGTTGGCCAAGAGGTCGTGCAGTTCGTCGCTCATGGTGGCAGTGTAGACACTGGGGGGCTTGCCTTCGCTCTCAACTGACCGCGTGGCAGCATCGTGGCGGCCACGGACGTTGGGTGGCCGATTCCGCTCATGTCCCCCGGGCCGGGAGTACCCGACCCTCCTCCTTTACTTCGCTCCATCGGCCACCCAACGCCCGTGGCTGGTCACCGAGGGGCTGTTCGCCACTGGGAACGCCACGGCCGGTGGCGATCAGGCCGGCGGGGCGCTCTACGGAGCGAAGTAAAGGAGGAGGCCGGGT